>JAFRZC010000085.1 GCA_017442765.1 Prevotella sp. | reverse complement strand
CTTGTCCATGTCTACCATGTTTTAACTAATTATACCTTACAGTGCTCTTATGAGTCACCTTATATATAACGTAAAACTCTGGTCTACGTGGTACCCTTTTCGATTATTATAGTGGTATCCTTTTCAGTTATTATTTACACATAATAGCCACGCCTGCCACCATGGCCGATGCGTTCACTCTTAAACCCGAGCTTGGTCATGATGGCGCCGAGGCGGCGGGGGTCGGGACTCTTCTTCAGGCAGCCGTAGGAAACGATCTTGGCGGAGATCTCGGCCAGGGTGAGGAACTTCGAACCGGCATCCTCCATCCTGGCGGGCGAGTAGTAGATCGGGATGAGCTCCTCCTCGCTGGTGGGCACCATAAAGGTTTCGACATGGGCTTCGAGCGACTTGATGTCGTCGACCTCGAACCAGTAGTTGAAATCATGCTGGAGCAGATAACAGGCCTGGGCGTACATACCGTCGTAGGGCAGCTTATGCTTGAAGGGCGAGTCGATGGCCTTGACGTGGAAGGGCAGCCAGCGGCGGTTGCCGGTCTGGTCGGTCAGAAACTCCTCTTTGTTGCCCGAGGCGGCATAGGTAGCCACACGCACGCGCTTCTCCTTGTGGCGGCCGAATGGGGCGCGCACATCGACGTTCTGGGTGGTGATCATCGACTTGAGCTTGTTCAGCTGGCGGTCGGTCAGCTTGTCGAGCTCGTCGATGTTGATGAGTCCGTACTCGGCGGCACGGAGTTCCTCATCCTTGTCGAGGCGGTCGATGTCGATATGGTCGGTGGAATAGGCCTGCAGTTCAGGCGGAAGCAGTCGGTTGATCCACGACGACTTGTAAATGCCCTGCTTACCGACGAGCACGATCACCTGGTGGTTGACAATCTGGTCGTCGGTCCATCCCGCAACCATAGCCACGAACCATTTGGGGAAGCACTGGCGCCAGAGCTGGTCTTCCTGGTCGGTGTCCATGTGAACCATCGCAGCTGCCTGACCGATGTAGTCGGGCATGTCGGGATTCCAGGCAGCGCGCGACAGTACGTATTCGCGCAGGGGATTCACCTCGGGCACGATGCTCGAGTTGAGCACCGTGTGGAAGAGCTTCTCGGTGAGGTTCACGCCCGACTCAGTACAGCAGGCCATGTAGAGATCGTTCTCGTCGCGCTCCTTCATCTCGGCCCATTGGCCTTTGTCCGACTTTTGACGGGTCTTCTGGGTGAGGGTGTCGTATTGCAGATGCTGCTTCTTGAGGAAGGCGGCGATGATCTCGGTCTTCACGGCGGTGTTCGATCGCTGGGGCATCCATACGCCGAACTCGTCGGAGGCCGTCTTGTAGCAGCTATGGAGCACGTCGGAGGGCTTGCCGTCCATACGTCCCAGATAGGTGTCGTCGAGCGCCTGGGCTGCCTCGTCCTCGTCGACACCCATGCGGTTGAGGATGAACGACACGTGCATGATGAAGTTGTGGCGGCTGCCCTTGGCGAAGACTGTACCGCTCTCCTCTACCATCTTCTCGGCACGTGCCAGGTGGTCACCGAGGGGTACGCTGACGGGGTTACCCGCCTTGTCGACGGCCCGCTTGGGCGTCTTCATCCTGATCAGACGGCCGTCGGCATCGATGCCCAGTTCCTCGCGTGTCAGACGGAAGGGCCGCGCATCCGGGCGGTAGGCCACGATCGGGTCGTGGCTCAGGCCCATCAGGCGGTTGATGTTCTTGCACTCCTTGTCCATCCCGTGGCCGCACCAGACGGTGTACTGATTGGCGATGCGACGGTAGACGCGGGTGTAGATCTCCTCGGCCTGCTTGGGGTCGGCGGCCAGGTCGATGGTGATGCCCTCGGGCAGGATGAAGGGTACGACGATGTGATAGCCCAGGCCTGAGATGCTCTCGTAGCCCAGCAGGGCATGATACGAGGTGCGCATGAAGGTCTTCACCCGCTCCAGTTCGTCGGCGGGCAGGCGCTCTTGCGGGTTTTTCGCGTCGAAGTCGATTAATACCTGATAGAGGCACTCGCGACAGTTTTCCTTGCCCTTGCCGCCCTCCATGCGGAAGCTGGCGGCCACCTGCGGTGTCGATTCCTTCACGTTCTTCGCCGCCTTGTCGTGACCCTGTGCCATAAGGTCGCGGTAAAGCGCGGTGTTCTTCTTCAGTTCCTCATCGCTGCGGATGATCTCGGCCAGCTGCTCAAGGGTTATATCTTGAGCATCTTTGCTATTGAATGTCTTGAAATAATTAAGATTCATGCTATAAATTATTAAATTGTTTGGCGGATAACAAAAATAGCATTATCTTTGCAACCGCTTTATTACCGTTTTGGTGTAAAGAAGGACCGGTCTCCTTAAAGATTCCTAGGCTACAAGAGACCAGTCCGGTGTGCGCCCCGCCATATCCCCTGATATGCGGGGCCTTTTTCATGGTTCAGATATTATATCATTCTTCTTTTCCCTGTTTTTGATTTGACGCTGCTTCATAAAGTACACCTGACCCTGAAGGTCGTTGTCAAGAGAGTGCTGCCGGACCAGGTCGAACATGATGTTGCCGTTCTCGTAGTTGAAACCCAGCGTATCGAACATGACCTTGGTGGGGACATAATAGTATCCACTCGAGACTCTTATCTCGAAAGCATCCTCACTACGCTCATTGATAATAATGAGGTACAAGGAACCGTTTTCGTCGTCTTTCGCAAACTTTGCAAACTTTCCGGACTCTAAACCCAAGGCTGTGGCCGTCTCGGCAGTAAATCCGAGTCTTCCTGATGCCTGGATGGTTGCTTTCAGTTTTGTTGCAAATTGCTTTGCGCTCAATATCGTAATACCCATAATCTTAAAATTTTGCTGCAAAGATAATAAATAATCTCTTTTCTTCCAAATGTTTTGCCGAAAAATATCGCAAAACAGTTCATTTTCATTGAATTTGCGGGTATTCATCACCCATGCTAATACGCAAAGAAAACAAAAAGAGAATAAAAAGACGAAGAAAAGATGTAATTTATTTGGTAGTCTCGATTATTTTTTGTATCTTTGTAGGGTAAAAGAGGCGATATTTTCGCAAGATAAGTAACCCTAATAATTCACCATTTAAAACATTAAGATTATGAACAAGACAGTTAAGACGATCCTGCAGGCTCTCGGTTACATCATCGCGCTCATCCTTGGCGCAGCTGGTGGCTACGAGCTGATGTAGTAATCAGATCACGAATTAGAGAATTTAAGAATTAATATCCATGCGGGTGAAGGAATGGTTAGAATTTGACAATTCTCTAATTCTCAAATTCGTGAT
>JAFRZC010000084.1 GCA_017442765.1 Prevotella sp. | reverse complement strand
GAACCGCTCACACGCGAGGAGCGGCAGGCATGGATTGCTCAGCATACGGGTGTGTCGCTGGCCAGCGATGCCTTCTTTCCCTTCGGCGACAATGTGGAGCGGGCACACAAGAGCGGCGTACAGTTCATCGCCCAGGCCGGAGGCTCCGTGCGCGACGACCATGTCATCATGACAGCCGATAAATACAACATCGCAATGGCCTTTACCAGTGTGCGCCTGTTCCACCATTAACCATGATAAGTGATAAGTGAAAGTTGAAAAATCGCTAAACACTAAACGCTAAACATAAAAAAAGAAATGATTATGAACGATATAGACCAGATTATCGAGGGCGGAATGGTTTTCAAACGCGGCGGTGGTGGCAAGGAAAACGATGGAAAGGTGAAGACCAAGGCCAAGAAGAAAAAATACATCACCGGAGCCCACGGCTCGGGCTCAGCCCGCCAGAAAGCGAAATACCGTGAGCAACGCACCAAACGGTCTTAGCCACGGACGACGTATTTCTTTCCATTTTGGATGTAGATTCCACGACATGGATGGCAGACAGGCCGTCCGATGAGGTCGTGGCCGGTTTTGGCAGAAGGCTTTTCGGTGGTAATCCTCCGAACGGCTGTAGTATTGTTCCGGGTCTGAGAGAACAACCAGTCGAGACGTTCCCGGGTATAGCTCTGCTCGCAGGTGTTCTGGTGAGTCCATCCCGTTTCGGTGTCTAACCGCAAGGTGCCGCCTGCGGCAACGACCGACGCTTTGAAATCCTCAACGGCAGCGATACTCATGATGTTGTCTGCTGTCCCCATCACGGTATAGACGGGTGTCGTGGCCACGTTTGCCGCATCCATACCTGTGGGGTTGCCGGCTACAGGCATGGCGGCGGCATAGAAATCGGGAAAATAGCTGAGCTGACACCATGTCCCCGTTCCACCCATGGAGCCGCCCATGACATAGACTCGGTCTTTGTCGCCCTCGTCTTTGGCGATGAATCTTTTTAGCAGTTCATTGACAACCTTGCGCAACGGGCTTGTCCATCCGCCCCCTGAAGGGCATTGAGGCACGATGAGGGTGGCAGGGATTTCCTTCTCAGAGAGATATTCGTATATAACGTTGACGGCTGCCTCCCGAAGCTGGGCTTCATTGTCGTTGCCACGCGAGCTGCCTCCGTGCAGATAGAGCACAAGAATGGGTTTAGTCGTTTCGTCGTGACAGATTTCTGCTTTCCGATAGGGCAGTGTTGTTGTCCCAAGCATAAATGTCTCGCGCGAGAATTTTTCTTCGTCGGCAGCGATGCAGACCGTCGCAAAAACGGCCAGCATCGCGGTGAGCATACGTCTTCGTGTCATGGCTATCTATTCTGGCGGGTTCTGCGTTGTGGACCGTTGCCTTTTTGCTGTCCCCCGCGATGGTGTCTGGTCAATCGGTGCATCATCTGTTGTTCAAGTTCATAGGCTCGTCTAATTTGCTTTTGTGTCATGAACTTGCTGTACTCCTTGTAGTACTTTTCCCGAATCTTGAGAATCTTCTGGCTATGCTCGAAACGTTCCTTAATGGCCTGCTCGCTTTCAGCCTCGGTCATGTCGGTTTGTTTCTTAGACTGCACGCGAGGCCCCAATGCCCAGATTTCCTGCTGATACTGACAATAGGCGGCGATGTATTTCTGTGCGGTGGCATCGTCGAGTGCCAAGGTGTTGGCGATGTGTCTGGCCTGTGTCTCGGCCAATTGTTCTCTGCTCATGCGTTGCTTGGTTGAGGTCTGCGCATGAAGGCTCACACTGAAGGTAAGCAATGTGATGGCTACGGCCATCGTGGATACTACGTGTTTCATAATTCTTCTTGGTTTTGGATTTCGTTTATAAATAAGTCTTCTTCATAGATGGCGAGCAGATAGTTTTGGTCGTCGGCGCTGAGGCTGTTGAAAGCCTGCTCCACGCGGGTAAAGTCGTATGTGGTGTTGCTTTTGGTGAGTGCCGTGCGTATGACAAAAAGCAGGACGACGGCGGCTGCGGCAGCAAGGAGAATCTTTCCTATATTCTTCCGACGGACGGGAAT
>JAFRZC010000083.1 GCA_017442765.1 Prevotella sp. | reverse complement strand
TTCATTGCCGCCAACAACGCCAACGACATTTTCTACAATTACCTAAAGAATGGACGTTACGAGCCGAAGCCCTCGAAACAAACCATCGCCAACGCCATGGACGTAGGGGACCCGTCGAACTTCGCCCGCATCCTCGACCTCTATCAGGGCAACCACGAGCGCATCAGCGGTCTCATCAGCGGAGCAACCTACACCGATGAGGAAATCCGTCAGACCATGCGCCAGTGCTACGGGCGGACAGGCTACGTCCTTGACCCACACGGAGCCTGCGGCTACCAAGCCCTAAAAGACGGTTTGCAGCCGGGCGAGACCGGCATCTTCTGCGAGACCGCCCACCCGGCAAAGTTCAAGCAGACTGTTGACGAGACACTGGCCATCGACCTGCCTATCCCCGACAGGCTCGCCGCCTTCATGAAAGGACAGAAGCAGGCCGTCGGCCTGTCAGCACGGTTCGACGACTTCAAAGCATTCCTCATGCAACAATAAAAACCGCTCTCTTTTTCCCCGCCTTCATATCGGTAACTCTGTTTTACGAAATAAAAGAATATCTTTTATAAAGTAAAACCATATCTTTCACAAAGTAATATAATATATATTACCGAGTAAAAGTATATATATTACTGAGTAATATAATATATATTACCGGGTAATATAATATATATTACTTTACAAAAGACCAGCTTTCGCATGATGATTGTCCGTCGTTTGCAGTTTCATCAGCTGTTTGCTGTATGCCGGCATCCGCAAAACCGCTGTTGCCGGTCTGGCTGACAGCCGTTGACACCAAGCACCGAGCCTTCTATAATATAATAATGTGTAACAAATAAACGAAATAGCTTCGGAAAAGTTTGGGGCATTTGCTTTTATTTTGTATATTTGCACCGGTTTTTTTGAATGGTGGAAAAATGATCTACGTTGCCTTGCCTGAAGAACGAAAACACCAGCTAAGCTTCTATCTCGCGATGGAGGAATATATTGCCCGCCACATCGGCGAAGACGACTGTTTCTTCATGTGGCAGGTAGATCCTACCGTCATCTTCGGGCGCAACCAGTTGATTGAGAACGAGGTAAACCTGGACTATTGCCGCAGGCACGGCATTGACGTTCAGCGGCGCAAGAGCGGCGGAGGCTGCGTGTATGCCGACATGGGCAACGTGATGCTTTCCTATATCACACGCGACGAGAGCATCAACCTCTCGTTCAACAGGTTTGTCAACATGATTGCGCTGGTGCTCAGCAAGCTGGGCATCGACGCACGGGCCACAGGGCGCAACGACATCATGATTCCACGGACGGACACGGGAATGGCGGACAAACACGGAAATGGCGGACAAACACAGACAGACTCGGGGATGCGCAAAGTGAGCGGAACGGCATTCTACCATCTCGCCGGAGCCTCTGTTGTTCATGGCACCATGCTCTACGACACTGATATGCGACACATGGTCGGCGCTATCACGCCCTCTGACGAGAAACTGGTGAGCAAGGGCGTAGAGAGCGTGCGCCAGCGCATCGCCCTGCTGAAAGACTACACCGACATTTCGCTTGAAGAGTTCAAGACTTTTGTGCGCTCTACACTATGCAGCGAAACGCGCACACTGACCTCTGACGATGTCCGGGCCATTGAGACCATCCAGCAGGAATATCTTTCCGATGAGTTCATATACGGAAAGAATCCTGCCTATACGACCATAAAGAAAGAGCATATCAACGGTATAGGCGAATTGGAGGTAAGGCTCGAAATAAAAAACAACAAAATAAAGCGTATCAACATTTTAGGAGATTACTTTCTTGTCGGGGATCTCGACGGGCAATTGCTTCGGCCGTTACGCGGAGTTGCTTTTGATGAAGCAGCTCTCGCCGCAGCCGTGCCCGAGCATTTGGAACAGATTATCCGCAACCTAAAGAAGGAAGATTTCATCCGATTAATTCTTAATTCATAATGCATAATTCATAAGATAGCTATGGAGAAGAAAACATGTCTTTACGACAAACACGTGAGTCTCGGTGCGCTGATGTCTCCCTTCGGCGGCTTCATCATGCCCATCCAGTATTCTAACATCACCGACGAGCACAATGCCGTCCGCCAGCATTGCGGCGTGTTCGACGTGAGCCACATGGGCGAGGTGCGCATCACGGGCAAAGACGCAGAGCGCTATGTGAACCACATCTTCACCAACGACGTGACCGGCGCACCCACAGGACAGATTTACTACGGCATGATGTGCTATGACGACGGCGGTACGGTCGATGACCTCTTGGTCTATAAGATGGGTGAGCAGGACTTTTTTCTCGTCATCAATGCCGCCAACATCGACAAAGACGTTGCCTGGATGGAGGAGCATCTTGAGGGCTATGATGTGGTGTTTGAACATCAGTCTGAGCTGTATGGCCAGCTTGCCGTGCAAGGTCCTGAGGCCGAGGCCGTGGTGGAAGAGGTGCTCGGGCTGGCCTGCAAGGAGCTGGCTTTCTATACTGTAAAGACAATAGGAGATGTTATCATATCGCGCACAGGCTACACTGGCGAAGACGGATTTGAAATCTACGGCTCGCACGCGTTCATCAACGAATGCTGGGACAAACTCATCGCGTCAGGCCGTTGTAAGCCATGCGGACTGGGATGCCGCGACACACTGCGTTTCGAAGTCGGGCTGCCCCTCTATGGTGACGAGCTCTCAGCCGACATCACACCCGTCATGGCGGGTCTGTCAATGTTCGTCAAGCTCGACAAGCCAGAGTTTATCGGCAAGGAGGCCCTTGCCCGCCAGAAGGAGGAAGGACCGAGCAAACGCGTCATCGGCATAGAACTGCAAGACAAGGCGATACCCCGCCACGGCTACACCGTACTGAAAGACGGCCTGCCCATCGGTGAGGTAACCACAGGCTACCATACCATTTCGACCGACAAGAGCGTGTGCATGGCACTTATAGATGCCCAATATGCCAAACTCGGAACCGAAGTCGAGATACAGATACGCAAAAAGGTTTTCCCAGGCGTGGTTGTCAAAAAGCGTTTCTACGATAAACACTATAAGAAATAATATAGTGTTTAGCGTTTAGTGTTTAGCGTTTAGTGTTTAGTGATTTAATTGTAAATTGTAAAATTGTAAATAATTAATATTATGGCAAAAGTTATTGAAGGACTCTACTACTCAGAGTCGCACGAGTATGTTCGCGTAGAAGGCGAATTTGGTTTTGTAGGCATCACCGACTATGCTCAGCACGCGTTGGGCAATGTGGTCTATGTTGACGTTCCCGAGGTTGACGACGAAGTGACCGCAGGCGAGGAGTTCGGCGCAGTGGAGAGCGTGAAGGCCGCCAGCGACCTCATCTCGCCAGTCAGCGGAACCGTCGTGGAAGTGAACGAGGCACTTGAGGACGAACCTGAACTGCTCAACCAAGACGCTTTCGAGAACTGGATTATCAAAGTACAGCTCTCCGACCCCTCAGAGCTCGACAACCCCATGGATGCCGCCGCATACACGGCCGTTTGCAACAACGGATGAGCCACAGAAAGGCTACGGGGGTGCGGAGAACCTCAGATAGACACGGAGAATGGCGGACAAACACGGATAGGCAAAACTATCGTCTGTTAACTCCCGCTGTTCCGTGTTTGTCCGCCATTCTCCGTGTCTATCCGTGGTTATTAACTCCTGTTAACTCCCGATAACTCTTAATCATGAACTATGAACTTCAAGTATTTTCCCCACACTACGGATGAAATCGATGCCATGCTCGGGAAGATTGGCGTGAAGTCGCTCGACGACCTCTATGCCGACGTGCCCGAGGCCATCCGTTTCCGAAAGGACTATCAGCTGCCCGAGGCACTGAGCGAGATGGAGATTCGCAGAATGTTCAGCGAGATGGCCGACGGCGTGTTCAATCAGCCGCTCACCTGCTTTGCCGGTGCCGGCATCTACGACCATTATGCCCCTGCCATTGTGCAGAACCTCATACAGCGCTCCGAGTTCCTTACCTCCTACACCCCCTACCAGGCCGAAATCTCTCAGGGCACACTGCACTACATCTTTGAATATCAGTCGATGATGACCGAGCTCACGGGTATGGACATCTCCAATGCCTCGATGTACGACGGAGCCACCGCCACAGCCGAAGCCGTGATGATGGCCTTTCATGCTGCCAAGAAAGCCACGCGCGTATTGGTCAGCGAGACACTCGACCCGAAGACGCGCCGCGTGGTCGATACCTACGCCCACTTCCACGGCATCGACATTGTCGGCATACCCATGAAAGACGGCGTGACCGACCGCGATGCCCTGCGACGACTGCTCGCCGAGGGTGGCGTGGCCGGTGTGGTTGTACAGGCTCCTAACTACTACGGTATCATAGAAGACTTCACTGGACTGGCCGATGAGATACATGAGCAGAAAGCCCTGCTCATCATCAACAGCATCATCGCCGACCTCGCCGTGCTGAAAACGCCAGGCGAATGGGGAGCCGACATCGCTGTTGGCGACGGACAGAGCCTGGGTATCCCAATGTCGTTCGGAGGTCCTGGCATTGGCTATATGTGCTGCACGGAGAAGCTGGTACGTAAACTGCCCGGACGCATCGTAGGCATGACACGCGACAACCGCGGCCAGCGCGCCTTCGTGCTCACCCTGCAGGCACGCGAGCAGCACATCCGCCGGCAGAAGGCCACCTCGAACATCTGCTCTAACCAAAGCCTCATGGCACTCTACGTCACCATCTATCTCGCCATAATGGGCAAACAAGGGCTTCGCGAAGCCGCAGAGCTCTCCTACGGAGGCGCACACTATCTCTGCGACGAGCTCGTCAAGACCGGACACTTCCGTCTGAAATACGACCAGCCGTTCTTTAACGAGTTCTGCCTCAGCTATGACGGCGACATCGACGCCCTGCAAGAAGAATGCGTTGACATGGGCTTCATGGCCGGTGTGAAAATCGACGAGCATACCCTCACGCTGGCTGTCACCGAACAACGGACACGCGAAGATATCGACGACCTCGTGGCCACAATGAAAGCGTTTGCAGAATCACAAAACAATAAAGCCACCAAACAACCATGAACAACAGACTATATGGAAACCTGATCTTCGAGCTCTCGAAGAAAGGACGCAAAGGATACTCGCTCCCCAGGAACGAATACCACCACACCACAGCCGACTTGCCTTCGGTGCTGGTCAGAGAAACCGAGGCGGATCTTCCAGAGTGCGACGAACTCACCGTCGTCCGCCATTATACCAACCTGAGCCACAACAACTTCGGGGTGAACGACGGATTCTACCCCTTAGGGTCGTGCACAATGAAGTACAACCCCATTATCAACGAGGAGATTGCCGCCATGAAAGCCTTTGCGGGTCTTCATCCATTGCAGCCGGCCGACACTTGCCAGCATGCCCTGCAAGTTTACTACGACCTGCAACTGGCACTTGCCGAACTCACTGGCCTCAAGGAGTTCACCCTCAACCCTGCAGCCGGAGCACATGGCGAGCTGACGGGACTGATGGCCATCCGCGCCTATCACGAGAGCCGGGACGACACCAAGCGCACCAAGGTCGTCATCCCCGACTCTGCTCACGGCACCAATCCTGCCTCTGCCGCCGTATGCGGACTTGAAGTCATCGAGGTGAAGAGCCTCGCCGACGGCACGGTCGATGTCGATAACCTCAAGGAGATTGTGGTTGCACAGGGCGACGAGATTGCCGCCATGATGATGACCAACCCCAACACGCTCGGCCTCTTTGAGCGGCAGATACCGGCCATCGCTAAACTTATCCATGAATGCGGCGGACTGATGTATTACGACGGTGCAAACCTCAACCCGATGCTCGGTGTATGCCGCCCGGGCGACATGGGCTTCGACGTGATGCACATCAACCTCCACAAGACGTTCTCCACACCACACGGAGGCGGCGGACCTGGCTCCGGCCCCGTAGGCGTGCGCGAAGGACTCCAGCAGTTCCTCCCTACCCCACGCGTGGTATTCAATGCTGAGGAACAACACTTTGAGGTCGAAACATCCACTGACCAATCGCTGGGCAGCATCGGAGCCTTCTTCGGCAATTTCAACGTAATGCTCAAAGCCTACACCTACATCCTCTCCCTCGGACGCGAGAACCTGAAGATGGTGGGGCCACTCGCCACGCTCAACGCCAACTACATCAAGGAAAGCCTGAAAGATGTCTATGAGCTGCCTATCGACGGGCTTTGCAAACACGAGTTTGTCTTCGACGGACTGAAGGACAAGTCAACAGGAGTGACCACGATGGACGTGGCCAAGCGCCTGCTCGACTATGGCTATCATGCCCCGACGATCTATTTCCCCCTGCTCTTCCACGAGAGCCTCATGATTGAACCCACCGAGAACGAGTCGAAACAAACCATCGACAGCTTCATTGAAGTGATGCGAAAGATTGCCGAGGAGGCCAAGAGCAACCCCGAGCTGGTGAAGACTGCCCCGCACACCACGCCCATCGGACGCGTCGATGACGTGCTTGCCGCCAAGCAGCCAGTGCTTACCTATCGTGAATCAGTTGACAAGTTGACGAGTTGACAAGTTGACAAGCTGTTAGATTTGTCAACTCGTCAACT
>JAFRZC010000082.1 GCA_017442765.1 Prevotella sp. | reverse complement strand
GGGCAATAGCGATGCCAATGTGCAGGCCGCAGCCCTGAAGCTCGCATCTGATCGTCGTATCTACAATGCCTACGACAAGGTGAAGAGCCTTATAAACGGCAATGACAATGTTCATGCCGCTGCCCTTGATGCATTGAGTGGCGTAGCCAAACCTGAGAATTTCAACGAGATCTGCCAGATGCTTGAGGTTGCCCAAGGTGCAGATATTACCAAGCTGCAGCAGGCAGCCAAGAGTGCCCTTTGCACTGAGACCGCTGATCAGCAGTATCAGCTGGTTAATGCCGTTCTGACTGGTACGAACAAGCCTGCCAACTACTATCCGCTATTGGCTCAGGCCGGCACGAAGGCCGCCATCGACTATCTGGGCAAGGCCTACAAGGCCGGCAACGGCTCGGCACTCGATGCCCTGCTCACCGTGAACAACGACGAGGCACTGCCGTTGCTCTACGACATCGCTAAGGGTAATGCCTCGGTGAAAGACAAAGTGCTCGGTCGTTATCTGGCTCTGGCCAAGGCCGCGCGCAAGAACCGCGACGAGAAGCTGAATCTCTACCAGCAGGCTCTTGAGCTGAATCCTTCCGGCAACATCGCCGCACAATTTGTCTCGGCACTCGCGTCCATCAACAACCAGCCCGCACTGACGTTGGCATCGAAGTATCTGGACAACAACGGCACGGCTGTCGCAGCCGCCACGACCGTGAAGAGCATCATTGCCAAGAACGAGTCGCTGCAGGGCTGTGAGGGTATCAAGGACATGCTCGTGAAGGCGCAGGATATCTTCCGTGCTAAGAAAGCCGAAGGTGATGCCGATGCCGGCTATGCCGTTGACGAGATCAAAGGACTGTTGGAGAAGGTTGAGGCACAGGCAAAGCTCTCAGTGTCGGTGAATGCGCTGACACCCGAGGAGAAGAAACAGGGCTTTGAGCTGCTTTTCGATGGTAAGTCGCTCGACAAGTGGTTCGGCAACAAGACCAACTACGTGCCCGACAACGGTACCATCTACGTCAGCGCAGGCTATGGCGCAGGCGGCAACCTCTACACCAATAAGAAGTACAGCGACTTTGTCTATCGCTTTGAGTTCTGCTTCCTCGAGGAAGGTGTGAACAACGGCGTGGGGATCCGCACCAGTGAGGGTGTGGATGCTGCCTACGAGGGTATGGAAATCCAGATTCTCGACCACGATGCACCTATCTATGCCGGTCTGCGCGACTATCAGCAGCATGGCTCGGTCTATGGCATCATTGTGCCGAAGCGTGTGAACTTCGGACCCATAGGAAAATGGCACAGCGAGGAGATTCGTGCCGTGGGCGACCAGATTACGGTGACGGTTGACGGCGAGGTTATTCTCGACGGCAATATCCGTGAGGCCTGCCAGGGGCACAACGTGGCTCCCGATGGCGGTACGCACAATCCCTACACGGTTGACCACAACAACCACCCGGGCTTGTTCAACAAAGAGGGCAACATCAGCTTCTGCGGACATGGCGAGGGCGTGCGCTTCCGCAACATCCGCATCCTCGACCTGAGCAAGCAGAAGGGAAAGAAGAAATAATCATCTAAATGACGAAAGAACAACACGATACGAGAAAGCCTGTTTCGATAGTTGCTATCGGAGCAGGCAATCGTATGCGTACCTACCTGCATTATGTGGAGCATCATCCCGAGGAGGTGAGACTGGTCGCTGTCGTCGAGCCCGACGACCTGCGGCGCGAGGGTGTAGTACGGCAGTTCGGACTCTTGCCATCGCAACAATTTGCAAGCTGCGACGACTTCTTCGCCGCTCATGTCGAGGCCGATGCCGTCATCATCTGCACCCCCGAGAATGCCCATTACGAGCCATGTATGGCAGCCATAGAGAAAGGCTATCATATTCTTTTGGAGAAACCCATTGCCCAGACCATGGAGCAATGTGTCGAGATAGCCGAGACAGCCCGTCGGAAGGGTGTCATCGTATGCCTGTGTCATGTGCTCCGCTATTTCCCTGCCTATCGGAAAATCAAGCAGATTATCGACTCCGGCGAGCTCGGAACAATCATCTCCATCAGCCACACCGAGGGTGTGGGCATCGACCGCACCACCCATAGCTATGTGCGCGGACAGATGAACCGCGAGAAGGAAAGCAACCCGATGTTGTTGGCGAAGTGTTGTCACGACCTCGACTTCTTCTATTGGATTACCGGTTCGCGTTGTCGCCGCGTCTGCTCATACGGTTCGCTGCGCTGGTTCAGAGAGGAGAATGCCCCAGAAGGCTCTGCTCACCGGTGCGTAGATTGCAAGGTGGAGGCCGCCTGTCCATTCTCGGCTGTCAATCTCTATCTGCGGAGACATGAGTGGATTAGCAACTTCGATGTGCCGGAGGGGAAGACAATCGACGATGTGATACTCAACGAGTTGCATCGCGGTCGCTTCGGACGGTGTGTCTATCACTGCGACAACGACGTGGTAGATCATCAGTGCCTTATTATGGAACTCGAGAACGAGGTGACCATCTCCATGTCTATGGACATCTTCACCGAGAGCGACGTTCGTACCACGCATATCAAGCTCACCGGGGGCGAGATTCGCTGCGACGAGAACCATGTGAGCGTCAGCCATTTCCGCTCGCGGCGCAAGGACCGTTACGACTTTTCTCGGCAGATGGCACAGCCCCATCATGGCGGAGCCGACCTGATGATGATAGCCGACTTCATCCATCATTTACGTCCTTCCCTCCCCCCTACGGGGGGACGAGAGGGGCTTGGAACGAGGGGGGCTCTCCCGCTCGTCGATGAGGCCATCGAAAGTCATCGCATCTGCTTCGAGGCAGAAAAATTTAGGGTTTCCCCTATGCAGGAATAGGGAATTTCTTTTTTGTGTTTGCTTTTTTCTGCTTACCTTTGCAGAAGATTTAGCTGCACTCGGCAAAATGGGAGCAAGCTCCTTTTACGCTCGTTTGCAAAATATCTGCAGAAGAATTTTTAAACTATTATGAATATGAGAAAGACTGTGATTTTGTTGGTCGGTGCAGCACTCCTGCTGAGCAGCTGTGGCACCTATACGGGTTCGGGAGCCTACGTGGGCGGTTCCTTTGGTTCAATACTTGGCAGTGCCATTGGCGGTATCGCGGGCGGACCGCGTGGCTCTGACGTGGGCACCATTATCGGCATGGCTGGTGGTGCCGTTGTCGGTGCAGCCGTAGGTGCGGCGGCTGATGAGAAGAAGGCCGAACAGCGCGAACGCATGCACGACCGTATCATGCAAAGGGTAAACACTGGCTATGAGATGGATGCACGTCGGAGTGCTCCGGTTAACACTGATAGTGGCTTTGATGCTACCAACAGTGGCGACGACCGTATTTATGATTTTCAGGGCAGCGACTACACCGGCGACTACAGCGCACAGGTGCCTACTACGGTGATGCCCGGCTCGTCGAGTGTTGAGGAGCTGGCCTCCGGCTATGCCTTTGCCTCGAACATCGACATCCGTAATGCCCGCTTCGTCGATGACAATCAGGACAACGCCATCAGCCGCGACGAGCTGTGCAAGGTCATCTTTGAGATTTACAACGTGGGTCATGAGACGCTCTACGACCTCCAGCCCACTGTTGTCGAGGCCAACGGCAACAAGCATATCTTCATTTCCCCGGGTATGCATGTCGAGCAGCTTGCGCCCGGGCGTGGCATCCGTTACACTGCACTTGTGAAGGCCGACCGCTATCTGAAAGAGGGTACGGCAAAGATTTGTCTGTCCGTCGTGCAGGAGGGCCGTGCTATCTCGCGCGTCAGCGAGTTCAACATTCCCACAAGGAAGTAAGAATAATTGCTTTTCCCCGTAGGCAGCGACCTTTGGCTCATAATGCATAATGCATTGTTTGGTCTATTTCTATTCTGGCTTAACGACTCTGGTTACCGGATTCTCGAAGACTTAAAAAATATTAACGGCGGCGGTGAGACATATATCTCTCACCGCCGCAAATGTTAAAGCGGAATTTCCGATTTAACATTTCAATCAGCCCCTCTATCGTCCCTTCCACTTCCTTTTTATACCCTCATCCCTCATCTTTCATCCCTCTTCATTTCCCAAGCATATATGTTTCACCTCCCAAAACATGGTCTTTCGCACTGCGAAAGACGGTCTTTCACCACCCGAAACATATATGTCTCGGAGGTGAGAGATATATGTTTGGGAAATGAAGAGGGATGAAAGATGAGGAACGAGGGCTGTATGTCGCTGTGCTACAGTGACATACAAGCGGTTCGCTGTGAGCGCATATCTTAATGCCGGTGGGCTAAGACCCTCATCCCCCTAATTTAGGGGGCTCAGGCACGTTAAAATTCCCGCTTTTCCGGCGGGAATTTTAACATTTCTATATCACGGTCGGGTCTCTATGACAATGGCCTGCGATGTCTTTAGTGTCTTGTCGTCGATGGACCAGCCTTTCAGCCTGCGGTTGTCGGCGGTGATGCGCGTGATGCGACGGCCTGTGCCCTTGTGGCGGATGGTGGTGGTGTGGTTGTCGGCGAAGGTGAACTTCGTTTCGGGGAAGAGCGGCACGGTGACGATGTACTCGGGGTCGGCGGGGGAGTAGGTGTAGAGGCCGATGGCGTTGAAGACGTACCACGACGACATCTCGCCGGCATCGTCCATGCCGGCCAGTGCGAGATGCTCGCGCCCCATGTCGTAGAGGTTTTCCATGATGTTGTCGAGGATGGCCTGTGCCTTCTCCTGACGGCCTACGAAGTAGTACATGTAGGGGATGGAGTGGCCGGGCTGGTTGCCGTGGCAGTAGTTGCCGATGAAGCCCGTGAGGTTCTCCACCTCGTAGCCGCGCCAGGGCTCGGTGAAGAGCGAGTCGAGTTTCTGCTCTACGGCTCGCCTCGAGGGATAGAGACCGACGATGCCCTCGGGGTCGTGCGGGGCGAAGAAGAGGTTGTTCCATGCGTTCGCCTCGCGGTACTGGTAGGCGAAGTAGGGATAGTAGGGGTCGAACTGGCAGATGAAGGAGCCGTCGGCGATGCGCCCGCGAAAGAATCCGGTGGCGGGGTCGAACACGTTTTTATAGTTTTGCGAATGTTTCAGCAATAGCTGTTCGTTCTTCCTGTCGCCCAGTTCACGGGCCACGAGCGCGGTGGCATAGTCGTCGTAGGCATACTCAAGGGTTTTCGTCACGGCAGCCTTGTACTCGTCGTAGAAGGGCACGTCGGTGGTGTCTTTCTCGGCAATCCATCCCTGCCGCAGGTATTCGTCGAGGTAGGGTCGTCCGCCTCGTCCGGGAACGGTAGCGTTCTTCAGCAGCAGCTTATAGGCGCGGTCGAGGGGAAAGTCGCGGATGCCGCGCAGCCACGAGCCGCTGATGAATGTTGAGGCGTGGTCGCCATGGAAGAAGGTGGGCATGTAGCCGCCGCGCTTCTCGCCGCGGTCGATGCAGGAGAGAATGATGTCGCGCGCCACGTCGGGCATGAGCAGTCCGAGCAGCACGAGCTTGTTGCGATAGTCGTCCCAGAACGACGGGTCGGTATAATACTGGTTTACGCCGCCTGTCTTCCAAACATGGTGATGGCTGGCCATATAGACGACATCACCTTCTTCGCATCCTCGTATTTCAGGCGTAGCTGCATTGGTCTGGTGTACAATCTGCCCGAGGGCATCGGTGTAGTCGCCGTTGCAGTCGCTGCGCAGGGCTGGCCACAGCATGGCGCGGTAGAGGCAGGAGTAGAAGATGCGCTTCTGCCGGTCGGTCCCGCCTGTGACCTGTATCTTCGAGAGCAGGGCGTTCCATGTCTGGTCGGCCTCCTGCCGGATTGTCTCAAACGACTTGCGGCCCACCTCGGTATCCAGATTGTGCATAGCCCCGTTGATGTCGGTAAACGAGAAGCCAAGCCGCAACTCGACGGTGGTGGATGCGGGGTTGATTTCTACAACAGCGACATTTCCGCGTCGGCCCTGCTGAATGCTGATGTCCATGATCTCGGTGTTGCACCCGCCCGAGAAAGAAATCTTCCCCTCGGCGCTCTGACGGCCGCTCAGGCTCATCAGTCCCGTCTGCTGTATCTGCCAGTCGCGCACCTGGTTGTTGCTGCGGGGCAGATTGAAGATGATGTACTTGCGTCCGGCCGAGTTGAACGTGTAGCGATGAATGGCGCAACGCGGAGTAACGGTCAGCTCCACGTCGATGTCGTAGCGGTCGAGATGTACGCGGTAGTAGCCGGGGTGAGCCTCCTCGCGGTCGTGGCTGAACGGTGAGGCAAAGTCGTCGGGCGACCACCGGTTGCCGCTGACGGGCATCACGGGCACGTGCAACAGGTTCCAGTGCCCCTTGTTCGTGTGGGCAAAGCCGCAGATGGTTGAGTCCTCATACTGGTAGCCCGAGCCGCTGCGCCACATCGTCACAGGCGAGCACTGCACCATGGCGCAGGGCAACGCTGCACCGGGAAAAGTCTCGCCGCCCCAGGTGCGCGCCTTCCGCTGCCGGACGTATTGCAAATCCTCGTAGTCCCACAGCGTGGCCGTGCCGAGAAAAGGGTTGACGTACTGAGTGAAGGCCCCCGGCCTACCCCCGACCCCTCCCTGAAGGGAGGGGAGAGGATGCTCTCCCGTAGGGGAGGCTTTCTGGGCACCCCATCCCTCCAAACTCGCACTCGCAGGGGAGGCCGTATAGCCTGCCGTGCACCAGCAACAGGCAATAACTGTTAAGTATAGTTTCAGTTCATTCATTGCTTAGAAAAGTTTTTTCGCCTGCGAAGATACGAAAAAAATATGTTCCTTCCCCCGAGCCGCTGGATTTTAACATTTACAGCTCTTTTCAGAAGGACGAAAAAGGGGTGAAAGCCGAACTTTCACCCCTTTTTTCGTTTGCTGATATGTTAAGATATCCTACGCTCTTTATTCCTCGTCCCAGACGGAGAAGGATTTTGACAGGGCATCGCCCGGGTCAATGCCATTATCCTCATCAACGGTGATATTTCCTTCTGGAGTCTGTACAGACAATACGAGGAGACTGGTTCTCTCAACGGCAATTACTTTTGTCGTCTGTGGCGGTATATATTTGATAGTCTTCATTGTCAGTTCTGTTTTAAGGGTTAACGGATGATGAGCTTTTTGCCATTTTGAATGTAAATACCTTTCTTGGACGAGGGATGAGAGATGAGGGATGAGGGTTTGTCGGCAACCTTTTGTCCGTTGAGGTTGTAAACGGGAGCGGTTGTCTCAAACTTCAATTCACCATTCTCGATGCGAATGATTCCCGTGGTATTGTCATCGACAACAAACTTCTTGGCCGGAGCGGCAGCGGGTACCTGGAGATAGGCACGGAAAGCTTTCATCGGAGCCGTTGACGACGGATGTGCGAGGAGGTTGCCGGTGGCAAAGAGATAGATGGTCGGGTCGTTGGCGGTGAACGAGGTGGGTTTCATTGTTCCTACCATGCTGTAACCGTCTTTCGTCTCGGTGTAAGGCTCGTCGGCAATGATTTCGATGCCCTGGAGCACGGCAGGTTCCGTGACATTTTTCGAGGGCATCACGAGATATGGATAATAGGCATCGATGCCGCCGGAGGTGTCGAAGGTCTCAAACCTGACGGTTCCGGTCGTGGCATCGGCATCGGTCAGGCTTGCCACCTTCACTTCGTTGCCCAAGAGCGATTTGAGCTGGGCTTCGGTAAGATAGAAGGGCAGGCAGAGCGTGTTCCACGTATCGGCCTTGAAGGTGCGGTTCAGCTGAACGGTCACGCCGGTCTGATTGGTGAGCGTGCTGTTGTCGTTGTTCTCGTCGAGGAGGACAAGTTCGTTCTGCAGCAGGCGGATGAAATTGCCGTTGCCGTTGAGATGGAGCTTGTAGTTGCCGTTGACATCATCGACAGTTGCGTTTGCGTCGGTGGTGAACCATGCCGACTGACCGTCCGTGAATGCCTCGTCAAGCACAATGTTTGCCGAGCCGGAAGAGTTGTCTGTCACCTTCACGTTGTCGAAATAAGCCTCGCATTCGGGCGAGGGGCTGACACCATCGACGCGGAAACCGATTTTTCCATAGTTCAGGAAGACAGCGTCGGTGATGTCGTACTGATAGAACTTGTCAACCAGCACGTTGTCGATATAGGTGAAGACTTGCGGACCGTTGATGTCGATTTTTACATGATGCTCATGATTGCGCAGGTCGTCGGCGGTATAGGCCGTGAAGACGGGTCCGTCGCCCCAGGCTTTCCAACTCTCGGTGGCTCGGGCAATGTGGTAACGGATGCGTGCGGTGGGGTCGCCGTTGTCGGCGCGTGTGGTGAACTGCCACATGTAGTAGCCGCCGCCATTGTCGCCGAAGAAGATGGACACATTGTTCTTCACGATGGTCATGTCGGTCTCGACGGTATAGTGGAGGCCACTGAAGAGATCCTCAATGTAGTTGTAGGTGAAGTAGCTGATGCCGGTGTCGTGCTGATAGAGCCGCCCGCTTTGAATCTCGCCTGCTGTGGCGCCGTCAAGCGTTGAGAAGTCGTCCTGGGCGTATGGTGCGCCGCCCACGGTAATGCTCAGGTCGTCGAAGTAGGCGGCCTCGCCGTCGGGCAGGGTGCCGGGATCCTGACGTGTACCGAACTTTCCAAAGCGGAAGTCGCCGTCGCGCTCGTCGATGAGCACGTTGTCGAGATAGGTCTTGGCGTGGGTTCCGCCGGTGACCTCTATGCGCAGGGTGTTTTCCTGGTCCGTCGCGACACTGGCTGCGCCGCCACCTACGTTTCTGAGGTCGATGTCTTCAACAGCCCAGTTGCCATTTCGGCGGGTGTGGGGGCGGAAGTGGCCCTGATCGTTCGCGTTGAACTGCCACATGCTCAAGTTGCTGTCGTCTTTTCCCGCGAAGATGATGCTTGCGGCGGCAATGTCGCATTGGAATTTCAACTGGAAGGTGTAGGTCTGTTTATCGGCGTTGTGAAGCCCTATCCAGTCGTAGTCGTTGATGTCGGTGAACTGCAGGTCGTCGCCGGCGACGTTGCGGTTCATGGCATATCACATGAAGAGCTTGTCGGGGGTCACGGTGCCGCCATTGTTATCGACATAGACCTTGTAGCTTCCATAGTTGGCGGCCTCGGAGCCATTCTGGCGCGTACCGATATTGCCTAAGCTGATGTCAAATCCGCCTACGATGCTCTGAATATCGTAGCGGTCGTTGATGAGCTCATCGTCGATGTAGGTGGTGACGAAGCGGGCCTCGCGAATCTCAAGCTTGAGCACGTGCTTCCCGGTAAAAGTTCTTCCGAAGTTGATCTCTGCGGTATGCCAGCTGCCGTCGTTGACGTGAGGCACGATTTTGTCTTCGCGTACCTGCCACATAACAAAGTGACTGCCACCATTTCCGGCAAAAACCACGCCGGCGCAGGTGTTGGTGATTTCATAATCGACCACAATGTCGTAGTTGGCGCGGTCAACTGCGTCTTTCTGGTCTTGAATAGCCCGGGCCATAGGATTTTCCCATGCAAAGGCCGACAGGCTTATCAATGCAAATAAAAAGCCTGATAGAATTCTTTTGTTCATATTTGTGAATGATTAAAATGATTAAATTCGGGTGCAAAATTAGAAGAAAAACCAAGTGTTAAACTTAGTTTGGTGATAAAAGGACTTATTTTTTTGATATTTTGGGACATGGTGTTTTAATTTTTTCTCTGCCTGCCGACTTGTTTTCAGCAGATTTTTGTAACTTTGGCTTCGTCGAAGTTACTGCGCACTCGGAAAAGCTCAAATAAATTTGGTTTTCCACTCGTTTTTTCGTAACTTTGCGACAAAAGAAAGCAACTCTTTAACTCTAAGCGCAATGCAAACAAGCAAATACCTGATTTCGAGCGAACGCGACAGAGAGTGGGGACTTGTCGTGAGCACCGTAGGTTATGAGGAGATTGCCCCATGCGAGTCCTATCCCACACGCGGCCATGCCGACGGATATTATTTCAATACCGACAAAGGCCGTCGGCTTGACGAGTATCAGATGCTGTATGTCACCGGCGGCGGCGGAGTTTTCCGTTCGGAGCATACCGGAGAGCAAGAGCTGAAGGTCGGCGATGTCTTTGTGCTGTTTCCCGGGGTTTGGCATACCTATCATCCCAATATGCTGACGGGGTGGTCGTGCTATTGGATAGGTTTCAGGGGCGCGAACATGGACGAGAAACTGCGAGCCGGTTTTATACGGTTCGACAGTCCCGTCTTCAGGGTTGGCTATTCAACCGATTTGATACGCTTATATGATGAGGCGATGAATGTGGCCCGTGTGGAGGCACCCTTTTCACAGTTGCTGCTGGCAGGCATTGTCAACCATGTTTTAGGGCATGTCTATACGCAGTCAGCCAACAGACGTACAGACGACGACAAAGTGAACGACATTGTGCTGGTGCAACAGGCTCAGTCGCTCATCCGTCAGCACCTTGAGGATCCGTTTACCATTCAGCAGGTTGCCGCAGAACTGAGGATGAGCTACTCGCGCTTCCGACGGTTGTTCAAGGATTTGACGGGCTTCTCTCCGTCGCTCTATCAGAGTGAGTTGCGTATGGAGCGGGCACGGCAGCTGCTCTCAAATACCGAATGGCCCGTCAAGGAGATAGCCTACCGGTTGCAGTTCGAGTCGGCTGACTATTTCTACACCTCGTTCAAACGACGGGCAGGCATGCGACCGACCGAATATCGCGAGCAGTTCAGGTAAATTTACAAAAAGTAAGGTTCAAAAATCAAAAAACATAGTCGTGTTGATGCGAACGGTTGTAATTTTGCACACATCATCATCATCATGAAACTATGAAAATAAGAGCAACAATTGTTTTGGCAGGCGTGTTGAGTTGCCTGCAGTCGATGGCCTTGGAAGTGAGCCATCTGCGAGTGATGTCGTTGGTCAATCCTTCACCTGTTGATATGAAGGAGCCCGATTTCAGTTGGCAGCTGCAATCCGATGAGCGCGGTGTGCTGCAGTCGTCGTATCAGTTGTCGGTGTCAACCGACGCCGAGGGTGCCGATTTGGTGTGGACATCGGGCGTGGTGGAGAGCGACCAGTCGGTTCGTGTGCCGGCAACGGGCATCACCCTTCAACCTGCCACCCGCTATTACTGGCGTGTCAGCGTGACCGACAATCATGGCCACTCGGCCACCTCGACCGAGCTGGCTTGGTTT
>JAFRZC010000081.1 GCA_017442765.1 Prevotella sp. | reverse complement strand
CTTCCTTCTCCTTTTTCTGGCTATATAAGATAACCATTTCGGCCTTTGCGCTCAACTATGCCACACCGGGCGGACTGATGGGCGGAGAGCCCTACCGCATCATGTCGCTCTCGCCGAAGATAGGAGCCGAGCGGGCATCGTCGTCGGTCATCCTCTTTGTGATGACCCACATTTTCAGTCATTTCTGGTTTTGGCTGCTCGCGTGTATTCTTTTCGTCGTGCTGAAACCCGTCGATGTGCTCTTGGGAATGTTGCTTGCCGCCGCGTTCTCCTTCTGTGTGCTTGGCATCTGGTTTTTCATGGTGGGCTACAGGAAGGGTTTGGCCGTGCGTGCCATGGGTGTGCTCCGCCATATACCATATATAAAAAGGTGGGCCGTGCCGTTTGTTGACAGTCACCGCGAGCAGCTCGACACCATCGACAGCCAGATAGCCAGCCTGCACCGGCAGAACAGAAAGGCATTTCTCTCGGTCGTGCTCATCGAGCTGGCTTGCCGCGTGTGCTCGGCATTGGAGATCTATTTCGTGCTGCGCGTGCTCATGCCCTCGGTAAACTATCTCGACTGCATCCTCATCCTTGCCTTCACCTCGCTTTTTGCCAATCTGTTGTTCTTCATGCCGTTGCAGCTGGGCGGCAGGGAAGGCGGATTCCTCATGTCCGTCACCCGACTGGGCATGACCGTCAGCGAGGGTATCTTCGTTGCGCTCATCGTGCGCCTGCGCGAACTCGTCTGGACAGGCATTGGCCTGTTGCTCATCAAGTTCGACAGAAATACCGGTAAATAGCCTCCGCGCCCCAGACGCTGCCCCTTTATCTTCCGAATGCTAAGGTTTCGTAAAGTAATATAATATATATTACCGGGTAATAGTATATATATTACTGAGTAAAATAATATATATTACTGAGTAAAATAATATATATTACCGAGTAATATAATATATATTACTTTGTGAAAGACGGTCTTTCGCATCGCAAAGGCTGCTTAATGGGCTCGTCAAGGCTTTGTGAACGCATCGGGCAATCGATAATAAAACATAAAAAACTGACAAAATTGCAGATGTTTCGGGAAAAATGTGTAATTTTGTCACCCAATGAACGCATCCGAACTACAAAAGCTCAAGCAGCGCTATAACATTGTCGGGAACAGCGACGGTCTGAACCACGCGCTCGACATCGCCCTGCAGGTCGCGCCTACCGACCTGAGCGTGCTCGTCGTGGGCGAGAGCGGCGTAGGCAAGGAGATCATTCCGCGCGTCATCCACGACAACTCGCCCCGCCGGCGCGAGAAATACTTTGCCATCAACTGCGGAGCCATCCCCGAGGGCACTATCGACAGCGAGCTCTTCGGCCACGAGAAAGGCTCGTTCACCAGTGCGATAGGGGAGAGCGAGGGCTACTTCGGCATTGCCAACCGCGGCACCATCTTCCTCGACGAGGTGGGCGAGCTGCCGCTGGCCACGCAGGCACGGCTGCTGCGCGTGCTCGAGACGGGAGAGTACATCCGCGTGGGCGGCACGAAGATTATGAAGACCGACGTGCGCATCGTGGCCGCCACCAACATCAATATGCAGAAAGCCATCACCGAGGGGCGCTTCCGCGAGGATCTCTACTACCGGCTCAACACCATTCCCATCCCCATGCCCGCCCTGCGCGAGCGCGGACAAGACATCCTTCTGCTCTTCCGCCTCTTCGCCCTACAGATGGCCGAGCGCTTCCGCATGGAGAAAATCACCCTCACCGACGAGGCCAAGCAGCTCATGCTGCGCTATAAGTGGCCGGGAAACGTCCGCCAGCTGAAGAACATCACCGAGCAGATGTCAGTGCTCAGCGAGAAACGCGAGATCGACGCGCAGACACTCATGCGCTTCATCCCTCAGGACCCCGAGAGCACACAGCTCGCCACCATATCGGCACCCGGCGCACACTCCTACGAGAACGAGCGCGAGCTGCTCTACAAGATACTCGGCGAGCTGCACGAGAATGTGAAAGACCTTCGTCGCGACATGAACTCCCTGCGCAAGCAGCTCGACGACGCGCGCAACATAGAACAGCACACCGGCTACAACGCCTACGCGCCCATCGACACCCACCCCGCCCCGCTGCAGGCCGGTGTGCAGCCGGCCGAAGAGGCCGATGCCGAGGAGATACAGGATGCCGAGGTGCTCAACCTCGACGACATCAGCCGACAAATGGTGGAGAAAGCCCTCGAGCGCAACAACGGCAACCGCAAGAAAGCCGCCCAGGAGCTCGGCATCTCCGACCGGACACTCTACCGGCGAATCAAACAATACGGACTCGACAAGCAAGAATAGAACCGCCATGCCCTACAGACAACTGCGAGCAGCCGCCATGCTCATCACCGCCCTGACCGTCGTCTCGTGCATTCCAAGATACACCTTCAACGGCGCAAGCATCGACTACAACACGACCAAGACCATACAAATCGCCGACTTCCCCATACGCGCAAGCTACGTCTGGGGACCCATGGCCAGCATCTTCAACAACCAGCTGAAAGACCAGTACGCCGACCACACCAAGCTCATACAGGTGAAACGCAACGGTGACCTCAAGATTGAAGGCGAGATCACCAACTACTCGCAACGAAACAAGTCGGTGTCGAGCGAGGGATTCTCCGCACAGGTGGAACTCTCCATGACCGTCAACGTGCGCTTCACCAACAACGTCAACCACGACGAGGACTTCGAGCGGCAGTTCACCTCCGCACAGACCTACGACTCCAACATGAACCTCAACTCCGTGCAGGAGGAACTCGTCACACAGATGGTGAAAGACATCGTAGATCAAATCTTCAACGCCACCGTAGCCAACTGGTAACAAAATAGGAGACGACGTGTCCTCACGTCGCAATGATATACAGAAGCATGAATATAGCAGAACTCATCAACCATCCCGAGCGTCTCGACCGTGAAACGCTGTATGCCCTCAGAAGCCATATAGCCCTCTACCCCTATCACCAGAACGCACGGCTGCTCATGCTCCAGAACCTCTACCTCCTCCACGACCCCACCTTCGACCAGGAACTGCGGCGGGCCGCCATCTACCTCACCGACCGGCGAAACCTCTTCAACCTCGTAGAGGCAACACACTATCAGCTCAAACCTGTATCATCGGCAACAGAGACCGAGACGAGGAATATAGGAACGCAGCACGCCGCGTTAGAGGAAGACCGTACCATCTCGCTCATCGACAACTTCCTCAACTCCATCCCCGACGAAGGACAGCAGGAAACCGATCGCGAGCCACGCCGACGTCCCACAGCCACCGACGCAGCCGTTGACTACGTGGCCTACCTCCTCAATGCAGAGGCCGAACCACAGCCCGGACAGCAGACACCACAGATGAAAGGCCAGGCACTCATCGACAACTTCATCTACAACGAGGGCGGCAGCTTCACCCTCAAAGAAGAACCCGAGTACACCCCGGAACAAGAAACAGACCGTGACGAATCCGAGGAAACTGACAACGAGGAAGAGTATTTTACCGAGACTTTAGCCAAAATCTACATCAAACAAGGCAAATATTCACAGGCTTTAAAAATAATTCAGCGATTAAATTTGATTTATCCAAATAAAACTCGTACCTTTGCATCCCAAATCAGATTTCTTGAGAAACTGATAATAAACGAGCGATCAAAAAACAAATAAAAATAAAACTGATAAAATGTACACACTATTTGTAACACTCATCGTATTGGCATCGGTGCTCATGATTGGCATCGTGCTCATACAAGAATCAAAAGGAGGCGGTCTCGCATCCAACTTCTCATCGTCAAACGCCATCATGGGCGTGCGTAAGACAACCGACGTTGTAGAGAAAACCACATGGGGACTCGCCATCGCAATGGTCGTTCTCAGCGTCATCTGCGCCTACGTCGCACCGACAGCATCGACCACACAGAGCGTGCTCGAGAAAGCCGCTACCGAGACACAGACCACCAACCCCGTGAACACACAGGGATTCGGAGCTACCCAGCAAGCCGCACCTGAGGCAGGAAAAGCAGCCGCAACCGAAGCAGGAAAGGCCGCAGCACCCGCAGAGAAAGCAGCCCCCGCTGCTCCCAAAGCACCCGAGACCCCTGCAAAATAAGGCCGACGGCAAAAAACTTCGGGAATAATTTGGCCAATCCAAATAATTCCCGTACCTTTGCAACCGCTTTTCAAAAGCACCGTCTCAAAACGCAAGTCTAAGGAGTGCGGGTGTCCTCATCCGCAAAGGCTTTCAAGAGACGATTATGGTGCCCG
The DNA here is from genome assembly GCA_017442765.1 of Prevotella sp. Next base: position 275 of record JAFRZC010000081.1, on the reverse strand, counting down.
TAGTTCAGTTGGTTAGAGCGTCAGATTGTGGTTCTGAATGTCGTGGGTTCGAGTCCCACCGGGCACCCAAAAAGACATCGCCGTAAGGCAATGTCTTTTTTGTGAGCAGTCCGCTTACACGACATCGCCGCAAGGCAATGTCTTTTTCTAGAAGTCCTTTTTAGGAGTCTAAACTCCTATAAGTACGATTCTGATTATGTGTTATACCAATAGTGGCAAGCCTAATTCTTTCAAGAACTCATTATGCTTGTCACGAGCCTTAATGATTTCCTTTT
>JAFRZC010000008.1 GCA_017442765.1 Prevotella sp. | reverse complement strand
TTATCGGCATCGGAATTGACTATAAATTTTAGAGGAGAGAGGTGAGTGAAAGGGAAGTGAAAGGGAAGTGAAAGGGGAGTGAAGGGGGAGTGAAAGGGACAATAGTTTCTCCATTCGCAAAGCTATTGTCCCTTTCACTCCCCCTTCACTTCCCTTTCACTCCCCTTCACTTCCCCTTCACTTTCCCTTCACTCCTCTTTCACTCCTCTTTCACTCACCTCTCTCCTCTAAAATTTATAGTCAATTCCGATGCCGATAACGTTGTTCGTGCGGCTATAGGTATCGGTGCCGGCGTATGGCGTGCCGAGATAGCTTTCGCTCTCCACCTTGTAGTCGCTGTAGAGCGTGCAGAAATAGCTGACGTTCAGCCGCAGCTTGTCGGTCAGGTTCACCGCACCGCCGAGACCTACGCTGTAGCTGTCGCAGGCAAACGACGTATTCGTCTGATAATCCTTTGACAGTCCGTAGTCCGTGCGCTGTCCGCCTGCCGATACCGTAAACGTCTTGTTGATGTCCCACTCGGCACCGAGCAGGAACTCATGCGTACCGTGTGTGAGCTGTTTCTGGCGGTCGTTCGCCATCTTTGCATGACAGTCGTCGAAGAAGTGATACTCAGCCGAAGCCCGCAGCTGCGGAGTGAACTCGTAGCCGACGGCGACAGACAGCAGTGCCGGCATGTCGTAGCGCGTCTTCACACCGTCCTTGTAGGGCGTGGTCTTCGCATCAAGCGTCTGTGCGATGCCCGCCAACGTAGCCTGGGCATTCACCGGATCGGCAGCGATGATGGCCTGCTTCAGCCCCTCACCCATATTCGCCTCAAGCACATGCGTCTTGTTGGGCGTGTTGATTTTTGTGCGGAACTCATAGCGGGCGGCCAACGTGAACGGGCCTTTGTGGAAGTCAACGCTTACCAGCGGAGTAAAACCCCAGTCGCGCTGGTCCACGTCGAGCTGCAAGCCTACAAGGTCGCCCAGCACAGGATGATTGTTCGCGACAACGTGTCCACGATAGTAGCCGTCGTAGTAGTTGGCACGCAGACCCACGGCAGCCGACAGACAATCGGCAACACGATAGGTGAAGTTCAGCTGTCCGCCGTAGATATACTGCTTGCCCTTCATCTGCGAGCCGAGCGTATACTGCTCCGGCATGATGCCCTTGCTGGCCAGCATCGAGGCGAGCATCACGTTGAACATCGGCACACCCTCGTTGTACTCCACGTAGCCACCGCTGCCCACGATGCCTATCATGGTCGACAGTGCCCAGCGGTTGTGCTTGTAAGAAGCGAACAATGCCGGCACGATGGGAGCCGAGGCCTTGCCGTAGTACTTCTTGTGGAAGTCCTGTCCAAGAAATCCGGGGATGTCGGTTTCAATGTCGCGGTCCTGCCAGGGCTTCTGGAAACAGAGCGACAGCTGCCAGCCCTCGTGTCCCCAGGCCAGACCGGCGGGGTTCGAGTAGGCCGCGTCGATGTCGAACGTGGCACCGCGTGCAAACATACGGTCGAAGGCAATGTGATAGTTAGTGTTGGTCATCAGGCCACCAGCCCGCGACTGCAAGCCAAGCATCGCCAAAGCGATAACAAAGAATAATTTTTTCATTTTCTTCAGGATAATGATTTATGTCGCAAAAGTACTAAAAAAACTGAAAAAACAACCCATGCAATAGAAATATATTCGGTTTTTGATACATTTATTAACATTTCGGCGTTTCCTTTTAACACGGAGAATGAAGATTTTTCCACGAAAGACCTCGCGGTTGCAAATTTTTCAACCACGCGTGTGCAATGTGCCTGCTACCACAGACAGACGAGGGATGGAGGAGGAGAGGTGAGCGTGTGCAACTTTTGTTTTGCGAAAGATGCATGTTTCGCCTCCGAAAGATAAGCTTTCGGGTTGCAAAAGACCGTCTTTCGGAGTGCAAAACCTTGCTTTTTGCGACCCGAAACATTATCTTTCGCGAGTGAAAAGTGAAAAAATGAAAAGTGAAAAGCCGGGCGAAAACTGAAACATATATCTCTCACTCGCCTAGAATGAAAGTTTTAGTCAACAAAATCCGTTAACAATTCAAGCCTCGTTTTTGCACTCATTAACACTTTGCGCGGTCAAAAAATAGATATTAGCTCAATTATACAAAAATGCGTTACGCAAATTTGTATAATTGAATTATTCTCATTATCTTTGCAGCCATAAACTATAAAAGCGGCAAAAATGATTAAAAATCCATTTCTGACATACGGCTATAACGGGCCTGAGTACTTCTGCGACAGAGTTGAAGAGACAAAACGACTGACATCATTGCTGGTCAATGGCAATCATGTTGCCCTGATGTCACCAAGAAGAATGGGCAAGACCGGACTTATTCGCCATTGTTTCACCCGGCAAGAGCTACAAAGCAATTATTACCTGTTTATTGTGGACATCTATGCCACAAAATCGTTGGCTGAACTAACTTATGAATTAGGCCGAGCCATACTTTCCGTGCTGAAATCGAAAGAGCGAAAAGTCTGGGAACGTTTTATTCAGATTGTCGGTTCTCTGCGAACAGGCATTACCCTCGACGCATTAGGACAACCGAGTTGGAATCTTGAGATAGGGGATATACAATCACCTCAAACATCTCTTGACGAGATTTTCCAATACCTGAAGGCCGCAGACAAACCATGCCTGATAGCCATCGACGAATTTCAAACCATCATGGATTATCCAGAGCATAATGTAGAAGCCCTACTCAGAACCTACATTCAAGAATGCAACAATGCGTGGTTTGTTTTCTCTGGCTCAAAGCGCCACATGATGGGTGAGATGTTCTCGTCGCCAGCAAGACCATTCTACCAAAGTGCATCAACGATATCCTTAAAGCCCATTCCCCTGGATGCATATACCCCGTTTATCACCGGTCATTTTGAACAAGGAGGAAAGCAAATAACGCCTGAGGCCATTCGATATATCTACGAGAAATTTGAAGGCACTACGTGGTATATACAAAAAATCTGCAATGAGCTGTACGCAGTGGCTGAGCCAGACCTTACATGTGAAATCAAAGACGTAGATGCAGCCATTAACTACGCTGTAGAAGAAAAAAACGAAACCTATCAAGACTTGATGGCAAGGCTTTCAGCCAGACAGAAGGCTTTGCTGCTGGCTTTGGCTCGTGCGGGAAAAAACATTCAGCCAACCAGTGGAGATTTTATCAAGAAATACCATCTCGTCTCTGCCAGTGCTGTGCAAAGAAGCATGTCTGCCTTATTGGAAAAGGACATTGTTACAAGCAATAACGGACAATACTATATCTATGACTATTTCTTATATTACTGGTTAAATCGAAATTAGTAAATCTGCCTTCCTCAATCCTTCTCCCCTGCGTTTACAACGGGTCAACGTCGAAATAGACTTGCAGGGCGGCATAGCGTTTGTCGGCGAGGAGCTGCTGGCGGGCAAGGGCAAGGTAATGCCGCACTTTCCATGTGTCGAGGCTGTTCTCTAACTTGAGGACGAGTTTCCTGATAAACATGGTCTTCACTCTGGCCACGGCAGGCTTGTCTGGACCAAGCACACGCGACCCGAACCACTGGCGCAGACGGTTGCCCATCTCTATGCCCGCAGTCTCGACAATGGTGTCTTTGCTATGCTTCAAATAGACATAGATGAGGCGCGTGTAGGGCGGATAGTGGAAATCGCGGCGTTCCTGCAAGAGGTCGCGGTAGAAAGCGGACGCATCGTGACCTACGATTTGGCTGATGACGGGCAGGTCGGTACTGCGCGTCTGAAGCACTACCAGTCCGCGCCGACTCTTCCGTCCGGCACGTCCCGCCACCTGCGTCATCATCGTGAAGGCATGCTCGTAGGCTCGGAAGTCGGGCTGGTTGAGCATCGCGTCGGCATCGAGGATGCCCACGAGCCGCACATGGTCGAAGTCGAGACCCTTGGTAATCATCTGCGTGCCGATGAGCACATTCGTGCGACGGGCGGAAAAATCGGCGATAAGGTGCTCGTAGGCATGGCGCGAGCGGGTGGTGTCGAGGTCCATGCGGGCGATGCGGGCCTCGGGCAGTAGGTCGGTCAGCAAATCCTCTATCTTTTCTGTGCCGTAGCCGCGCGACTGCATGTCGTGCTCCTCGCAGGCCGGGCATTTCTCGGGAATGGCCTGCGTGTAGCCGCAGTAGTGGCAGGTCAGAATGTTGAGCCGCTTGTGCCACGCGAGCGGCACGTCGCAGTTCTTGCATCGCGGCACCCACCCGCATGTCCGGCATTCTATCATCGGCGCGAAGCCACGCCGGTTCTGGAAAAGGATGACCTGCTGCCCCGCCTCGATGGTCTCGCGCATGGCATCGATGAGCTGTGGCGAGAACGGCCCGCGCATCATCTTGCGCCGACGCAGGTCCTTCACATCGACAAGCTGTATCTCCGGCAGCTCGAGACCGGCATGGCGCACTGCCAGGCTCACATATCCGTATTTCCCGTTTTGCGCATTGCTGAGGCTTTCTGCCGAGGGCGTGGCCGTGCCCAGCAGCGTCTTCGCCCCATAGAGCCGTGCCAGCACGACAGCCACCGAGCGGGCATGATAGCGCGGAGCAGGGTCCTGCTGCTTGAAACTCGTCTCGTGTTCCTCATCGACGATGACCAGCCCTAACCGCCGGAACGGCAGGAACACCGCCGAACGGGCACCGAGTATCACGTCGTAAGGCTCGTCCGACAGCTGCTTCTGCCAGATCTCCACACGCTCGGCATCGCTGTAGCGCGAGTGATAGATGCCGAGCCGGTTGCCAAACACACGGCGCAACCGCTCCATCATCTGCACCGTCAGGGCAATCTCGGGCATGAGGAACAATACCTGCCGTCCCTCGTCGATGGTTTTCTGAATAAGATGGATGTAGATTTCGGTCTTTCCCGACGAGGTGACGCCGTGCAGCAGCACCGTGTCGTGCGTCCTCATCTCGTCAAGCACATCGCCGTAGGCCTTCTGCTGCGCCGCGCTCAACGGCTTGGCCTGCTCAGGGTGGGGCTCCCCACCCTGTCCCAACCGCCCCACCTCGTGCTCACAGGTCGCAAGGAAACCGCGGTCGATGAGTTTTCTCAATGTGGCTGCCGTGCAGCCTGTGACGTTCATCAGCTCGTCGCGGGCGATGTCCTGGCCTCTTTCGGACATTGCCGTGAACACCTCCTGTTGGGCGGGGCTGTTTTTAAGAATGTCGTGACCGATGCGCTGCGACTGTTCGTCGCGCATCTTGTCAGCCAGACGGATATAGGTCTCCGTCTTTGGCCGATAGCCTTCCTCCGCCTTCAGACCAGCAGGCAGCGCAGCCTTATAGACCTCGCCGATGGGCGACAGATAGTAACGCGAGATCCACTGCCATAGCTCCAACTGCTGCGGTAGCAAGACGGGCTGCTCGTCGGGTACTTGTATGACAGGCTTTATCTTGAAATCGGGCTTCTTGTCATGTACGCACAAAGCAATGCCGATATATTTCTTGCTGCGCCCGAACGGCACCAGCACACGCATACCCGGCTCCACCCTCGCCGCCAGTTCCTCAGGCAGTTCATACGTAAACGTACCCTCCAACGGCACAGGCAATATCACTTCAACGTATCGCATCTCCTTAATTCACAATTGCTTTTCCCCATAGGCAGCGACCTGCGGTTCATAATGCATACCGCATATCCTCTCTCCTCTCATAAGATTATGCAAAGGTAATCATTTTAATTCATTTTTTCCCGTAAAACTGATACCTTTTTCAAAAAAAGTTGTATCTTTGCAGAAAGTTTTTGCATCGGTAATTATTTTTAAAGGACATGAGAAAAATGATTTTTGCCGTGTTAGGCGGCATGTTAATGACAAGCAATGTTATGATGGCACAAACAGCGAAAGCCGTAGCAGGCACTGACGGGAACAAGTATGTTTCCTACGACGAACGCACCGGCAATGAGTCGGTGGTGTATTTCACGCGCAACCTCTCGGCCGAGGGTCTTATCAAGGCCTATGAGCAGGTGGGGGCAAACATCGGCGGGCACGTGGGGGTGAAGCTCCACACGGGTGAGCCCCAGGGGCCGAACATCATTCCGCGCGAGTGGGTGAAGGCACTGATAGAGCGCGACCTGAAGGGTGCGAACATCATCGAGACGAACACCTACTACGACGGCGACCGCTACACCACGCCACAGCACCGCAAGACGCTGGAGGTGAACGGCTGGACGTTCTGTCCGGTCGATATCATGGACGAGGACGGCACGACGACGCTGCCCGTCACGGGTGGCAAGTGGTTCAAGAAGATGGCTGTGGGCAATCATCTGACCAACTACGACTCGATGGTGGCACTGACCCACTTCAAGGGTCATACGATGGGCGGCTTCGGCGGCTCGAACAAGAACATCGGCATCGGCTGTGCCGACGGGCGTATCGGCAAGGCGTGGATCCACACCGTGCCAGGCAGCGACAACCAGTGGAGCATTGCCGAGGAGGAGTTCATGGAGCGCATGACGGAATCGACGAAGGCCACGATAGACTTCTTCGGCAGGAATGTCTGCTACGTGAACGTGATGCGCAACATGTCGGTGTCGTGCGACTGCGAGGGCGTGGCCGCCGAGCCGGTAGTGACCCCCGACGTGGGCATCCTCTCATCGACCGACATCCTGGCCATCGACCAAGCCTGCGTCGATATCATCTATGCCATGACGGCCGAGGATCACCACGATATGGTGGAGCGCATCGAGACACGCCACGGACTGCGCCAGCTCTCCTACATGAAGGAGCTGGGCATGGGTAACAACCGCTACGTGCTCATCGACCTCGACAACGGCGGCCGCCGCATCACCGCCAAGGAAGCCGTATCAGCACTGAAATAAGGAAATGTTAAAATCCGCGTCGAAGCTGCGAAAATTTTAACACGCAGGAGCGCATGAAAAGCGGGCAGTGGCTCTGCAGTCCACCAACATCGAGAAACGCCGTTGTGGGGCTTGTTTTGTATTGAGTTGATTTTCATATCATTACAAAGCCAGTAAGCGCCTTTCACAACTCATTTTCTCTCCTTTCACCGCTGAAAGATATATGTTTCACTTCCGAAAGCTAAGCTTTCACCCTCCAAAAGACCGTCTTTTGGCCTCCGAAAGATAGGCTTTCGACATCGAAACATATATCTTTCGCAAACCGAAGCCATTTTTTCCGTCGCCGAAACCCGTTTTTTCGCCCGTCGAGTGCAATTTAACAAGCGTTAAATCGAAAATCCCCTTTTAACACTTCGCACTGCGAAACATATACCTTTCACCGCTCCGATTAACAC
>JAFRZC010000080.1 GCA_017442765.1 Prevotella sp. | reverse complement strand
CGTTTGTGAGCGAAAGACCTATGTTTCGTGTCCAAAAGCTAAGGTTTTAGGATGCAAAAGAAGGTCTTTTGACCTCCGAAAACTTGTCTTTTGGAGGTGAGAGGTATATCTTTCGCATGTCAGAACGTCACTCTTTGGAATCGGGAACGGTCTAATCTGCTGGATAACAGGGATATACAAAAATCGCGGCAGGGTCGTCTGTCGCGATATGGGTGGGCTGTTGTGCCACCGATGGATTTTCGTGCGATTGTGGGTGTTAAAATTCTATCGGCCAAAGTCCCGATTTTAACATTTGCGTTTTCGTTTAGTTATTGAAGTTCCAGCTGAGGCCGAAGCGGATGATGCGCTGGTTGAGCGGATAGTGCGGCGTGAAGAAATAGTTGTGGTTGCCCATGCCCTCGTTGAGGTGGCTCATCATGACGAAGAAGCGTGTCTGCTTCAGGTGGAAGTTGGCGTAGAGGTTGACGAGCGGGTAGCTGCCGATGCTTGCGCGCGTCTCGCCAGTCTGCACGGCAAAGAGTCCGAGCGCGGGGCAGTAGTCGGGTGCCTCGTAGCGGGTGAAGTAGCGCAGGTCGGCTCCGAGGTCGCACTTGAGCACGCGGGCGATGCGGAAGCGCAGGTAAAGGTTGCTGTAGAGGTTGAGGGTGGGTAGGGGCAGAACCTCTTCTTTCGTGGTCTTCTGCAGGGTGAACAGGTTTTCCCAGTTGATGGCGGCATGGGGGGTAAGGCGTAGGGTGAAGTCCTGGCCGAGCTGGAGGGTGAGCACGGTGAGGGCGTCGGTGCATTGGCGCGGGCTTGCAGTGAGCGCAGTACGGCGGTCTTCCTCGCCGATGTTGTAGCTCATGCCGAGGTAGGCGTAGTTCTTCAGCTCGTCGAGGGCTATGCGCAGGGTGGTGCGGGTCTTGGGATAGGTGAGCTCGCCCTGTATGCGGCTGTGGATGGTGTTGTCGAAGTAGTCGTCGTTGTCCCACCAAAAGTGACGCGACTGGTAGCGGCGGAGGAAGAACGAGGGGGAGTAGCGGTGCAGGAAGGCGGTGGTGGCCACTTGCAGGGTGTCGCCGAAGAGGGGGATGTTCACGTCGGCGGTGGCATCGACTGAGAACTCTCCGATGTCGCTGCCCATGATGCCGGCCTCGCCCATGATGTCGTAGTGGAGGAAACTGCCTTCGGTCTTGCTGATCTGTCCGCCGAGGGTCATGCCGTTTTCGTTGAAGCTGTCGAGGGTGTTTTCCAATGACGGTAGGGTGTAGTGGCGCAGGTAGTGGGTGGCGAAGACCTTGAGCCCTGCCTTTGCCCAGCGGTTAAAGCCTTCGAGCATGGCAATGGCGAAGGTGTTGGCGAGCTCGTAGTGGCGTGTTTTGTCGTAGAGTGAGTCGCCGGTGTAGGTGAGCGGGGTGTAGAAGTCGTCGGCATAGTAGTCGTTCGGGGTCTGGTAGGCCTGGTAGATGCGGCGGTAGTTGTCGAACCGGGCTGTATGGATGAAACTGGTGACGGGCACGTACTCGGTCTTCATCCACTGGTCTTCCCCGGCTCCTCTCTCCTCTATTCTCTCTCCTCTCTCCTCTAAGTTAAGGCTGTCTAACTGAGCCTGTGAGTTGATGGCGATGCGGTCTGGACTCTCCTCTATACGCTCTCCTCTCTCCTCTAAGTCCTCGTGCTCGGCTATCTTGGCATCGTCGGGACGGCCGGATGGGGTCTGCCGGTTGTCGTAGGCTTCCTCGTCGAACTCCTTGCCCTCGCGCTTGGCTCTCTTGCGCTCGTCCTCCTTGGCTTTCAAGGCATCGTTGTCTTTTTTCGACTCGATGGCAAACTTGCGGGCCTTGATTTCCTCCTCGGTCATGGGCACCTTGCGATGGAACCCGATGTTGTAGCGGTGAGTGAGGAAGAGCTGCTGGTTGTCGTTGCGGTTCCAGTTGCGCTCGAGCACGGTAGGTATCTCGTTGCTGGCATAGTCGTCGCTGAAGCTTTCGGGGTGGGTGATTTAGTTGTCGTCGGTGATGCCGCCGTTCTCAGTCACTTTCTGATGGTTGAGGGAGGCGAGGGCATGGAGCTGGTAGCGGTCGCCGATGTAGGAGCCGTAGGTGGTATAGTTGAAGTGGGAGGTGCTCTGGTTGAGATAGTAACCGCGCCCGTAGAGGTAGTCGAACTTGAAGCCCACGCCGATGCGCTTGCCGGCATTCACACCGAACTTGGCCGTGAGGTGGTCTTCGCCGTTGGTGCGGTCGCCGGCAGTGTTGTAGCTGAGGTTGGTGAAGGGTGAGAGCGTGTTGGTGAAGTGGAAGTCTTCAATGGATTTGACCACGAAGTCGTAAGGCTGCGTGAAAGGGAAGTCCTCCATGTCGTCGCGGTCGATGAAGATGCGGTTGATGCGTGGCGCGCCGAGGTTGCCGGTGGTGTTGTACTCTCCCCGGAGACCCGTCGTGAAAATCGAGTTCATGTACATGTGCGATAGCGTGTCGGGCTCGATCTCGGTGCGGTCGCCGAAGTAGCTGTCGATGGTCCATACTCGCAAGCCGATGGGTATCTCCTTGTCGGTGCCTAACGAGTCGGCACTGACCATGCCCTGACCTCTTGATGCGCCACGGCGGGAGAGTGTGCCGCCCGTGCCCGTTTCGTCGGTGGCGATGCGCACCTGTGCGCTTGACGCGAGTGCAAGGAGAAATAGGCAGAGGGTAAGAGATGATCGTCTCATTTGTAAATCATGCGAATGCAGCATTCAACAATTTTGAAGGTCATGCCCACAAGGATGACGATGGTGCCGACGGTCTCGTTGGCGGCAAAATAGATGATCAAACCGATAACGGCCAAGATCATGAAGGCTGCGTTGAGCAGGTTGCGCGTCTTGAGCAGTTTGTCGTTCTTAGGCTGCTCGTGGTGGCGGCGGTGTGCTGAGAAATCTTCCATGACTGTTTTTTTCGTCTTCTTTGTTTATGGTCAGTTCGCAGGCGACGGTGCCTGTGTGCCGCTGTTCAGTACATAGCGCATTTTTGAAAAAATCTCGTTCTTGCGGTCGATGGTCTTGCGGCGGAATTTTCCGGTCAGTGGGGCGAGCTTGGTCTTTTTCTTGTTGAGCGCACGCTCGTCGGTAATCCAGTTTTCCGCCGGTTCGCGGATGGCATCGGTTCGGTTTTCCTCATAGACGTAGCTGATGCGCTCGAGGGTCATCTTCAGATGCCCGTCGGTGCAATAGGCGATGATGGTATAGTTGAACTCCGTCTGGTCGAGCACGACCATGTTCTTTCGAAACTGCAGCCACTCGGAATAACGGGCGGCGATGACATGTTCGGTCTTGTTGAACAACGAGATGCCGCTCTCCTCCTTCTGACATTCTTCTTTCGCCTGTGCGTCGAGAAAGGCATATACGGCATCATAAATCTCCGCGGCGTTCTTGCCCGGCACGTCGAGGTTGAGTATGAACACCACTTTACCGTCAACAACAGGTACGGCACCGGCAAGATACGGCGCGTCCTGAGAGACTATGGGTGCAACAGGCTGCGGGGTTGATGTGGGAATGGGTTTTTCGTTGGCGACAGGCTTGGACGGCGTCGATGGCTTGGCG
>JAFRZC010000079.1 GCA_017442765.1 Prevotella sp. | reverse complement strand
TTCTGCACGTCGGCGGGAAGGAACTTCCTTGCATAGACACCATCGTCCTCAACAGTATAGAGCTTATAGATGCCCATATCGATGACCTCCTTGGCGGCAGCGGCAGCAAGTGCCCATTTCTCCTCGTCATAGGTCTGGGAGATGTAATTCACTCCATCGGATTGCCGAGTGAAGTCGCTATAGTACTTGCGGGCGATATCGCCTCCATTGAACAGAGGGCTTGCCTGCCAGAGACGGATACGTGATACCAGTGCAAGCGCCGCGCCGCGCGTGGGAGCCGCAACCATGTCGGAAGAGTTCTTTACCGGCAGGTCTTTAGCCGCCTCTTCCATCTCCGTACAGATGTAATCGGCAGTCTCGTCGAGCGTGCTGCGATAGAGGCGATAGGATTTCGGAGAGCCGTTGACCTCCATAATATCGTCACCAAGCAGCAGCACGGGACCGTAGTTACGATAGAGCCAGAAATAGGCGTATGCACGCAGGAAACGCACCTGTGCGCGGAACTCTATCCGGTCAAAGGTCTTCATGGGCACTTCGTCGAGCCGCGAGAAAATGGTATTACATTTTCTGATAACTTTATAGCAGTCGCCCCAGATATTGAAGTCGCCGCTGGTAAAAGTAATCTCGTCGGTGAGCAAGGCCGTTCCCGCAAAGCGGATAGGTGCGAGACCGCCCCATGTGTTTGCCGGAGCAATGGCCTCGTCGGAACCCGTGATGCCGGGCAGCGGAACACTGTTGTAGCTGCCTTCGTAGATTTGCGATTCGTTGGGCAAAAGATTCACCGCGCCATTGTAGTACTGCTTGATATGTGTCTCGCTTGAGAATATGGAATCCTCCTTAAAGGTGTCCTCAAAATACTCATCGACGTTGAGGTAGTCGCAAGCCGAGAAAGCCAGCGGTGCTGCAAGCAGCAGCATAAAATATTTTATCTTCTTCATCATCGTCGTTATTTAGAAAGTGAAATAAAGCTGCAATGAATAGCGTCCCGGTATGGGATAAGCCTGTCCGCAAGAGATAGCCTGCTCCGGGTCGAATATCTTAACAGAGTCCCAGACATAGAGGTTCTCGCACATGAGCTGAATGTCGATGGAACGGATGGCCAGTGCGTTCAAGAGGAAACGCGACTTAAGCCTGTAGTTGAGGCTTAGCTCCTGCAGGCGCAGGTAGCGTGCGTTGCCCATCCAGAAGGTCGATGGCTGATCGTTATTGGTGTTGTAGCCATAGTAGAGCCTCGGGAAGCGGGCATTCGGGTTCTCGGTTGCGGGGTCACCGCTATACTCGGCAGAGATCCAACGGTTGTTGGGATCTGCGGCAGTTTTGATGACGTTTCCGACGGGACCTTGGTTGAAAGCGATGTAGCCGTCGAAGCGGTCACCGTTCATGCCACCATAGAGGAATTTATTGGTTCCGGTTCCCTTGAGCAGAAGGTTCAAAGTGAAGTCTTTCCACGTCAGCGATGCGCCAAGACCGTACATCATCTGTGGCGATCCTGAGTTGGCGAAGAGCGGCACTTTGTCGTCGGAGGTGATTCTTCCGTCGCCATTAACGTCTTTATATTTAATGTCGCCAGGGCGGACGGTTCCGAACTGTGTAGGACTCATTTCCACATCCTGCTGGTCCTTAAAAAGTCCGAGCGCGATGTATCCACGTTGCACGCTGTTTCCGTAGCCGGCCTGTCGCAGATAGGGATAGGGCTGCTCGGCCTGCTCCCAGTTCTCAATCTTATTTTTCGAGAGCGTGAAGTTTCCTCTCAGCACGACGTGGAAGTCTTTGCCGAAAGAATGCAGGTATTCGAAGTTACCGTCGCCTCCCCAGCTCTTCATCGAGCCCACATTTCCGTAAGGCATGTCGATGTTTCCTACGAAGGCAGGAATCTGCGTGCGCTGTTGGAAGATGTTGTCACGGCGGTCGAGGAAGTAGTCAACCGTCATCGTGAACTTGTCGTTGAACAGGTGCATATCCATACCGAGGTCGAATTTCTTGGCTTTTTCCCATTCGAGGTTGTCGGCACCAACTTGCGATTCATTGATGACTCCCAGTCCGCCCCACCGTCCAGCGGTATTGTCACTCTGCGAGATAAGGGTCAAGTAGGGATAGCGTTTTGACGAGATTTGGTCGTTACCGACGATACCGTATGATGCTCTGAGCTTGAGGAACGAAAGCCATTTCAGGTTGTCTTGCATGAATTTATACTGTGTGGGCACCCATGCGATGGCGGCAGCAGGGAAGAATCCGAACTGCTTGCCCGGCTGGAAGTTCTCCGATCCCGTGTAGCCGAAGTTGAGGTCAAGGAAGTAGGTGTCCTTCAGACCATAGGTCAGTCGTCCGGAAAGGCTCTGATAGCGGTGCGGAATGGCATCCATACTGCTTCCTGCTCCAGAGGCCACGCTGTCCTCCATACGGTAGTAGAGCAGTCCGCCGAGGCGATGGATGCCGAATGCACGGTCATAGTTGATGGTTGCGTCGAGCAGGAGCTTTCGCCACCACCATGCCGCACTGGCATAGTCCATCTGTGTCTCTGTGACGCGCTGCGCCAGACGGAGCTCACCCGTTGTGGAACGGCCTGTCGCCATGTAGAGCGCGGGCATCTTGTAACGGCTCTCGCGGAAGTAGCCCTGATTGTTGTAGGTTCCCTGTATCTTCGCGGTAAGACCTTTCGTAATCATCGAGAGGTCTTGCGTGATGCTCAGGGTGATGAGGTTGTCGCTGTTGCGGTCCTTGGCGTTGCCTGTATAGTTGAGCAACACGTAGGGAGAGATTTGGTCTCCTGAGCCGACGGCGGGCAGATAGCCGTTGGAGTAGCGCAACGGATATTTGATAGGTGTGGTCTTTGCCTGAGAGCTCCACAGCCAGTCGGTGAGGCTTACGCCAAGTGCGCTGCTTCCCATGCTCGGGCGGGTGTTGACCGACATGAATCCCGTAGCGCCGATATAGACTTTCGTCGTCTTCGTCAGGTCGATGTCGAGGTTCAGACGGTAGTTATACGTGTTGTAGCCCACGCCTTTGTTGTATTTGCTGTCGTTCGATGCCTTGTAGGCAGATGTCTCGTTTGACATGCCGAGCGAGGCAAAGTAGCGGGCAATGGAGCTTCCACCATGTGCGCTGACGTAGTAGGTGCGCTGCAGCGAGGTGCTGTGCAGGATGGCATCGCGCCAGTTCACGTCGGGGTAGAGGTCGGGGTCGAGCCCATACTTGATGATGTCGAGTTCGGTCTGTGTATAGACGGGATCCATGCCCGATGCTGCTGCAGCCTCGTTGGCCAGCGACGCATATTCGTAGCCACCTACATACTCGGGCATGCGCTTCAGCTGCGAGAGCGTAAAGTTGGCACGTCCGCGTATCTGCAGCTTGTTCTCCGAGCCGTGTTTCGTGGTGATGAGCACCACGCCGTTTGCACCTCGGTTTCCGTAAACGGCTGTCGCGGCGGCATCTTTCAGCACGGAGAAGCTCTCGATGTCGGCCGCGTCGATGGAGCTGAGCGTACCCTCTATACCATCGACGAGCACAAGCGCGCCGCTGTTATAGCCGAATGTTCCGATACCGCGCACCCAGAACTCAGAGATGTTCTTTCCCGGCTCACCACTTCGTTGCACGGCAATAATGCCCGGCACACGGCCTGCGAGCGTATTCTGAATGTTCGTGGATGGCACTTCCAGCTCTTTCGGGTCGATGGAGGAGATGGCACCCGCAACGCTGATTTTGCGCTGCGTGCCAAGACCTACGACAACCACTTCGTCGAGTCCACTGTCTTCGGGCTGCAAAGCCACTCGCAGCGGTTCAGTCCGCGCGGCGGTGATGCGGTTCTCGGCTTTCTTGTAACCAAGATACGAAACCACCACCACGTCGTAGCGTTTTACCTTCAGCGTGAACTCGCCGTCGATGTTCGTCACCGTGCCGACGCCTGGCTGGTCTTTCACATAGACGCTTGCGCCGATAACGGGCTGTTCGGTCTCATCGACCACCAGGCCCTGCAGCGTAATGGTGCCTTCGTTTTGTGCCCTCATGCCGCCTATGGCCAGCAGGAGCACCAATGTCAGACTAAATATTCGGTTCATATTCTTTTATTTTTCAACTTTACTCTATTGCTATTCTTCTGATGGCCCGGTTGTTGGAGTCGCCGACATAGAGCGTACCGTCGCGTGAGATGACGAGCCCGACGGGTGTGTCGAACTGCGCCACATCGCCTGTTCCGTTGACATAGCCAGGTGTTTGCGGGATGCCCGCGACGGTGGAGACGTAGCCCGTGCTCATCACAATCTTTCGGATGCAGTGGTTGTCAGAGTCGGCGATATACATGTTGCGTTCCTCGTCAATGCAGATTTGCCGTGGACTGCTGAAGAGTGCCTCTGAGCAGCGTCCGTCCATCCATCCCGACGCGCCGTCGGTGGAGCCCGCGTAGATGCTCAGCTTGCCCGTCGTGAAGTCGTAGAGCAGGATGGCATTGAGGTCGGTCATGGCGAAGTAGAGCTTCGTGTCGTCCGCCGGGTCGAAGGCCATGCCGTCGCACTCGCCGCTTGTTCCGGCGAAGCCCGCTCCGCCCACGCCGTGGCGTTTGTCATAGATTCCCGAGATGTCGGTGGCATGCCCCGTCTCAGGGTTCACCGAGGCGAAGTAGCCCTGGTCGATGCGCCCGTACCAGAGTCCGTCTGACGGGCGTGCCACCCACTGGTGCTTGCACGACCAAGCATTCCATCCGTCCACTGTCGGCACATCGTCCACTCCGTCCTCGCGATGCCAGTCGATGGTGGAGCCGCGCGTCTGAGCGAAGTCGTTGAGCCGGTCGTAGTAGTAAAGCTCGTTCGAGCCAATGTTGCCGTGGAAGCGGTAGCAGCGGTCGGTGTTCGCATCGTAGCAGATGTAGTTCTGGTTGAGGAACGTCGTAATCTCACTTTCGAGCATACGAATCTTCCCGCTCTCCTCGTTGAGCACATAGACGGCATCGGGGTTGTTGCCGTCGCCAACGTGGAGGATACAGTAAATGTTGTTCTCCGAGTCGATAACCAGCGGACGGTCCATCGAGCAGTTGAACTGCACCTCGGCAAGGCTCTCGCCGCCTACGGGGTAGTTCTGCGCGCTGCGGTCGCCGCCCACCACCGTCGTCACGTTTGTCTGCACGGTGTAGGCGAAATGCTGTTCAAAAACTTGCTCCTGCTCGCCCACGACAACCTTTACCACACAGTCCTCGCCCGGCAGCTTCGGTGCGAGCACGAGCATCTGCTCACCCGTCGATGAGATGACGGGAGCCTCTTTCTCGTTGAAAAACACGTGGATGAGATCCTTGTCGGTGCCGAAGTTTTTACCGCGCACGATCACCTGCGTGGCGAGCATGCCCTCTGTCGGCGAGAACGACTCCAGCACAACGGGTTGTGCGGGGTCGTAGGCCGAGCCCGAGATCGTGTCGCTGTCGCCGCAAGACCAGAGCATCGTCAGCCCTATGGTCGCGGCAAACATCCATAAAATCTTTTTCATGTCACAAAAACCTTTCTTTATTTATTTTTCATTAGTCATATTCATTACCCATCGGGCATAAGCCAGTATCACAACAATACTTTTAAAAGACGTTTCCCGATGCCCTGCCCACTAAACATCCGGCAAAAAATTATACATTATTTATGGAAATGTTCATTTCGTAAACTTCATGAACGGGAAAAAGACAAAAATTTTGTCAGTTTTTTTCGTCGTTTTAGAAGTTGGAAACGCCATTTTTCCACCCATCCACTCCCCTTCAAACCACTTTCCACTCTTCACTTCCCACTCTCCACTTCTGAAACATATATGTCTCACCTCCCCAAACATGGTCTTTCGCAACCCGAAAGACGGTCTTTTGCAACCCGATATATATATGTCTCGGAGCTGAGAGATATATGTCTCGCAGACCGGAATGTTGCACACGCTCATCCCTCATCCTTCATCTCTCATCTGTCTGCGGTAGCAGACGCATTGCACACGCATACGTGAAAATTTTGCGGCCTCGGGGAGATTATTTTGAAACGATGGCCTTCTCGCGCCACTTCAAATGTTAACCATTAACACTCGAGATGTTAATTTTAACATTCCACACTCGCACACTTTTGTCAGTTTGCTACGGCACGCAAAAAAGGAACATCGCCGGGATGCTCCTTTCCACGCAGCGTGCCGCGTCGCTATATTCAAATTTCCGTGCTTGTCAGTCTGTATCCATGACCTTCCAGCCCCTTCCCGACCTCCCCCAGAGGAGAAGATTAGGGGGCTGACATCATCCTCCGAAGTCGTCGTAGAGGATGCTCTCGGGCTCTACGCCAAGAGAGTCGAGCATGCCGACAACGGCTTTCGACATGGGGCCGGGACCGCACATGTAGTATTCCACATCCTCGGGGGCCTCGTGGTCTTTGAGATAGGTGTCGTGCATCACCTGATGGACAAAGCCAGGGGTATAGCTGACACCTGCCGCATCGGCAGCGGGGTCGGGACGGTCGAGGGCGAGGTGGAAGTGGAAGTTGGGGAATTCTTTTTCAAGACTAAGGAAGTCGTCAAGATAGAACACCTCGTTGAGTGCGCGGGCACCATAGAAATAGTGCATCTCGCGGTCTGTCGTGTGAAGGGTCTTGGTCATGTGCATGATCTGTGCGCGAAGGGGTGCCATGCCTGCTCCGCCACCAACCCAAATCATCTCGCGCTTCGAGTCGAAGTGGGGATGGAAGTCGCCGAAGGGACCGCTCATGATAACCTTGTCGCCAGGCTTCAATGAGAAGATGTAGCTGGAGGCGATACCCGGGTTGACCTCCATGAAACCGCTCTTATCGGCCTTGAACGGCGGGGTGGCGATGCGCACGGTGAGCATAAAGACATCGCCCTCGGCGGGATAATTGGCCATGGAGTAGGCGCGGATGGTGGGCTCGGGATTCTTACACTTCAATGGGAAGAGTCCGAACTTCTTCCACGCCGGCAGGTACTCATCGCCGATAAGCAACTTGTCAATATCACGATCGTAATCGATACAGTCGAAAGCGGGAATCTTTATCTGGGCATAGGAGCCGGGCAGGAAATCCATGTGCTCACCTGCGGGTAGCTGCACCTTGAACTCCTTGATGAACGTGGCAACGTTCTTGTTGGAGATGACGGTGCACTCGTATTCCTTCACACCGAGAATGCTCTCATCGATGTGTATATTCATGTCGCTCTTCACCTTACACTGACAACCCAGCCGCCAATGGTCCTTAATCTGCTTACGGGTGAAATGGGGCTTTTCGGAGTCGAGTATCTCTCCCCCACCCTCAAGCACCTGCACCTTGCATTGGCCACACGAGGCTTTGCCACCGCAGGCGGAAGGCAGGAAGATGCCGTTCTCATTGAGCGTTGCCATGAGGTTGTTGCCCTGCGCCACACTGAGCGTGCGGTCGCCGTTGACCACAATATTCACGTTCCCGCTGGGCGAGAGGTAGCTTTTTGCCACAAGCAACACGGTCACGAGCAGAAGTATCGTAACTAAAAAGACTAAGATGCTATATAAAATAAATTGTGCCATACCTATCTATTATATGTTAAGTCCTGAAAAACACATCATGGCCATAGCCATCAACCCTACCGTGATGAATACGATGCCAAGACCCTGAAGCGGCTTGGGAACATCACTATATTGCAACTTCTCGCGGATAGCACCCAGAGCAACGATAGCCAGCGTCCACCCGATACCCGAGCCAATAGCATAAACCATGGCATCCCAAACGGAACCGATGTACTGCGAGTTAGACGGGTCGAGGTTGATGCGCTGTTGCATGAAGAGCGAGGCACCCATGATGGCACAGTTCACGGCAATGAGCGGCAAGAAGATACCCAAGGCTGCATAGAGCGAAGGAGAATACTTCTCAACGGTCATCTCAACAAGCTGCACGATGCCGGCTATCACCGCAATGAAAAGGATGAAACTCAGATAGGTCAGGTCGACACCGAAGAGACCATCGGGGCTGAGCACCTTCGTCTGAAGCAGATAGTTGACAGGAACCGTGATGAGCAACACAAACGTTACGGCAAGACCAAGGCCAAGCGATGTCTTCACCGTCTTCGAAACGGCAAGATAAGAGCACATGCCGAGGAAGAACGCGAAAATCATGTTGTCGACAAATATCGACCGGAAGAATAAACTTATCATGTGGTCCATAACTTATTTCTCCTTATAAAAATATGCACGGTGTACCCAAATGACGCATCCGACGAGGATGAGTGCCATGGCGGGCATGGTCATCATGCCGTTGTTCACATAACCTGCTTCATAAGCACCTTGCGGAATAATGGTGAACCCCAGCAACGTGCCGCGTCCGAGCAACTCTCGAACAGCACCTACGATGACAAGTATCATCGCATAGCCAAGACCGTTGCCCACACCGTCGAGGAACGACGGCCAAGGCTTGTTCTGCATCGCGAAAGCCTCAAGACGACCCATCAGGATGCAGTTCGTGATAATCAAACCCACATACACAGAGAGCTGCACACTCACATCGTAGGAATAGGCCTTCAGCACCTGCGAGACGATGGTCACCAGCGCGGCGACGACAACCAGCTGTACGATAATACGTATGCGGTTGGGAATCGTCTTGCGGATAAGTGAGATGATTACATTTGCGAACGCCGTAATAACGGTTACGGCAAGTCCCATCACGATAGCGGGCTTCAACTGGGATGTGACGGCCAATGCCGAGCAGATGCCCAACACCTGTACGAGAATCGGATGGTCGAGGCTCAGCGGATTGGAGAACGCCTCTTTATTCTGTTTACTAAATAATGCCATATCTCTTTACTTCACTATTCATTATTCATTATACTCGCCTTCGCCGTTATGCTGGTGACTGTCCTCTACAACGCGACTTTGCTCCTGCAATTCCTTAACATACTTCGAGAGTCCTTCGCGCAACATATCGTTAACGCCATTCGAAGTGAGGGTCGCTCCTGTCACACAGTCAACCTGCGAATTGGGGTTTTCAACTTTCTTTACCACGCCGATGGCAAGCTGTCCGTCATCGGAAAAAATCTTCTTTCCGCGAAAACGCTCCTGCCATTCCTGAGAATCCTTTATCTCCGCGCCCAGACCAGCAGTCTCGCCCTCATGATTGAAATAGGCGCCATAGATGGTATTGAGGTCTTCATCAACGGATACAAAGCCGCTGATACCACCCCATAAACCCATGCCCTTCAATGGAAAGACGTATTTCTGCTTCCCATCAATCTTACAATCGTAGTATTTCGCATCACCCATGCCCTTCTCGGCAAGGACAACCTCTTTGTATTTGGCTTCAGCTTCTTGACCGTCCAAACCACGAATATTCAAAGAATTAAGTATCTGCTTTTTCTGGTCAAGGGCTACATTGGCATCCTGCGCAGGCTTCAAGGCCTGAAAGATGAAAGCCAGCAGAAAGGCTACGATGATGACGAGCAACGTACTATACAAAATAATGTAAACGTTGCTATTGGTATTCAGCTTGCTCATTTTATACCTCCTCTCTTCATGCGTTTTGAGATATTACGTGCTACAACGAAGTGGTCGATTGTCGGGGCAAACATATTGCCTAAGAAGATGGCAAGCATCATTCCCTCTGGATAACCTGGGTTCATCACACGGACTATCACTGCCATTGCGCCAACAAGGAAACCGAAGATGTATTTACCAGTGTTTGTACGACACGACGTAACAGGGTCGGTTGCCATGAACACCGCACCAAAAGCGAATCCGCCCAGCACAAGATGCTCCTCAATGGGAATAGCTGTCATACCTGTCTTATGGAAAATCAACGCCATCAACGAACCGCCGACAAAGACGCTCAGCATCGTGCGCCACGAGGCAATGCCCGTCCAAAGCAGGATAAAGGCACCAATGGCAATGGCGATGACACTCGTCTCACCGATACTTCCGGGAATAAGACCGACAATCATGTCGCAAAGAGAAGCGTCGGGCATTGCCCCCTGACCAATCTGTCCAAGCGGAGTAGCCGCCGTGAAACCATCGGGAAGCGTATTGCCGAGACCGAATATCTTGTCTTGCGCCACCCAGATAGTGTCGCCCGTCATCTTCGACGGATAAGAGAAAAACAGGAACATACGCGCGGCAATGGCCGGATTAAAGATGTTCATACCCGTTCCGCCGAAGATTTCCTTACAAAAGATGACCGAGAAGGCACAGGCCAGGGCCAGCATCCATAACGGACATCCAACTGGAACTATCAGCGGTATTAGAATACCTGAGACCAAATAGCCCTCCTGTATCTCCTCGTGCTTCCACTGCGCCCAGGCGAACTCAATACCGAGACCGACGATATAGCTTACAAGTATCTTAGGAAGAACGGCAAGAAATCCATAGAAAAAGACTTCCCAGAAAGAGGCTTGTGCCAGTGTCCCAGCAGCCAGGTAATTCTGATAACCGACATTATACATGCCGAAAAGCATCGCCGGCATCAAAGCGATGACCACCATACTCATGATGCGCTTCGAGTCGATACTGTCGTGAATATTGACACCGGTCTTCCGCGTCGTGTTAGGCACATAGAGAAAAGTCTCAAAGCCATCGAACACACTTTGGAAAGCATGCAACTTACCCCCCTCCTCAAAGTGGGGCTTTATTTTGTTGATGTAGTTTCTTAATTTTCCCATAGCCCTTATGTGTTTTCCTTACGTAATAAATCCAGTCCCTTGCGAACGATGTGCTGTAACTCCAACTTAGAGGAGTCCACAAACTCTGCCAAAGCGAAGTCCTCTGGGCTCACTTCGTAAATACCTAATTGCTCCATCTTGTCGATATCCTCAGCGATAATGGCTTTAATAAGGTACTCACCGTAGATATCCATCGGCAAGACACGATCGTACTCGCCGCTCATAATCATGTGCCGCTCGCCGCCCTTCACACGGGCATCGAGCCGATATGCTTTCTTCTTTTCGAAAAGCCAGGAGAAATAACTACGATTCACGGAGAACTGCTTAAAGCGCGGCATAATCCATCCCAGCATCTCATCAGCGTCGTCGCCCTCAGGAATAACCGTCACTTCTGAGGTGTGGGCACCGAGGAAATCTTCTATGGTAGCAGCTGTACCTGTAAGAGGATTACCATTGATAATACGTGCGCCTTCTTCTCTCTTCAGCCTGCCGTCAAGAATACTCCTCAGCGGAGTACCTACTAACACATCCACATACTCAGGAACATTCACCTCACTGCCTGCAATGGCAACGGTACGGGTTAGATTAACCTTCCCTGTCAGGAACAGGCGCCCGAAGAAGATAACAGCCGTCGGCTCTACCGTCCAGACCACTTCTCCCTTGTTGACAGGTGAGAGATGGTTTACCTGCACGCCGACGTTTCCAGCGGGACAAGGCCCATTAAAAACGTTCACCTCCACGTCTTTCGCATTCAGGAGAGCATCGGCACTCTGTCGGGCACCAATTCCAAGATAGGTCTTTGCCATTTTCGACAAGGCAGTCAGTCCTACTTGGAAAGCCTCCTCATTACCTTGCAGCTCAAACTCGAAATCACCCGCCAACGGCATGTCGCGCAGCGCAGAGACGAAGATGGCCTTCGGCTGTGTGTCGGGCGTTGTCGTCACAGCGTAAGGCAATTGATTGATATAGCCGAACAAGCCAGCTTCCAACAATGCCTTTTTCACTTCATCACCACTGAGCTCAGAAATGTTCTTCACACCAAAGTCCACGTATTCCTGCTCTTTGTCGGCTTTTACCTTCACACAGAGCACTTTACGACGATCGCCACGAACAACGGCTTCTACCATTCCGCTAACAGGTGACGCAAAATGAACTTCCGGAAAAGCTTTATTTACAAACAAGGCTTCCCCGGCTTTCACATGGTCGCCTTCACGAACAACAACCTTGGGGGTAAGGCCTGTAAAAGCATCAGGGCTAAGACCATAAACCTCCGTTCTTATCATGCCAGCCTTATGCAAGGCTGCACGACCTTGAAGGTGTATGTCTAAGCCCTTTCGCAACTTAATTACATTTGCCATAAGTCTATATATACTATTTTAAAAAGTCTAAAAAG
The DNA here is from genome assembly GCA_017442765.1 of Prevotella sp. The sequence continues at coordinate 6,078 of JAFRZC010000079.1, read as the reverse complement.
AACACAATTTTTTCTTTTCGGGTGCAAAATTACTAAAAAAACTGCTATAAAAGAAAGAAATTGCCTCTTTTTATTTCTATTTCAAAATAAAAAAATGTAATTTTGCCGACAATATAAAAAATACGAATCAACTGAAACGATTTAAGAATATCGCCATCGGGACACTTTGGAGCCTCGTCGTTCTGCTCCTGTTCGCCATTATTCTGCTGCAGATTCCTGCGGTGCAGGTCTTTATGTGGAAGCAGGCAAGTGGTTTCGTCGCACAGAAAATCGGCTCGGAGGTAAAAATCGGGAGTATCCGCCTCGGCTTCTTCAATCGAATTATCATCGATGACATCTCCATCTCCGACCAGCAAGGACGACAGATGATCAATGCTGGCCGTGTCGCAGCAAAAATCGAAATTTTGCCGATAACAAAAGGGAAAGTTGTCGTCTCGTCGGCGCAGCTTTTCGGACTGAACGCCGACCTATACCAGCGAGATGCACAGACGAACCCCAACTTTCAGTTCCTCTTGGATTCCTTATCGTCAAAAAAAGAGGCGAAGGTTGCCCTCGATTTGCAAATCAACTCGCTTATCATCAGAAACGGGCAAATCACCTGGAACCGTATTGACAAACCCAAGGCTGGCGCAACCTTCAACCCTAATCACATCGACGCAAGAGGTATCACCGCCCATCTCATTCTCAACCAGTTAACTAATGACTCGCTCAACCTGAACGTCAAACGGCTGGCTCTACGAGAACGCTCTGGTCTCCACCTCAAGAAACTGGCTTTAAAGATTGTTGCAAACCGGGAAAGCGCACTACTGAAAGACCTGAACATAGAACTGCCCGGCACAAAGTTAGAGTCGGAACTCTTTACGTTCAAATTCCAGCGAGACAAGAACACGAGAACGACAGACCTTCAGAAGCTACAATTTGCCGGAAACATCAATGCCCCCGTTGTCACCCCAGCTGATTTCTTATGGTTATCCTCTGATGCCGACAAGGTTAAGGAGGGGTTCCAATTCTCATCTTTCCTCTCCGGAACATCTTCTTCTTTATTAGTTGAAAACCTGAAGTTTAACTCCTTTAACAAAAGTATTACATTAAATATTGACGGCTCCATCAGGAAACAAGTTGACACCCCATCGTGGTTCGCAAAGATACACCAGTTACACATCGACAAGAATAGTGACAGCGCGAAGAAACTGCTCGCCATCACGGGGAAGAACCATCAAGCGAATGAAATGCTGAACCGGCTGAACGGCATCGACTTCACGGGCGAGGCAAGAGGACGGGCCAACCATCTAGGTATCAACGGTACGGCCAGCACTGGCATTGGAAAGGTAAAGTTGGCTGCCGAAAAACATTTCTCCGCCCTTGAGGTAAAGGCCACTACAGAGAGCTTCCACCTTGGCAATTTACTCGATGACAATACCCTTGGAACCATTGCTGCCGACATTGCGCTAAAGACGACCCTTGGACAATCTTCCAACAATGCCTCGATAAAAGCTACGGTTCCACATCTCGACTATCAGGGTTATACCTATCAAAATATCCTTGTCGATGGCAAGACTACGCTTAGCGCACAATACCGGCCAACCAGCTTTGACGGAAGAGCCTCCATCAACGACCCCAATGGAAAAATAGTCGTGGAAGGCAAAGCGACAATGGGCTCAGGCAAGGGTGACGGTCTGCTTATTGCTAAGATTCAAGCCAGCAACCTGAACCCTTCCGCAACAGGACTGACGACAAAATGGAAAGGGGACAGCTTCGACTTCACTGCCGACGCAAACCTCAGGGGCAGCAACATTCAGAATGCCACAGGCACCTTACACGTAAGCGATTTCAAGCAGACGTCGGCCAACGGCAATTATTTGCTTCATCAGCTGCTTGTCACTCAGACTCCCACTAAGCACCTCACCATCACCAGCGATTTCGGAGAGCTCCACGCCGACGGGCAATATAGCTACACTTCCATTGCGAACAGTCTCACAAACATTCTCCAAAGCAAAATTCCCACGCTATCCCTCTCCCCCCGAACCTCCCCCAACCGTGTCACCATCGAAGCGAATATTTACAAAAGCGACTGGCTCTATCACTTCTTCGACATACCCGTTGAATTAGACCAACCTGTGCACCTCAGCGGAAACATCGACGACAACAACGGGCAGCTCAACCTTACCGTCGAGGCACCCGCCTTCAGCTACGACGGTGCGCCATACCAGGATGCTCACGCTAACTTTACAACCGTCGGCGACACTTTGCGCACAGACATCAATCTCAAAAAGATGATGGGCAACGGGAATTTGTTCACTTGGACACTCAATGCCGATGCTGCCGACAACACACTGGCAGCCGACGTCAGTTTCGACAACCATGCCTCCCGTCCGTTCAGGGGTACCATCCACACCAACACAAAATTCTACAGGGATAACAACCTGTCCACCGCTGACATCCAAATCAAGCCCTCAACCATAACCATTGGCGATACCATCTGGAATGTTGAGCCGAGCCAGATTCTCTACGACGGAAGGAAGCTCCAGGCCAACCATGTGGCCATACGCCACGACCGGCAGTTCCTCGACATCAACGGGACGGCCACGGCCAGCCATGAGGACACGCTGACCGTCGATCTGCAAGACATCAACGTCAGCTACATTCTCGACTTCGTCAACTTCCACTCCGTCAGTTTCCGGGGACTTGCCACCGGCAAAGGCCATGTGACAGGTGTGTTTGCAAAACCCGAGGCCGAGGCCAGCCTTACCGTCAGCGACTTCCACTTTCAGGACGGTCCGATGGGAACACTCCGGGCATACGCTAAATACAATCGCGACACCCGGCGAATAGAGCTCTCGGCCACCGCCGACGAAGGTCTCTATGCGAAGACGCTTATCAACGGCTACATCTCGCCCGCACAAAACTACTTAGACCTCGACATCGTTGCCCAAAACAGCAATCTCGCCTTCACGAGACGTTTCTGCAAAAATTTCATGCAAGACATCAACGCTCATGGAAACGGACGGGTGCGCGTCTTCGGTGCTCTCAAAAAATCCGCGGACGTTCCAGGCACCAACCTCAGCGGCATGGTCGTAGCCGACGGCACCGTCGCCATGCGCCCCCTCCATACCACCTACACGCTTAGGAACGACACCATCCGCCTCATTCCCGACGAGATTATCTTCTCGCGCGACAGCATCTTCGACCGCCACGGCCACCATGCCATCATCGACGGCAGACTGCACCACACCAGCCTAAGAGACATCACCTACGACATCAACATCAGTGCCGACAACCTTCTCGCCTACGACCGGCAAGGATTTGGCGAAGACACCTACTGCGGCACCGTTTATGGCACCGGCACCTGCAATATCACCGGAAAGAAAGGCGAGACCAATATAGATATAGAAGTGGCCCCGAATCGCGGCACTGTCTTCCGCTACAATGCCTCTACACCCTCCACCCCCCACGAGTCCAACTTCCTCACATGGGGAGCCCCCTCCCTGCCTCCCCCCGAAGGGGAGGTGAGAACCAGCCCCCTCCCTGCCTCCCCCCAAGGAGGAAGGCAGGAGGCTTCCGACATCCACATGAACTTCCTCATCCATGCCAATCCCGATGCCACGCTCGACGTGCTCATGGACGAGGACAGCGGCGACAACATTGCCCTGCATGGGAACGGCACCCTCCGCGCCACATGGTTTAACAAGGGAACGTTCGACATGTTCGGAAACTATGCCGTCACCGACGGAACCTATAAACTCTCCATTCAGAACGTCATCAAGAAAGAGTTTCAGTTCCAGCCCGGCAGCAGCATTGCCTTCGGCGGCGACCCCTACGATGCCGTGCTAAGCCTCAAGGCACAATACACCGTCAACGGCGTGCCGCTCTCCGACCTCAACATCGGGCGCTCGTTCACCTCGAACAACATCCGCGTGAACTGCCTGATGAACATCGGCGGAACACCTCAGCAGCCACATGTCGATTTCGGACTCGACATGCCCACCATCAGTGCCGATGCCCGGCAGATGGTACTCAGCCTCATCAACTCTGAGGAAGAACTCAACCAGCAAGTCATCTACCTCCTCACCGTAGGGCGGTTCCTCAGCCAGGGAGCCAACAACGCCAACGAGAACAACACGCGGCAGAGCCAGACATCGCTCGCCATGCAGAGCCTCCTCAGCGGAACCATCAGCCAGCAGCTCAACAACCTTCTCAAAGGCACGCTCAACACCAGCAACTGGAACTTCGGAGCCCACATCTCCACAGGCGACGAAGGATTCAACAATGCCCAGTACGAAGGCATCCTCTCAGGCCGTATGCTCAACAACCGGCTGCTCATCAACGGAGAGTTCGGCTATCGCGACAACGCCAACCAGACCACTTCGTTCATCGGCGACTTCGACATCCGCTACCTGCTCCTGCCAAACGGGAATCTCTCACTCAAAGTCTATAACCAGACCAACGACCGCTACTTCACCCGCAACAGCCTCAACACCCAAGGCGTGGGCATCATCGTCAAAAAAGATTTCAACAGCTGGCGCGAACTCTTCCGCCGGAAAAGAAAGAAGTAAAAGAATTTGCTTCGCAAAGAAATTCTACAGAATTGTATCAAAAAATTATTCAAGAAAATTTGTTTGATTTTGAAATTTGATTTTGTTAAAATTTTTCGTCGAAGACGATAAAAATTATGAATTATGAATTATAAATTATGAATTAAAAACTATGAACCGCATCATCACATTACTCGCAGTCCTCCTCGTTGCAGGAAGCACCTGTCTCGCACAGAACAAATCGACACACCGCACGAAAACACAACGCAGCGCAACCAAAAGACCCACCGTCGGGCTTGTGCTCGGCGGAGGAGGAGCCAAGGGAGCCGCCCACGTGGGTGTGCTCAAGGCCATCGAGCAGAGCGGCATTCCCATCGACTACATCGCCGGCACCAGCATCGGTTCCATCGTAGGCGGGCTCTACAGCTGCGGCTACCGCTCCGCCGACATCGAAAAGATGTTCCTCTCACAGGAATGGACGACCCTGCTCTCCGACCGCAACGACGAGCAGAAAGGCGAAGCCATAAAAACCATCGACGGTGTCACCTACGTCTTCGGCTATCCCGTGCGCGGCCGTCGGCAAAAAGGCGAGAAACCCAGTATCGGTCTGCTGCGCGGCGAAGCCGTCGTAGAGTTGCTCGACAGCATGACCGGCCGGCGCGACAGCATCTCGTTCGACCGCCTGCCCATCCCCTTCCGCTGCGTGGCCGTCGATACAAAGACACAGACCGAGGTCGTCCTCTCCTCCGGCAGCCTGCCCGTCGCCATGCGCGCCGGCATGTCCATCCCCGGAGCGTTCAAGCCCGTGCGCATAGGAGAGTGGCAGCTGGTTGACGGCGGCGTGCTCAACAACCTGCCCGTCGATGTCGTCAAGACCATGGGCGCCGACATCGTCATCGCCATCGACCTCACCCAGAACAAGCACAAGACCCGCGACTACTCGCTCAAGGAGCACCTCGGCATCGGCGGCGTACTCGACTGGCTCGTCTCACGCCCCGACTGGAAGAAATACAACGACAACCGCGCCGCCGCCGACATCTACATCAACCCCCAACTCGACTTCGGTGCCGCCGACTTCAAGGAGGAGCGCATCCTCCAAATGATCGCCATCGGCGAAGAGGAAGGTCAGAAATGGCTGCCCAAGCTCAAAGAGCTGAAGAAGCAGCTGCAACCCCGGCCCCTACAGAAAACCAAGCGGAAGTAAAATCAGCCGCCCCCACCCTTCGTGTCACACTGTTTGGGAGCCATGCACAATTGTTAAAAACCAGTCCCCCACCATCAAAATTTTAACATCCACAATCGCACGAAAATCCTCCGGTGGCACAACAGCCCACCCACATCGCGACAGACGACCCTGCCGCGATTTTTGTATATTGCTGTCATCCAGCAGATTAGACCGTTCCCAATTCCAAAGAGTGACGTTCTGACATGCGAAAGATATACCTCTCACCTCCAAAAGACAAGTTTTCGGAGGTCAAAAGACCTTCTTTTGCATCCTAAAACCTTAGCTTTTGGACACGAAACATAGGTCTTTCGCTCACAAACG
>JAFRZC010000078.1 GCA_017442765.1 Prevotella sp. | reverse complement strand
TTGTCATCATCATGTTTATGTTATTTCAGGCGGTTATAGCGCCGGGGCTCCACCTCTTCCCATCCCGAACAGAGCAGTTAAGCCCGGCTGCGCCGATGGTACTGCGCCGCAATGCGGGAGAGTAGGAGGCCGCCGCTTTTTAGTTTGAGAGTTCCCGGGCTTCGCTGAGGTCCGGGGACACTCTTTTTTGTTCCTTTTTTATTCCCTGCGTCGTTCTTCGTCATTCTTCCGTGTTTTTGAAAGAAAGTCAGGGAATTGTTTGGTTAATTGTGTTCAAATGTTTATTTTTGCAGGGTAGTGAATGCTGATGTGAAGATATTGATATTTTCGGTAAATATTGAGAAAAGTATGAAAAGAATTTTGATAGTTTTATTTGTAGTCTCATGCATCCCTGTCGCATCGAAAGCGCAGGAGGAGTTCTGGTTTGGTGCTGACATTAGTGGCACGACGGAGTTGGAGTTCCGGGGTGAACGGCTCTATAATGTGCGTGGCGAGGTGCGTGAGAACACCGCATTGATGAAGGAGCTGGGTCTGAATGCTGTCCGGTTACGCGTATGGGTAAATCCGCGTGGGGGATTCTCGTCGAAGGAGGATGTTTTGGAGATGGCCAAACGTGCCCGTTACTATAACATGGCCGTTATGATAGACTTTCACTATAGTGACTGGTGGGCCGATCCTGGCAAGCAGCATATTCCTGCGGCATGGCAGTATATGAAGTATGATGAGATGAGATGGCAACTGGCTGAGCATACCCGCGAGACACTCCAGTTGCTGAAAGACCATCATATTGATGTTCGCTGGGTGCAGATAGGCAATGAGACCACTCACGGTTTTCTTTGGCCCATGGGACGCGCTGAGGACAATATGGAGCAGTATGCCGGACTGACCGAAGCTGGTTATCAGGCAGCTAAAAGTGTTTACCCCGATGCGCAGTGTATTGTCCATCTTGACGGCGGTGCCGACACAGTCCGCTATGATTTTATCTTCGATGGATTGCGGCAATATGGAGTCCATTGGGACATGATTGGCATGAGCGTTTATCCCTATTGGGACATCGACAGTCATATCACTCAAAGTGAGAATGAGACTCTTGAAAAAGTGGTGGCCAATATTAAACGGCTCTATCGTAAATATGGTAAAGAACTGATGATAGTGGAGACGGGCGTGGAGGCGAAGCGTCCGAAGGAGGGGAAAGCCTTTATGAAACGCTTGTTGCGGGCGGCCAAGAATGATACCGACGGACATTGCAAAGGCGTGTTCTACTGGGCACCCGAGCTTGAAGGTCAGTATCCGCTTGGGGCTTTTGACAATCATCGTCCTACGATTATTATGGATGCTTTTACAGAAGAAGCCAACAGATGATGTCCGCTTTTCTGATGTTTTCTTCGAGAAAATAAAAATATTGTATAAAATCGCGGTATTTCAGAAAAAACATGTAAATTTGCAGAAGATTATTATAACTTTTAAAAGAATAAGACTATGGTAGCAAATCAATGTCCTCAGTGTGGATCGGTTCTTCCGCCGAACACAAGTGTTTGTCCTAATTGTGGTGCTCCGCAGGTTTCAGTTGGCCAGCCCTATCAGCAGCCACAGTATCAACAGCCACAGTATCAGCAGCCCAATCCCTACCAGCAGCCTCAGGGTGGCGGCAGTGGCACAAAAATTCTTATCGGCTTGCTTGGTGCGTTGTTGCTTCTGTTGATAGGAGGCGCGGTGTTCTATTTCGTCACTCAAAACCAGAAGAATGAAAAGGAAGTCGCAGAGTTGAAGGAACAGCTGGAAAAGAATGCTGAAACATCTGCGGAAAGAGCTGCCGAGGCAGTTGAGACTCAGGCTCCGAAAGAGATCATTGTAAAGGAGGGTGCCGTGAATGCAGGTGCTCACCATTCTGTAAGCGCAGGCACGAAAAACGCTACAACGCAAGGTGCCGGCGGGCCGGTGAAGGTGGTCATCAACGGTACGGGCGTGCGTCTGCGTTTCGCACCCAGCCTGAATGCCGGTTGGCTCACTTGGCCCAACGGGCAGACCCGCTCCGTGAGCAAGGGCACACGCCTGACCTATCTTGGTGAGGATGGTGACTGGTACACGGTGAGCTATATGGGCGAGACTTTCTATGTATCGAAAGAATATGCTTATAAGGTAATCCCCAACTAAAGTATATGAGACACTGGTTTACGTTGCTGCTGCTGGCTGCCGTGATGGTGGCTTGCGGCGGTGACAAGAAAGACACGGCCGATGACGAGCCGCAGGCAGTCGATGCCGCAGGCAATGCCGTAGAATCTGACTCTGAAAAGGCTGTGGCAGAGGCGTTGCCGTTTTCGGGAGAAGATGTAGCGGAGCATGTGGTGATGGATTTTGGCAATCGCGCTATTCGTACCGATGCCGATGTCACTATTAGCCATCCCGACAAGGTGAAGGACAAGCAGAAGTGCTTTATCGTGATGTCGAAGAAGGACTATTACCTCTATGTCTATGAGGCTCAAGGCAGCGATACCGTGATGATAGCCCGCTACGATTGCGCTTTCGGCTTGAAAAAAGGTAACAAGGAGGGACAGGGCGACATGCGCACGCCGCACTGCACGATGGCTGAGCCGTTCAGCATCACGCAGATAGTGGATGCCTCGTCGTGGTGTCATGATTTCGGCGACGGTCGCGGTAGCATTAAAGCATACGGCAACTGGTTCCTGCGATTGGCCACGCCCGGACATAAGGGTATCGGTATTCATGGCTCGACGAACAACCGCGAGAGTGTGCCCGGTCGTGCCAGCGAGGGCTGCATCCGCCTGAAAGATGAGGATATCGACAATCTCCGACGCAATTATGCCTTCGAGGGAATGAAGGTAGTCATCAAGGGCGAGGAGATTGATGACTTGCCGTTTGAGATTCATGCGCTGACGAAGCAGAAGATAGCCCGTAAGCGACATTTTAATGCGAAAAAGACGTTGACCAACGAGCAGATAGCACAGGCAAAAGCCGAACAGGGACGAGTTGCGAGCGCGTCGGTATCCAATTCGGTACCGCTTGAGCCTGCGGTTCCCGCACCAAAGGCTCAGCCCGAAAAGCGCGACAACCAGTCTGCCGTTGCCTCGAAAGACTCGAAGAACATGACGCTTGAAGAGCGGCAGGCTCAAACGAAGTAACTCCTCTATGGCACTGAACTATATTTGGATCGGATTGTTCGTCGTCGGTGTGCTCGTCGGCGTGATAAAGCTCTTCCTCGGCGACTACGAGGCTTTGCCCTCGATGATGGA
>JAFRZC010000077.1 GCA_017442765.1 Prevotella sp. | reverse complement strand
TCAACCTTGCGCCGATGCTTTCGGAGATAGACATCACGCCAGCCCTCGCCAGCGGGCAGATAGAGAATGTGAACCTTGGCGGCGAGGGCTTCGGAGGTGACCGCCCCTGCCATTACGAATGGATACGCCGTGTGAGCGACGACTGCACGAGGTATCGCGTTAACTTCACCGTCAATGCCATCGGCTCGCACTTCGTCAAAGACGGCAGGACATATCACATCGACTCGCAGCAGGAACAGGGTCGCCAAGCCTATCGTTCAAGGCTGAGCCGTTTCTTTGGCAAGCCCAAGTACAATCTCTATCACCCAGTGGACAGCCATCTGCTGGAGGAGGGCGAACTGATGGTTCCCCGTTTCAACATCCACCGATGCCGGGAATGCACCAGCGTCCCCACTTGTGTCGGCTGCACCGACTGCGGGTCGTGCAAGCAAGTGGAGTTGGTGAGTATGGCAGAACTGCTCAGGCTCCGTGGAAGTGAGTTTTGTAAGTAACTTCCAATTTATCGGACAGCTATCAGATGGCAACTGCCTATTTGACATCCTTGTTGATATTTCTGTATTCACCCATCGTCTCTGCCATCGGCAACATCCTCCTTCAGCGCGGCCGCGTCGTGGCCCGAAACCTTACCAGCAAAGAACTCGAGGAGCGACTGAAAAAACTCCTTCCCTGAAAAGAACAAACCCTCATCATCCCATTGCTTAGCCTTCAGAATGCGAAAGCTAAGGTTTTACAAAGTAATATATATTATATTACTCGGTAATATATATTATTTTACTCAGTAATATATATACTATTACTTGGTAATATATATTATATTACTTTGTGAAAGACCGTCGTTCGTATGATGAACGACTGTGTCTTGATTTATAAAAGGGAAGTTCAGGTGGCGGACATGGTGTCGGCAATCTTATCTACGTTCATGCTGCGGGCGCTCGCGTCGAAGATGTCTTTGTAGAGTCCACCCTGCCGATAGACCTCAGCGGGGCTGCCCGACTGCACGACACGCCCGTGCTCAAGCACGTAGATCTGGTCGGCATCGATAATCTGCCCGATGTTGTGCGAGATGATAACCACCGTGCGGCCCCGTTTTATGGCATCGATGCTGGCCTTGATCTGCTCGGTGGCAATGGCGTCGAGGCTGGCGGTGGGCTCGTCGAGAAAGATGACAGGCGGGTTCTTGATGAACATGCGGGCAATGGCCACGCGCTGCTGCTGTCCGCCGCTGAGCTGCAGGGCTGAGGTCTGGAAGCCGTTGGGCAGCTCGGCCACCTGGTCGTAGAGGAAGGCCTGCTTGGCGGCCCACACCACGTCGTCGTGCGTGGCCTCGGGATTTCCGTACTTGATGTTCTCCTCGATGGTGTCGTCGAAGATGTGGTTTTTCTGCAGCACCAGTCCGATGTTGTCGCGCAGCCACTGCGTGTCCCACTGGCTGAGGTCCACGCCGTCGAGCGCGATGGTGCCGCTGTCGGGACGGTAGAACTTGTCGAGCAGGTTCACGATGGTGGTCTTGCCGGCTCCGCTCAGTCCCACGAAGGCGGTGATTTTCCCGCTCTCGATGCGCATGGTCACATCGGTCAGCGCACGGGTGCCGCCCGGGTAGGTGAAATCGACGTGGCTCAGCTCGAACGTGCCCTCCACCGTCTCGGGACGGTGCGAGCCGGTGGGCTCCACCTCGTCGTCGGCATGCAGGATGCCGAAGAATCCCTCGGCATAGATGAGCGCGTCGTTCATGTCGTCGTAGATACGGTGGAGCTGACGGATGGGCGCACTCACATTGGCAAAGAGCATCACGTGGTACATGATTTTTCCTATCGTCATGCCCGGGTAGCCGGTGAGCACCAGATAGGCCGTGAGGATGATGATGAGCACCGTGCCGATCTGCTCGAGAAAGCTCTTCAGCCCGTTGAACATATAGCTCTGCTTGCGCATGTTCAGCTGCAAGTCGGTCATGGTGCGCTGCAAGTCGGCCTGTCGGCCAGCCTCAATCTGCTCGCGGTTGAACGACTTGATGACGTTGATGCTCTCGAGAATGTTGAGTATGCCCTGGCTGACGGCCTGATGCCCGCCGAAGATGCTGCGGCGGCCGCCCTTCATGCGGCAGGCCTGTATGTAGGTCACCCAGAAGTAGATGGGCACGATGCACAGCGCCACAAGCCCCACATAGATGTTGGCCGCGAACATCAGACCCAGGGCCAGCACGGCGCTGGTGAAGAGCGGCAGGATCTCGATGAAGAAGTTGTTGACCGTGTTCGACAGACTCATGATGCCGCGGTCGATGCGCGACTGCAGGCGGCCCGTCTCGTTGCCCTCGCCGCTGAAGAATGCCATGCGGAACGACAATATCCGCTCCACCACACGCAGCGAGAGGTCGCGGCTGACCATGATGCGCATGCGCTCGCCATAGTAGCGCTGGAAGAACGTGACCACAGCCGCCACCAACTCCTTGCCCAGCAAGACAATGGTGATGACAGTCAGGATGCGTGCCGCCGAGCCCCACGAGAAACCGCCCGGGCGGTTGATGAGCGCGTCGATGCTATCGACGGCACGGTCGAGCACAACGGCGTTCACCTGCGCCATGAGCGAGCCCACGAGCGTCAGCACCAGCGTAATCGTCACCAGCCACCGGTAGGGCAGCACATAGGGCAGAATGTTTTTCAGCAGGCCCCAGATGGTCATCTTCGTACCCTCGGACACGTTGCTTTGTTGGTTCGTCTGTGTCATGACAAGTGCAAAGGTACGATTAAGTGAGTGAAAATGCAAATTTCTTCGCTCATTTTTTATTTTCTATTGGTGCTCAGGCGAGCAAGCTCGGAGTCTTTGCAATTTTCCGAACCGATGGAGCAGCGAGAGCCATCAAATTTATTTGAATGCCTGAGTCGTGACAGAGGTCGACGAAGTCAACGTGAGTATCTTCGACGATAGTCAAAGACACAAAAATAATTCATAATTCATAATGCATAATGCATAATTATTTCGTATCTTTGCAGAACAAAACAATAAAAGACCATGCTCGTAAAAACCTACTGTGCCGCCGTCAACGGCCTCGAAGTCACCACCGTCACCATCGAGGTAAGCCTTGTCCCCGGTATGTTGTATCACTTTACCGGACTGGGTGACGCCGCCGTGCGCGAAGGGCGCGACCGCATAGCCGCTGCCATGCAGCACAACGGATTCCGCTTCCCACATGCCGACATTACCGTCAACATGGCACCCGCCGACCTGCGCAAAGAGGGTAGCTCGTTCGACCTGCCGCTGGCCATCGCCATCCTTGCTGCCAACGGAGATATTCCCGCCGAACAGCTCAACAAGTACATGATGGTGGGCGAGCTCAGCCTCGACGGCCATCTGCAACCCGTCAAGGGAGCGTTGCCCATCGCCATCCGCGCACGCGCCGAGAAGTTCAAGGGGCTCATCGTGCCGAAGCAGAACGAGCGCGAGGCTGCCGTCGTTAACAATCTGGAGGTCTATGGTATGGAGTCGATGACCGATGTCATCAACTTCCTCACAGGAAAAGAGCTGTTCAGCCCTACCGTTGTCGATACGCGCGGTGAGTTCTACGAGCATCAGTATCAGTTCGACCTCGACTTTGCCGACGTGCGCGGACAGGAAAGCGTGAAGCGAGCCCTCGAGGTCGCGGCGGCCGGCGGCCACAACCTGATCATGATAGGCCCGCCCGGGTCGGGAAAGTCGATGATGGCAAAGCGCCTGCCCGGCATCCTCCCGCCCCTCACCCTGGCCGAAAGCCTCGAGACCACACAGATTCACAGCGTGGCGGGAAAGCTCGGCAAGGGCACGTCGCTCATCTCGCAGCGACCCTTCCGCGCCCCGCACCACACCATCTCCGAGGTTGCTCTTGTCGGTGGCGGTGCCAATCCCCAGCCTGGGGAAATCAGTCTGGCGCATAATGGGGTCCTCTTTGCCGACGAGCTCACTGAATTTAACAAGCAGACGCTCGAAGTGCTTCGGCAACCGTTAGAGGACCGCAAAATCAGCATCTCACGCGCCAAGTACAGTGTGGAGTACCCCGCCTCGTTCATGTTTGTCGCCTCGTGCAACCCCTGTCCCTGCGGCTATTATGGCGACCCCACCCACAACTGCGTCTGCACCCCCGGACAAATCCAGCGCTACCTCGGCAAAATCTCCGGTCCCCTCCTCGACCGCATCGATATACAGATAGAGATAACACCTGTACCATTCAAGGATATTTCAAAGGCACAGCCGGGCGAACCCTCGGCCGTAATCCGCGAGCGAGTCATCCGTGCCCGCGCCATCCAGACAGAGCGTTTCGCAAAACTCCCATCCTCTTCGGGAGGGGACGGGAGGAGGCCCCACTGCAATGCCCAGATGAGCGAAAAAATGATTCATCAGTTCGCCGAACCCGATACCGCCAGCCTCGACATGCTCCGCATGGCGATGGAACGCCTGAAACTCTCGGCCCGTGCCTACAATCGCATCCTCAAGGTTGCCCGCACCATCGCTGACCTCGAAGCCTCTCACAAAGTCCAGTCCCACCACATCGCCGAAGCCATCGGCTATCGCAACCTCGACCGCGGCGACTGGGCAGAGAGAGGGATATAGACATTTCGGGTTTCGCGCCGTGTATGATGACGTGGAGGAGAAACGGTATTTCTCTATAGTTGATGCAGTGGCGGTATTAACAGATAGTCCCAATCCAAGAAACTACTGGAAAGTGCTGAAGCATCGGTTAAAGAACGAGGGAAATGAAACGGTTACAAATTGTAACCAGTTGAAATTGCAGGCCGAAGACGGTAAAATGCGTAAGACGGATGTGGCTGATACAGAGCAGCTTTTCCGTTTGATTCAGTCCATTCCGTCACCTAAGGCAGAACCGTTCAAGCAATGGATGGCTCAGGTGGCAGCCCAACGGCTTGACCAAATGCAAGACCCTGAATTGGGAATACATCAGGCTTTGGCAGACTATAAGCGATTGGGCTACTCTGAAAATTGGATAAACCAAAGGTTGAAATCCATTGAGATACGTAAAGACCTGACGGACGAATGGAAGCGCAGAGGATTGGAGGAAGGAGTTCAGTTTGCTACGCTAACTGACATCATCTATCATACTTGGGCAGGTATGACGGCACGAGAGTACAAAAAGTTCAAGGGCCTGAAGAAAGAGAATCTGCGTGACAACATGACCAATCGCGAATTGGTGATGAACATGCTGGCAGAACTTTCCACCAAAGAAATATCAGAAAGCCAAAACCCCGAAACGTTTGGCGACCACATGGATGTTGCTCGTCAAGGTGATGAGATTGCTCGTAATGCTCGCATGGAACTTGAAGCCAAAACAGGGAAACCTGTAGTGTCGCCAATGAATGCCAAAGACGGACTATTGTTGAATAAGAATAAAGACATGCTTGAAGATGAGGGTGATTAAAAAGCCATCGGCTATCGTAACCTCGACCGCGGCAACTGGGCAGATATATATAGATATAATAAGGTGTAAGGATATGGACGAACAACAGAAGGCACCTACAAACTGAATGCCACAGCCTTCAACGAAATGGTGAATCATAAGATTATGCCAATGTTCCAAAGTCTCTACTCTGGCGAAGTAGAAGTGCACACAACATCGGTAGAGGCAACTGGCAACATGGAAGCCACCTATTTCTTCACCGTGAATTAGTAAGCTGCATCATTTATTGACGATCTTTTAGTGCCCGACCAATAATAGGCTCGGGCACTTGCGCTTTTCTGAGTGATGTAGATTGAACGTAGGTAAATATTACAACAGAACAGTAATAAATAATGTTAAAACGGTGAAGGCTCGTGTGTTTTATAATAAGATTATAATTA
>JAFRZC010000076.1 GCA_017442765.1 Prevotella sp. | reverse complement strand
ACCCGTCTGAATGCAAAGGGTATTGAGAAGGTGAGGCCAGGCGGCATCATCTTTACGTTCAGTTGCTCGCAGGCGGTCAGCAAGGAGCAGTTTCAAGCAGCCGTCTTCACTGCGGCACTCCGTGCCCGTCGCCATGTGCGCATCCTTCACCAGCTCCACCAGCCCGCCGACCATCCCGTCAGCATCTATCATCCCGAAGGTGAATACCTGAAGGGATTAGTCCTGTATGTAGAGTAATGACACTGACCAAGCAAGTAGAAGCCTATATTGCCGACCATCGCCTGCTCAACAAGAGCCGCGTGCAGCTCGTCGCCCTAAGCGGCGGTGCCGACAGCGTGTGTCTTCTGCTTATGCTCGGCGAACTTGGCTATCGTCTTGAGGCCGTCCATTGTAATTTCCGCCTGCGCGGCGAGGAGAGCGACCGCGACGAGGCTTTCTGCCGAGAGTTATGCCGACGCAAGCAGATACCGTTCCACGTTGCTCATTTCGACACCCGACTCTATGCGCGGACACATAAGGTCAGCATAGAGATGGCCGCCCGCACCCTGCGCTACAGCTATTTTGAGAAGTTGCGCGAGGACTTGAATGCGGAAACCGTCTGCGTAGCGCATCATGCCGACGACAATGCCGAGACCCTTTTGCTCAATCTTATTCGTGGCACGGGCATCCGCGGGTTGAGCGGTATGCGCCCGTTGAACGGGCACGTCGCACGTCCGTTGCTTTGTCTGCGTCATGACGAGATTGTTGAGTGGCTGGCGAAGCAAGGCGAGACTTTCATGACCGACACGACGAACCTTGAAGATGCGGCCACCCGCAACCGCATACGCCATCAGCTTCTCCCATTGTTTGAGACGTTCAATCCCTCTATAGTGGAAACCCTTAACCAGACAGCCGGACATCTTTCCCAGTCGGCAGACCTTTGCGATACAACGTTGGGAGAGATGGCCTCGTGCGTTTTCGACGGCAAACGGATCAACCTTACCGCACTTGAAGCCACACCCGTGCCCCGACTCCTGCTTTTTCATCTGCTTCACCCGATGGGTTTCAATGCCTCGCAGATAGAGCAGATTAACCGACAGCGGCATGGAGACACGGGGCGCATATGGCATTCATCTACACACCGCCTGCTCCTTGACAGGGGCTTTCTTGTGGCAGAATGCCAACCCTTCAAACCCACCCCCAGCCCTCATCCCTCATCTCTCATCTCTCATCCCTTTTCACTTCCCATTGCGGGGCACTACCGTCTTCCCGATGGCAGCAGCCTGAGTGTTGCGCTCTATCCGCGAGCGGAGGCGTTCGCCCCGTCGCGCCAACCCCATTGTGCCACGTTAGATGCCGACCGCGCCCGCTTTCCCCTCACCGTTCGCACCATCAGGCCCGCCGACCGCTTCCGGCCCTTTGGCATGAAAGGCAGCACTCTGCTCAGCGATTTCCTTACCGATAAGAAAATAAATCGCTTTCAGAAGCAGCGGCAGCTTGTCGTCGAGGATGGCGACGGTGAAATTATTTGGGTAGTAGGGTTGCGCACGGGTGAACAGTGTCGCATTACCGAGCAGACAACCCGCATCCTACGGCTCGATTTCATTGAAAACCACGAGTAAAAAACAAAAAAAACCTTAATTTCAATCATTTGTGATAAAATTATTTTGCACTTTCGGGAAATATTTGTAATTTTGCACGCTGTTTGGAAATAGTATCAAAAAACGAAAATAAAAATAAAGATAGCAATGTCGAAAATTTGTCAAATCACCGGAAAGAAGTCACTTGTCGGAAACAATGTGTCTCACTCAAAGCGCCGCACCAAACGTCGCTTTGACGTCAACCTCTTCACCAAGAAGTTTTATTATGTAGAGGAAGACTGCTGGATTAGCCTGAAGGTCAGTGCAGCCGGTCTCCGTATCATCAACCGCATCGGTCTCGACGCAGCCCTCAAGCAGGCTGTTGAGAAAGGCCATGTAGATTGGAAAGACATTAAAGTAATAGGAGAGTAAGCACCATGGCAAACAAAAAAGCAAAAGGCAACAGAGTACAGGTGATACTCGAGTGCACAGAGATTAAAAACAGCGGACTCCCCGGGACAAGCCGCTACATCACCACCAAGAATCGCAAGAACACTCCTGAGCGTTTGGAGCTCATGAAGTACAATCCCATTCTTAAGAAGATGACACTCCACAAGGAGATTAAGTAATAACAATAATCAGAACAACAGAATATGGCAAAAAAAGCGGTTGCTACCCTCCACGAAGGCTCATCTGAGGGTCGCGCATATACAAAAGTTATCAAAATGGTGAAAAGCCCCAAGACTGGAGCTTACATTTTCGATGAGCGCATGGTTCCCAACGAAGCAGTAAAGGAATTCTTCAAATAATCCCTTGAACCCACTCTGCATCAGCAGATTGAGAATAAATAAGGCCGGTTGCCCGCAAAACGTGGGCAACCGGCCTTTTTATGCGTTTTCTCACTTTTGCGAATTAACATTTTTAAGTTAAAACCTGTTCGGGAAAGTAGCGCGAGAAGGGCATCGTTTCAAAAAAATTTCCTCGTGGCCGCAAATTTTTCAACCATGCGTGTGCAATGGGTTAGCCCTCTAAATTTAGGGGGGTGGGGGCTTCCAGAGGTCAAGTGTGCAACTTTCCGGTTTGCGAAACATATATCTCTCACCTTCGAGACATATATGTTTCACCTTCCGAAAGACCGTCTTTCAGCATGCGAAAGACCGTGTTTTGCAGTCCGAAACATATATGTTTCACAAACAGAACCCCCCTCAACCTCTAATTTTAAGGAGTAGAACGAGAGTAAAAATGAAGAAAATGACATTTTCCACGCCTAAAACGCGAGTAAAGTCGCACACAAAAAATTAACATTTTGGCCAATTTTAGTTCATTTTCTTATCCCGAACAGAGATACCACATCATTCTAATCCTCACCTCTTCCGATATTCCTTCGGGCTCATGCCGTTAAGGCGCGAGAAGAACTTGCTGAACGAGGGGGTGTCGGCGAAGTGGAGGCGGTCGGCTATCTGGGTGATGCTCATCGGGGAGGTTTTCAGCAGGAAAGAGGCTTCCATCAGCAGCATCTGATTGATATAGTCGACGACGGTGCGGCCGGTGACCTGACGGACCACGCGGGAGAGATAGACAGTAGAGATATGGAGCTTAGAGGCATAGAACGGGATGTCGTGGTGCTCGGCAAAGTGGCGGGGCAGCAGACGGATGAAGCCGATGAAGATTTCCTCCACGCGCTGGGGTGTCTGGCGGTGT
>JAFRZC010000075.1 GCA_017442765.1 Prevotella sp. | reverse complement strand
CTCGTGAAGGCAGGCACCGCACAAATAGCCATTCGCATCCACGACACCGGCGGACTTGGTGGTATGTACAGTAAAGACATGCACATCCGCCCAACCTCCACTGCCCTCTCCGGACAGCGCATCCCGCTGGCTGGCACATGGCAGTTCCAAGCCTCACTCGACGAGAAACAACTACCCTTCTACCCCACCAACCTCAACCGCGACACCAATGTGCCGTCGGCACTCTACAACGGCATGATACACCCACTGGCACCATACGCTCTCCGAGGTGCAATATGGTACCAAGGTGAGTCGAGCGTAGGCCGTGCCGCACAATACCGTGAGCTCATGTCCGTGCTTATCAACGACTGGCGCACACGCTGGCAGCGGAAGCCTGCCGACATGCCGTTCTATATCGCACAGCTTGCCAACCACATGACCCCACAAAACGACCCGGCAGAAGAATCGACATGGGCAGAGTTGCGCGAGTCGCAGCAAAAGGTTGCTGAGGAAGTACAAAATAGCGGACTCGCCACGCTCATCGACATCGGTGAAGCCGACGACATTCACCCGAAGAACAAACAGGAAGCTGGACGGCGACTGGCACTCACGGCCCTCGCCCGCACCTATGGACAAAACATCGAATACGCAGGACCGCAATACAGTCACTACCAACAAGAAGGCAACCATATCCGCCTGTTCTTCACCCATGCTGAAGGACTTACCCTGCGCCAAGGGCAGGCATTTACCATTGCGGGTCCCGACAGGAAGTTCCACTGGACTGAGGCGCGGATTGACGGACAGACCATCGTCGTCTCCTCACCCGAAGTCAAACTGCCTGTTGCCGTTCGTTACTGCTGGGCAAACAATCCCACAAGCCTGCTCTATAACGCCGCCGGACTCCCCGCCACGCCCTTCCGTACCGACCAGTGGCCCGTCCTCTCAACAAATAACTATTGACCAGAGAAGATGCATCGCCAACCCTATATTAACGAAAAAAAACGAGAGTCCCTTGTGAACTCTCGTTTTTGATTGCCTGTGATGTGACCCGTTTGGGGCTCGAACCCAAGACCCCAACATTAAAAGTGTTGTGCTCTACCAACTGAGCTAACGAGTCTCCATTATCGTGATTTCTTAAAAAAAACAGTGCAAGTCGAAAGCAATTAAGCTTGTTTGGATTGCTGAGACGAAGCCCGTTTTATTTAAATCGGCTGCAAAGGTACTATGTTTTTTTGAAACGCCAAAATTATTCTCCGTTTTTTTCTTCCTGGACAGGAATTTCTTTTACATTTTCGGGCTCCTTGGTCACATAGCGTTGCCAGTAGGCGATGATGAGTGTGGTCAGCGGAAGGGCAATGATAAGGCCGATAAAACCGAGCAATGCGCCCCATACAGAGAGCGAGAGCAGCAGGATGGCGGGGTTGAGCCCCATGGCCTTGCCCATGATTTTCGGTGTGACGACCATGTCGGTGATAATCTGCACGACGATGAACAATCCGACTGCCAGTCCGAAGATGACCCAAAAGTTCTGCCCCGTGTCGGCTGCCTTGAGCAGCGCAAGGAACGCGGTGGGAATGAGGGCAAAGGTATGCAGATAGGGCACCAGATCCATCAATCCGATGAGTATGCCCAGGCCGATAGCCATCGGAAAGTCCATGATGGTAAAGCCGATACAGAACATGATGCCCATGCACAGGGCAACCAAACCCTGTCCGCGAATGTAGTTGTTGAGTGCGCGCTCCACATCGCTCATCAGCTCGCTCCAGAACGGACGAATCTTGACGGGGAAGATGCGAATCCAGTTCTCGGTGAGGTACTCATAGTCGAGCAGGATGAAGAACATATATAATAAGGTGATACACGAGGCAATGATACTGATTACCACGCTGGCCGTCTGTCCGAGGAAGGTAAACAGTTTGGGCATGGCTGTCTTCAGGGCATCGCTGAAGTCTTTGCTCTTGAGGAACCGCTCTATCTCGGTGCGATTATCCTGTATAAGGTCTTTCACATAGGCCACGAAGTTGTTGGAGCTGGTGTTCTGATCGACAAACTTGTCGAGAAATCCGCCGAGTTTACCGATCTGCTCTATCATCGGGGGAATGATGAAATAGACGGCAAGTGCTATGACGGCTATGACGAACAGCATGGTGATGATGATGGACAGGGCACGTATGCGCACGTGCAACTTGTTTTCCACAAATTTCACGACGGGATAGAGCAAGTAGGCGAAGAACCATGCGATGAAGAACGGCAGCAGCACACCGCTCAGGTATTTCATGATGAGCAACGCGGCAACTACACCGAGCACGATGAGTGCCCAACGGATGAACTTGTCAAAAGTGATTTCTGATTTCATTCCTTGTTATCGTTATTTTCGTTCATGGCTTTTTGATAGCATTCGCGGCATAGCGGCTCATACTCTTGTGTCTCGCCCAGCAGCACGCGCTTCTCGTTATCCACAAGCCGGTGGCTCAGATAGGCCAGATTTCCGCATTTCACGCAGATGGCATGCACCTTCGTCACGTCGTCGGCAATGGCGCACAAGGCAGGCATGGGACCGAAGGGCACACCCCGGAAGTCCATATCGAGACCGGCAACGATGACCCGCACGCCCCGATTAGCCAACTCATTGCACACGTCAACCAGTCCATCATCGAGAAACTGAGCCTCGTCAATACCCACCACGTCAATCTCCGACGACAGCAACAGGATGGCTGCCGACGAGTCGATGGGGGTTGACTGAATGGCATTCTGGTCATGGCTCACCACGTCAGCCTCCGAGTAGCGCACGTCGATCGACGGCTTGAAAATCTCCACACGCTGGCGGGCAAACTTCGCCCGTTTCATCCGCCGGATGAGTTCCTCGGTCTTGCCCGAGAACATCGAGCCGCACACCACCTCTATTCGTCCGGGGCGCTGCGGTTCCCCTGCAAATGTATTCGTCATCATAATATATATGTCCTTATGTCATTCTGTCAAAACAGGGTTCTGTCATTTTGTTGCAAAATTACAAATACGTTTTAAAAATTGCAAATTATTCATGATATTTTTTGTCCGTGTGGAATAAATAGTTATATTTGCCCCCGA
Organism: Prevotella sp.; assembly: GCA_017442765.1. The sequence continues at coordinate 20,199 of JAFRZC010000075.1, read as the reverse complement.
TTATGGGCACTCTGTATATCGTACCCACTCCAGTGGGCAATATGGAAGACATGACACTGCGTGCCATCCGCACGTTGCGCGAAGCCGACCTCATTCTGGCCGAGGACACTCGTACAAGTGGTATTCTTTTGAAGCATCACGGCATAGGGGGACGCATGATGTCGCACCATAAATTCAACGAACACGGAATGGCTGCCGCCATCGTGGAACGACTGAAAGGCGGGCAGACCATTGCACTCATCAGCGATGCGGGCACGCCAGGCATCAGCGACCCCGGCTTCCTTCTGGCCCGCGAGGCTGCACGAAACGGGATAACCGTGCAGACCCTCCCCGGCCCTACGGCCTGCATACCAGCCTTGGTCAATTCCGGCCTGCCATGCGACCGCTTCTGCTTCGAGGGTTTTCTGCCACAGAAAAAAGGCAGGCAGACCCATCTTGACTCGCTGCGCGAAGAGACGCGCACGATGGTATTCTACGAGTCGCCGCACAGGCTGCTCAAGACACTACAGCAACTGGCCGACGTGCTTGGCGGCGACCGTCGGGCAAGCGTCAGCCGCGAAATCTCAAAGCTCCACGAGGAAACCCTGCGAGGCACGCTCGACGAGCTTGCCACACACTTCCAGACTATCCCGCCACGCGGCGAAATTGTCGTCGTCGTAGCGGGCAGCGTAAAACAAAAAACTAAAAAAGTAAAACTGTAAAAAATGAAAAAACTATTGATTATTTTTGTCGGCCTCCTGACCTTGGCCGTCACAGGTTGTAAAGAAGAGCGCCGCACACCACAGGCCGACAATCAGGCGCTCAGGGCAAACGACTCGCTGCAGCGTATCATTGCCCAGAAGGATAACGAAGTCAACGACATGATGGAAACCCTCAACCAGATACAAGACGGTTTCCGCGAGATCAACGAAGCCGAGAACCGCGTCACACTGGCCGAAAGCGGCGAGAACGCCGACAAGAAGCAGCAGCTCATGGAGAACATCCAGTTCATCACCACCACCATGAAGCGCAACAAAGAGCTCATCAACAAGCTGCAGCAGCAATTGCGCGAGAGCACCTTCAAAGGCGATCAGATTAAGCAGACACTCGAAAACACCATCGCCAACTTTACACAGCAACTGGCCGAGAAAGACAAGGAGCTGCAAAACCTCCGTGCCCAGCTCGAGGCCAAGGACATCCACATCGCCGAGCTCGACAAGACCATCACCGACCTCAACACCAACGTCTCGAACCTGCAGACCGAAAGCTCGCAGAAGACCGAGACCATCAACGCACAGGACAAGCAACTCAACACGGCATGGTATGTCTTCGGAACGAAGAAAGAGCTCAAGGAACAACACATCCTCGACGGGAACCGCGTGCTGCAGTCGAATTTCAACAAGAGCTACTTCACCAAGATCGACATCCGCACCGACAAGGAGATCAAGCTCTACTCGAAGTCGGCGAAGATACTCACCCAGCACTCCGCCTCCAGCTACACGCTACAGCCCGATGCCAACCGCCAGTACGTGCTCCGCATCACCAACCCGCAACTCTTCTGGTCAACGAGCAAATACCTCGTCGTCCTCGTGAAATAAGCACTGCGCAACCCAACAGCGACGGAAACAACCTTCGCCGCCTGCGGGGAAAACAATGGCATAAAGACATTCCTTGATATGCCTTTCAGAAAACTGTGAACAAGTCTTAAATCCGGATGGAAATTTTTAACAATTTCTGTCCGGATTTTTTTCAATTCTAGCGTGCGAAAACGCCATTTTCCCACATTTTCACTCCCCTTTCACCTCCCTTTGACTCCCCCTTCACTCCGAAACATATATGTATCACCTCCCAAAACACGGTCTTTCGCAACCCGAAAGACGGTCTTTTGCAACCCGAAACATATATGTTTCGGAGCTGAGAGATATATGTTTCGCAGTAGTCTTACAAGTCTTATAGGGTCTATATGGACTTATAGGTTTGAGTGTCAGCGACTTGCCGAAAGTCGCTCATAATTGAAAAAATTGCGACCTCAGATTTTTTCGTCGCAAAATCGGCAGAAATGGTGTTAAAAGAAATCGGACGATTGTTAATATATGTAAAGTTCTCCCACCTTTGACTGTGCCGGAGATACTCCCGGGTCGGAAAATTGCAAATAAAATTTGCTTTTTCGCTCGCTTTTATGTACCTTTGCAACCCGAAAAGAGAACATATAAATATAATAAGGTAAAAACAGCAAGATAATGGCGAAGCGATTTGCAGAGCACAGCGGTCTTGACCTGACCGCGACGAACAACAGGATATTGGCACGATGGGAGCAGCTCGACATCTTCCATCGGAGTGTTAACGAGCGCGAGGGACAGCCCCAGTTTGTGTTCTTCGAGGGTCCTCCCTCGGCCAACGGCCACCCGGGCATTCACCATGTGCTCGCCCGCAGCATCAAGGACACCTTCAACCGTTACAAGACCATGCGTGGCTATCAGGTGCATCGCAAGGCGGGATGGGACACACACGGACTGCCCGTAGAACTTGGCGTGGAGAAAGAGCTGGGCATCACCAAGGCCGACATCGACAACCGTGAGTCGGACAAGTATATCTCTACGGAAGAGTATAACCAGAAGTGCCGCGAGAACGTGATGAAGTTCACCGCCGAATGGCGCGACCTCACCGAGCGCATGGGCTACTTCGTGGACCTCGACCACCCCTATATCACCTACGATAACAAATATATTGAGACGCTCTGGTGGCTGCTACGGCAGCTCTACGACCAGGGGCTACTCTACAAAGGCTACACCATACAGCCCTACTCGCCCGCAGCAGGCACCGGACTCTCAAGCCATGAGCTGAACCAGCCGGGGTGCTACCGCGACGTGAAGGACACCACCTGCACGGCCATGTTCAAGATAAAAGAAAAGGCCGGCTGGTATTTCCTCGCCTGGACGACCACACCCTGGACACTGGCCGCCAACTCGGCACTCTGCGTAGGACCGAAAATCGACTACGTGGCCGTTGAGACCTTCAACCCCTACTCGGCAGTGCCCGTGACCATCATCATGGCAGAGGCACGCCTGAGCACCTACCTCAAGGAGGAGGGACGCGACACCGACTTCCAGGCCTACAAGCAGGGCGACAAGGTGATTCCCTGGAGAATAGTAGAAAGATACAAGGGTACCGACCTCGTGGGAATGGAATACGAGCAGCTCATGCCGATGATACGCCCCATGGGCGATGCGTTCCGCGTCATCGAGGGCGACTACGTGACAACGGAAGACGGTACGGGCATCGTGCACATCGCCCCGAACTTCGGAGCCGACGATGCCTTCGTGGCCAAGAAGGCAGGCATCTGTCCCATCGTGCTCATCGACAAGAAAGGCAACGAGCGACCCGTCGTCGATCTCGAGGGAAAATACTTTAATGTAGAAGACCTTGACACCGGCTTCGTGGAGAAATACGTGAACCTCGACGAGTGGACAAAGTTCAGCGGCCGATATGTGAAGAATGCCTACGACGACACGCTCACCGACAAGGACGAGACTCTCGACATCTCCATCTGCATGGACCTGAAAGCACAGGGCAAGGCCTTCAAAATAGAGAAGCACACGCACAACTATCCCCACTGCTGGCGCACTGACAAGCCCGTGCTCTACTATCCGCTCGACTCATGGTTCATCAAGAGCACGGCCAAGAAAGAGCGCATGGCCGAGCTGAACAAAACCATCAACTGGCAACCTGAGTCAACGGGCACAGGTCGCTTCGGCAACTGGCTTGAGAACCTCAACGACTGGAACCTCTCGCGGTCGCGCTTTTGGGGCACACCCCTGCCCATCTGGCGCTCGGAAGACGGAGAGGAAATCTGCATCGGCTCAGTAGAGGAGCTCTACAATGAGATTGAGAAAGCCGTCGCAGCAGGTGTGATGACAGCAAACCCGCTAAGAGAAAAGGGATTCGTACCCGGCGACATGAGCCAGGACAACTACGACCGCATCGACCTGCATCGCCCATACGTGGACAACATCGTGCTGGTATCCCCAACAAGCAAGCCCATGAAGCGCGAGGCCGACCTCATCGACGTGTGGTTCGACTCAGGCTCCATGCCTTACGCACAAGTACACTACCCCTTCGAGAACCGTGACGCGATAGACAAGCGGCTGGCCTTCCCTGCCGACTTCATCAACGAGGGCGTTGACCAGACACGAGGGTGGTTCTTCACACTCCACGCCATCGCCACAATGGTCTTCGACAGCGTGGCCTTCAAGAACGTCATCTCTACAGGTCTTGTGCTCGACTCAAAGGGCAACAAGATGTCGAAGCACGTGGGCAACGTAGTCAATCCGTTCGAAATGATAGAGAAGTACGGCAGCGATGCCGTGCGATTCTACATGATGACCAACTCGGAGCCCTGGGACAACCTGAAGTTCGACCCGGAGGGTGTCGATGAGGTGCGCCGCAAACTCTTCGGCACGCTCTACAACACCTACTCGTTCTTCGCTCTCTATGCGAATGTTGACGGCTACGAACCATCGACCAATGCCGCGGCACCACAAGCTGAACACCCCGAAATCGACCGCTGGATTCTCTCCTGTCTGAACACGCTGATAAAGCGCGTCACCGAGGAGATGGACGGCTACGACCCCACTCGTGCCGGGCGACTCATCGACCAGTTTGTGAACGACGACTTGTCGAACTGGTACGTGCGACTGAACCGCAAACGCTTTTGGGGAACGGAGATGAGCGACGACAAACGCTCGGCCTACGACACCCTCTATACCTGTCTGATGACCATAGCGAAACTGCTCGCGCCGTTCGCACCATTCTATGCCGACGAACTCTATAAAGACCTCGGAGGTGAGAAAGACAGCGTGCATCTCGACATCTTCCCGACAGCCGACGAGATCCTCATCGACAAGGAACTCGAAGCCCGCATGGAGATGGCGCAGAAGATTACCTCGATGACGCTTGCCCTGCGGCGCAAAGTAAACATCAAGGTGCGCCAGCCACTGCAGCAGATCATGATTCCCGCTGTCAGCGAAGAGCAACGCGCACACATCGAGGCCGTAAAAGAACTCATCAAGAACGAGGTCAACGTGAAAGAACTGAACTTCGTAGAGGGTCAGGGCATACTCGTGAAAAAGGTGAAGTGCAACTTCCGCACCATGGGCAAGAAATTCGGAAAGCTCATGAAAGGCATCGCCGCTCAGATGAGCACCCTCAACCAAGAGCAGATTGCCTCACTTGAAAATTCAGGACATATAGCCCTAATGATTGAGGGACAAGAGGTTATCGTAGAGAAAGAAGACGTGGAGATTATCAGCGAGGACATACCCGGATGGCTGGTGTCGAACGAAGGCAACCTTACCATCGCCCTTGAAGTGGAGATCAACGACGAGCTGCGAAAGGAAGGCATGGCACGCGAGCTCATCAACCGCATTCAGAACCTGCGGAAAGAAAGCGGCCTTGACATCACCGACCGCATTGGCATTGTCGTTGAACCTAACAATCAGACGAATGCCGCCATCGACACCTTTGGCGAATACATAAAGACGCAGGTGCTGGCCACCGATATCACCATTGCCGGGAACGGTGGAACTGCCGTAGAATTTGACGACTTCACAATCAATATTACAATCAATAAAATTAAATAAGACCGATTATGGCTGAAAAAACACGTTACTCGGATCAGGAACTCGAGGAGTTCCGCTCCATCATCAATGAGAAGCTGTCGCTGGCACGTCGCGACTACAATACCATGATGCGCCAGATCAGAAATGTTGACGGCAACGATGTTGACGACACGTCACCGACATACAAGGCCCTTGAAGAGGGAAGCCTGACGCAGTCGAAAGAAGAGCTTATGCGCATGGCCGGCCGACAGCAGAAATTCATCCAGGGACTCGAGGCCGCACTCGTGCGCATCGAGAACAAGACCTACGGCATCGACCGCATGACGGGTGAGCTGATACCGAAGGAACGTCTTCGCGCCGTTCCCCATGCTACCCTCAGCGTAGAGTCGAAGATTAAAAGCAAGCGATGACAAAGAAACCCCTGCTCACAGAAGGCCGCATTGCCATTCTGCTCATCATCGCAATATTGGTGATTGACCAAGCCATCAAGGTTGCGGTGAAGACCAACATGTGTATTGGCATGGGCAACCACATCCATATCACAGACTGGTTCTACATTGAGTTCATAGAGAACAACGGCATGGCCTACGGCATGACTTTCATCAACAAGCTGGCATTAAGTCTGTTTCGCATCGTGGCCATTGCCGCCATGGGGTGGTATGTCTTCAAATTACTGAGACGCGAGCACAGAAAGAGCTATGTCTTTTGTCTGTCGTTCATCCTTGCAGGTGCGGCGGGCAACCTCTTCGACTCCATGTTCTACGGATTGATATTCAGTCCCTCCACACCATTTGAGCCCGCCCACTTCGTGCCATTCGGCGAAGGCTATGCGCCATTCCTCTATGGGAAAGTGGTCGATATGTTCTACTTTCCCATCATCGAGACCACATGGCCGCAGTGGATGCCTTTCGTGGGCGGCGACGAGTTCATCTTCTTCTCGCCCGTATTCAACTTTGCCGATGCCTGCATCAGCGTGGGTGTAGTAGTGCTGCTGCTCTTCTTCCGCAAAGACCTGGAAAGCATCAACGAAATTTTCTCGTTTGGAAAAAACAAGAACGACAAACATGAGGAAGCATCTGAAGCATAAGTTGTCGCTTGCCATGCTGGCAACAGCCTTGCTTCTATGCATGGTTGCATGCCGTTCGAAAGAGAAAGAGCATGTCATCTCCACCCATAAGCTGGAGGCCATCCTCTACGACTACCATCTTGCACAGGGTTTGGCTCAGACGCGCTCTGGCGATGCGCTCATCATGCTGAAATTCCAAACGGCCATCCTCGACAAACACGGGGTGTCGCAAGAAGACTTCGATGCCTCTATGGCTTACTACATGCGCCACACCGAGAAGATGCACGACATTTACGAACGGCTATCCAACCGCCTGAGCGACGAGGCGGTGGCGCAAGGGTCGTCGCTGAGCGAGATAGGAAACGGAGGACTGGCTGCCAATGGCGACACGGCAAACGTCTGGAAGGGGCAGGCAGCCGTCGTACTCAACCCCTATCCTCCCTTCAACCGCATGGACTTCAACATTAAAAGTGATACGACTTTCCATGCGGGCGACCGCGTGACTCTCGATTTCAATGCCCAGTTCATCTATCAAGACGGCATTCGCGATGCCATCGTTATGCTGGCCGTAACGTTCAACAACGACAGTACGGCAACGCAAATCATCCATGCCAGCAACACCTCGCACTATTCGCTTGGTCTTACCGACAGCGAGCGAATCGGCATAAAGACGGTAAGGGGCTTTTTCCTTTTGCCGTCTAACAACAACATGTCGGACACGAAGACAACCCTCCGCATGGCACTCATCACCGACATTCGTTTAGTGAGAATGCACATCACTGAGCCCAAGACTATCACACCTGAAAGAAAAGACTCGGCCACGGAGAGAAGTATTCCTGAGACCGCCCCTCAACCTCAATCCCTCACCAAAGGAGGGGAGCATTCCTCATCACTTCCCCCCACTCAGGGCGAACCTAAGAGGCTTCCCATCCAGAGGAAAGAATTATCACCACTCAAGCAAGGCCCTAAGCGACTTGCTCCCGACAGAAGAATCGTCAGTCCTGAGAAACCATCAACCATCTATCATAAACCATAAACCATTATGCTCAGCGTAGAAGAATTAGTTGACAGACTTATCGACTTGGCCTTTGCCGAGGATATCGGCGACGGCGACCACACCACCCTCTGCTGCATCCCCAAGGATGCTATGGGACGCTCGCACCTGCTCATCAAGGAAGACGGTATCCTCGCAGGCATAGAAGTGGCCAAAGAAGTGTTCCGACGCTTCGACCCCGATATGCAGGTCCAGGTACTCATCACCGACGGCACACCCGTAAAGGTAGGCGACATCGCCATGATTGTAAGTGGCCGCATCCGCTCGCTGCTACAGACAGAGCGGCTCATGCTCAACATCATGCAGCGCATGAGCGGCATCGCCACCACTACCCATAAGTATGTGCAGCGGCTTGAGGGCACTGGCACCCGCGTGCTCGACACCCGCAAGACAACCCCCGGCTTGCGGATGCTCGAGAAACAGGCCGTGAAAATCGGCGGAGGATGCAACCATCGCATCGGCCTCTTCGACATGATACTGCTCAAAGACAACCACGTCGATTTCGCCGGCGGCATAGAGAATGCCATCGACCGCTGTCACGCTTACCTGGGCGAGAAAGGACTCGACCTGAAGATTGAAATCGAAGTACGCAACTTCGACGAGCTCAACCGCGTGCTCCGCCATGGAGGAGTCAACCGAATCATGCTCGACAACTTCAGCGTCGCCGACACGAAAAAAGCCGTCGACCTGATTGCCCACCGCTACGAGACAGAGTCCTCCGGCGGCATCACCATCGACACCATCCGCGACTATGCCCTACAAGGCGTCGACTACGTGTCAGTCGGTGCACTCACCCATAGCGTGAAAGGACTCGACATGAGTTTTAAAGCATGCTGAAACGTCTGAAATATCTTGCAATTTTTGCCCTGATGATCATCTCCGTCAGGGCTTTATCTGTCGGTGAGACTTCCGAACCGTCGGAAATGCTCTTTTCCTCGCCCCTTCACCTTCGCACATTGTTAGCAGGCAACTTCGGTGAGACACGCCCCGGACATCTCCATTCAGGCATCGACATTAAGACAAATGGAAAAGAGGGGAAGGCCGTCTTCGCCATTGGCGACGGCTATATCTCAAAGGTCGTGGAAGACGACCCGCTTATCGGCAACGCCCTTTTCGTCCACCATCCCGAAGGCCACACCAGCATCTATTGCCACCTGCAACGCTTCATCGGAATCGCTAAAGGGAGAGAGGAAAAACAAGGGGGGGGGCAGGTCAGCTCAGGATGGAGAGGAGAGAAAATTCCCGTAGCCAAAGGGCAGCTCATCGCTGTCAGCGGGAACACGGGAGTATCCGAGGGACCCCATCTGCACCTCGAACTGCGCGACGCACGCACTAATGACTGTCTTGACCCCCTCGACTACGTTGAGCTCGACTACACCGACAAGCAGCCGCCTGTGCTTCATGCCATAAAAGTATATCCACAAGACACCCTCTCACATTTCAACGGTCATACCTCACCCCACATTTTCACTCCCCGCGTACCTCCGCACCCCCATACCCCCTCACCCCCGAAAGAGGACTGGGGAAACTTTGCGGCATGGGGAAAACTCGCCTTCTCTATCAATGCCCACGACTACATGGAAGGCTCTTATAACAAGCTCGGCGTGCGCGACATCAAATGCTACATAGACGACCAGCTCTTCTTCGAGCACAACATAGTACGGTTCTCAACTGCCGACCACGTCCTTGCCGACCTCACATGCGACCAGGAGGAACGACGCTCAAGCAACGCCATATTCATCTATACATGGTTTCCCCCCACTCACCCCACATCTCCGCAACCTCATACCAAAAAAGAAATTATTAATATAGACCATGAGAAAGACTACCACCTGCTCTATGTGCTCACTGACCAACAGGGCAACGAGAGCCGATACACCCTCACCATAAAGGGACAGAAAGAATATAAAGAAGCCGAGGAGAAGGAAAACAGGGAAAAGGCGGAGAAACAACGGCATGAGCCGAAGAAGAAAACCTACAATCGCAAAACCTATAAACGCAAACATCATCATAAACGAAAAAACGGTAAGGCATGAAAAAACTAAAAACTTTGCGCACACTGATTGTTGCAACCATGAGTGCGCTGATGGTGGGATGCGCCACCATGGGAACTCCTTTTGGAACGGGTGTCGGTACGAGTAGTCAGACCGATGTGCTCTCGAGCGTGCTCGGAGCCATCACCAACGGCGAGGCCATCTCGGGCGTGCTGAGCAGCGTCATCGGTCTCGACAAGATGACACAACGCCAACTTATTGGCACATGGGTGTACGAGGGACCCGGCTGTGCCTTCACTTCGGAAAGTGCACTGGCACGTGCAGGCGGTGAGGTGGCAGCCACACAGGTAGAGGAGAAACTGGCTGAGCAATATGCCAAACTCGGAATCAACGCCACAAACACCTTCGTGACATTCAACCAAGACGGCACCTACGCGGCAAAAATAGGCGGTCGCCAAATGAGCGGCAAATACACCTACGACGAGAAAAGCAGCGCAGTGAAACTATCGGGCTTGCTACTGTCACTCAACGGCTATGTGAAGCGCAACCGACTGAGTGGCATGAGCCTACTCTTCGAGTCGAAAAAGATTCTCCCCGTACTGCAGACCATAGCCGCGATGAGCGGCAACTCCTCGCTTGAGACCATCGGCGAAATCAGCAAGAATTACGACGGTGTGCGCATCGGATTCGACATGAAGAAGTGACAGGAAAGCATGTTCTTCACCACCAACCATAGTGAGAAGTCAAAATGCTGCACCTTTGTGTTGTAAAACTTAAATCAATATCCTTCTCTTTCTATATCCGCAGGCCGAAGAAGGCACGGATGCGCCATTTGGTGTTATAGACAGCGAGGTCGCCTTTGTCGCCGATATTCGTGTAGTTGTAAACCATCGACAGGCCAAGGAACTTATTTCTCCAATGACGCACCACTGCTCCTCGACCGGTAACGATGAACTCGGGGAAATGATAGTGCTGGGCCGTACAGATGTCTTCATATGTCATTGAAGAATTGCTGTAAACAATAAATGTGGGCAGGAGAGAGAGATGCATCAGCCAGCCCTTGTGGGGCACGTAGTTATAGCCGTAACCCGCTCCTATACCGATATTCGTCATCTTCAGTTGCAGTTTCTGCTCCTGCTCCATGTCGAGGGTAGCACGCTGCCCCATACCTGAAGCGGCTAAAAGGAAACTGCCGGCAGAGCGACGCTGTATATAGTTCTGCGAGAAAGCAGCGGGATAGGAGAATTTGCTATTGTTGAATGCGTAGTAGGCATTCAGGTTCAGTGTCTGTACTTGCAGTTTACCATCGGGCAATTCAGCACGCGGCATGCCTCCTTGGTCATACCAGCCCGTGAAATTCTTGGCGTCCTGATAGATGACGTCGAAACCGAAGTTCCGGCGGTAACAATTGAAATTCAACTCGTAGTCGTTGTACTTACCCATCAACTTAGCCGGATTAAGTGCCAAACTGAGCGAGAAACCCTGATAACCAAGCCCCAGGCTGAGCGTAGCCTTACTGTTGGCATCCATCTGCGACTTGAAGTGTTGCCCATTGTCGATGCCCTCAGTCTCGATCGTAGCCCCCGACACATTCACCCGCGCCATGACAGTCCACTTGGTTTGTGGCCGCGTGATGTATACTGTGTCGAAGTTGACTTTATGGTAATTATTAGTCAGCAAACTGTCAAAACGCTGAAAGAGTTTCTGCGCTGGTAGGGGAAGTATCATACCCCATGCCAATGCAAGCAACATCATTGCAAAACGTCCCCTGCACACCGGCCATAGTCGCCCTTGCAGAATGTTAAATGTTTGTTTCATAAAAAATAATGCTTTTAAGTTTCATTTGTGCTCAATTTCTTTGGAGTTAAGGAGTTAAAGGGAGTTAATAACCACGGATAGACACGGGAAGGCTACGGGGGCGAGCTATGCTCGGGATGGAAGGGCGAACTAACACAGAACGGCAGGAGATAAAACCGAGTCTTCGCTGTTCACTGGTGAACTTCTGTTTCCGTTACGAAACAAGCCACAAGCCCGTAGGTAATGGTGGGGCGAATCCAGATTTCAGTGAGCAGATAATTTGTGTATTCGTTGATGGGTTCCAGATAGATGTCGAAATTGTAGAGTGCCGCTATGAGCATGTCGATGATGCAGATGGTCCACAAGTGGCGTTTGGCGTAACTCTGCCAGTTCTTACGGGCATAGAAGAAAGTGAGCATGCAGAGTAGCAGGACTGAGAGCGTGAGACAGACCAGATGCAAAGCGTAGTTGGCCAAAGGCGGTGCGAAGAGGATGTCGCGCAGCAGCACCGTCATGCCCACTAAGACGGAGCACCGGTAGTTGAACTGGTGAGTGGTGATGCGGTAGTTGAAGAAGTACATCCAAATCATCGCCAGACAGGCGATGTAGAATATATTGAGCACCAGTTCTGGCCAGACGTCGGTCAATCCGAAATGAAAAACGGCGTAAAGCATAACGCCCACTGACAGTGTACCGCCGACGGCGGTAATTACAATGTCAAAAATCTTAGTATTCTTCTTGTATCTTGGCTGCATTTTAGTTCATAATTCATAATACATAAACACTAAACGCTTCAGACGATGTTGACCTCTGGGGTCAGACGGATGTGGAAGTGCTGTTCGACGTCGGTGGTGATGGCTTGGGCGAGGCGGACGATTTCGTCGCCTGTTGCACCTCCACGGTTCACGAGCACAAGGGGCTGCCGGCCATGCACGGCTGCGCGGCCAAGTGTGCGACCCTTCCATCCACACTGCTCTATGAGCCAGGCGGCGGGGACTTTCACTGTGCCGTCGGCGGCTGGCCAGGATGGTATCTGCGGATAGGCGCTCTGCAACGCTATGAACTGGCTCTCGGGTATCACAGGGTTCATGAAGAAGCTGCCGGCATTGCCTTCGATGGCGGGGTCGGGCAGTTTCTCCTTGCGTATGCCGATAACGCTCTGGCGCAGGCTTTGCGGGGTTAGCCCGTCGCCTGCCGCAGTGACAACGGCCTTCAGATTTCCATATTCGAGACGCGGGGTGAATATTCTTGACAGCCGGTAGGTGACATGGGTGATGACGTAGCGGTTTTTCCATTCGTGCTTGAAACGGCTGCTTCGATAGCGGTAGTCGCAGTCGGTGTTTGAGAAGCAAACCTCCTCGCCCGTCTGCACATCGACGGCGGCTATCTCGTGGATGATGTCCTTAATCTCGGTGCCGTATGCCCCGATGTTCTGTACGGCTGTGGCTCCTATCTCACCGGGTATGAACGAAAGGTTTTCGGCTCCGTACCATCCGTTTTCCACACACAAGGCCACGATGTCGTCCCAAATCTCACCCGAGCCGCAACGGATGAATATGTCGTTGCCCATCTGTCTGACGCTGAACCCGATGATGGCGGAGTGGAGCACGATGCCGTGGTAGTCGCCGGTGAGAAGTAGATTGCTTCCTCCACCGAGAATGAGAAACTGTTTTCCCTTCAACTGGGGAATGAGGGTTTTCAGTTCCTCTACACGCTCAAACTCGATGAAGCGGTCGCACCGTGCATCGATGCCAAAGGTGTTGTGACGGAGGAGGCTATGGTTTCGAATGTCTTTCATCAGATAATCAGTTTCGTGAGTTTCCACTTTCCGCCCACACGTTTGAAGGTGAGCTGCGTCTCAAGTCCGTTGGCGATGCCGCGGATGACAAAAATTTTCTGGTCGGTCTTGGCGTATTTCTGTCCATAGATGATGTTGTAGATTTCACCTGTGGGCAGTTCAGGACTGAAGGTGGCAAACTGCTCCGGAGCGAGGATGCCGTCAACATTACCCTGATCTGTCTCGGGGTCGGGTCCGACGAACTTCAACGGGTCGTTGATGCTCTCGGCCTGGAAGGTGGAGTCGGTGACAAACTTCTGATAGAAGTCGAGGAACGAGGCGTTCTGATTCTGATAGACACCACTATTGTTCACAGAGGTCATCCTCCACTGTCCGTTAATGCGGTCGAAGACATATTGCCTGACACTTTTCCTTCCCAAGTTGATTTTCTCTACAACGACATGCCCGACAGTAGTATCCTTCACGACTTCCATCTGCTTCTGGCTGTCGAAGATAAGGGTGTAGAAGTCTTGATTCATGAAGAAATGGTCTGTCTGCCATTGGCCGGGCTGCACGAGTGTGGTTTTCCCGCCAGAGACCACCTGCAAGGGGAACTGTATGCGCTCGCGCTGGAGCTTCCTGTTGGCGGCGAAGTTGAAAAAGAAATCGTCGAAGAGCTCGTCGGCCGCCTTGGGCATCGGCGTTTCCTCGATGATGTTCTCGGCAGAGTCAACTGCCACGGTATCGACCTTTGTGGTATCAACTTGAGGAGTCTCATCTACCGGCGGCTTCTTGTCCCGACAGGCGGTAACTCCCAGTGCAATAAGCAGGAATACCATTCCGGCAACAACCAAATAACGACTATTTAATTCATAATTCATAATGCATAAACGCTAAACACTAAACACTAAACACTAAACGCTTTTCATAATGCATAATCCCTCTCACCTTTTCCCTCTCATAACCGAAATTTTCGGCAAAATTACAAAATAATTATCAATTATGCATTATGCATTATGAATTATTTTGTACCTTTGCACAAAATTTTTAGCCTTTGCAGAAGATTATCAAAACCAAAATATTCAGATTATGCTCTTACAGAAGATAGAAACACTGCTCAACGAAGTGAAGGCGATGAAGGCCTCCAACGCAGAAGATGTTGAAAGCCTCCGTTTGAAATACCTCAGCAAGAAAGGCGAAATCAACCAGTTGATGAGCGACTTCCGCAGTGTGGCCGCCGAACAGAAGAAAGCTGTCGGCATGAAAATCAACGAACTCAAGCAGACGGCCATCGGGCGGCTGAACGAGCTGAAAGCACAGATTGACACGCAGGAGACCTCGGGCGACGACATTGACCTCACCCGCTCGGCCTATCCCGTCAGCCTGGGCACGCGCCATCCGCTCACGATTGTCAAAAACCAGATCGTGGACATCTTCCATCGCATGGGCTTCACGCTGGCCGAGGGCAGTGAGATTGACGACGACCTGCACGTGTTCACGAAGCTCAACTTCGCCGCCGACCATCCCGCCCGCGACATGCAGGACACGTTCTTCATAGAGACCAACCCCGACGACGTGGCCAAGAACGTCATTCTCCGCTCGCATACGTCGAACGACCAGAGCCACTACATGGAGACCCACCAGCCCCCAATCCGCGTAATCTGTCCCGGGCGCGTCTATCGCAACGAAGCCATCTCCGCCCGCGCACACTGCTTCTTCCACCAGATAGAGGGCCTGTATGTCGATAAGAACGTCTCGTTCACCGACCTGAAGCAAGTGCTTCTCACCTTCGCACGCGAGCTGTTCGGCCCCGACACCAAGATACGCCTGCGCCCAAGCTACTTCCCCTTCACCGAGCCTAGTGCCGAGATGGACATCTCCTGCCACATCTGCGGCGGAAAGGGGTGCGGCTTCTGCAAGCACACGGGCTGGGTAGAGATTCTCGGATGCGGCATGGTTGACCCCAACGTGCTCGAGGCCTGCGGCATCGACAGCAACGTCTATACAGGCTATGCCTTTGGGCTGGGCGTGGAGCGCATCACCAACCTGAAATACCACGTCGCCGACCTGCGCATGTTCTCGGAGAACGACGTTCAGTTCCTGCGCCAGTTCGAGGCAGCGAACTGATAAGACGGAAATAGCGTGAGGATAAAACCATGGACACTTGTGCTTGTCTTGTCTGTTTCCCTACAGGCGGGAGCAAGAGAGGATGGAGACAACAACGATTCCCTCCGGCACATCGGCTATACCCTCACCCTGCAACCCGCACAAGTGGTCAGCTGGGATAAGTATTCACGCAAATTCATTCAGAAGAAAAACGTTATCTCCCTCGCCGCCGAGCTTAACTATACCGCCCTGCCCACCGACAGCAACGCCATCGATGCCGACTTCGGCTATCCCTCGCTAAGCGTCGGCTTCCGCTACTCAGTCAACGATGTCACCCTTCACCGCCGTCCCGACCCCGCCTGGGGACTGGCCGAGGAAGTGGACTACACCTCGCGCCTTGGCAACATCGCTACTGTCTATGCCACCTTCACCCGACCCATCTTCCGTCGCCGAAACTGGAGTGCCGACTACACGCTCGGCACCGGTGTAGGCTATACAAACCGCATCTACAACAAAGAAAACAACGTTGACAACGAGCTGATTGGCACCCGATGGCTCATCTACTTCACCGCCGGAGCACATGCCACTTGGCACTTCGCCCCGAAGTGGGGACTGCGCATGGGCATCGACTTCTACCACCATAGCAACGGTGCACTCTACCGGCCCAACAAGGGTGCGAACGTCCTCGGCCCATCCATAGGAATAAGCTATGAGCCCGGCTACGAATATCTCGTTCGAGAACAAGAGAACTGTTCATCCCGAACCTACCCGCATTCATCCGTTGCCTCCAACCGCACGGCCTTCCGCCCCTATTTCTTCACCAAAATCACGGCCGGCGTAGGTGGGAAAACCCTCCACGAAGACTGGCAGCTCACCCAGTTCAACACTCCTCCGGACGAGGAAGACTACCGCACCGCAGACTTCCATCGCTACGTCACCTACTCCTCACAACTCGACTTCATGTACCGCTATGCGCGCCGATGGGCATCGGGCATAGGCCTCGACCTGTTCCACGTCAGCTATACCGGCCGCGTCAGGGAGATTGACGAGAAGTATGGCCGACAATACCAGCACAAGCCCTGGTCGATGGGCATCGCCCTCAAGCACGAGGTTTACTATCGGCGGTTCATCGTGAACATGTCCATCGGCACCTACCTCTACCGCCGTCTCGGACAGAACGCCTCCATCATGGAGCGTCCCGTATATGAGCGCATCGGCGTGCAGTATGCCATCCCGGGAATGGGCGGCCTTTCCGCAGGCTTCGCCATCAAAGCCCACGACACCAAGGCCGACCTCACCGAGCTGGTTCTCGCCATGCCCATCCGTCTGAAAACCCGAAAGCCCAAAGCACCTACAAGCCTGATCACCCGCCGCAGCTCCTCGCGCTATCTATAACACTCGTCGCCAAGAACCATATTCAGCGAATAGGTTTTAAGGATGCACATCGTGCAGAAATTAAACAAAATCTATTCAAAATCCATCAAAATAAACTTTTTGCTTAATCCTATATTCAAATTTTAATAAATATTCTTTCCCTCGCTTCACGAATAGGTTGAAAAGGTCGCGGCTGCTGCGCACCCGCGACCGATGGTTCTCGCCGTAGGCGACTCCATTCATGATTCGCTAAATAGTTACAGAAAATCCCCAAATTGTTAATAATTACAAAATCCGAGGGCGAAATGTTAACGGATACCGTTGACTTTTAACTACGTTTTAGAGCAAAAAAATTGCATTTTCCTACCCCTTCACCCCACTTTCACTTCCTTTTTGCTCCACTTTCTGGCTCAAACATATATGTCTCACCTTGCAAAAGACCGTTTTTCTGGGTCTAAAAGATGGTCTTTCGTGATGCGAAAGCTTATCTTTCGCAAGTGAACGCTCGAGCGTTCGCAAAACAAAAATTGCACACACTCATCCATCATCCTTCATCCCTCATCTGTCTGCGGTAGCAGAAACATTGCACACTCGTGCTTGCAAAATTTGCGCCCACGAGTTTTCATCTCGAAAAATCCTCAATTATGACGTTAAAATGGAAACACAAAATGTTAATAAGTGTAAAAAATCTCCCCTATTTTTGATTGTCTCAGAGAAATCTCTATCTTTGCAAAAAGATTATTTTCGTGATTACCTTATTACATTATTACAATTACATTTATACGAGATGAGAAGAATAATAACAGTCCTGTCGTGTCTGCTGTTCGCGGTTCAGCTGACGCAGGCCCAAGTGCAGATAACAGGAAAGGTGATTGACAGCAACACACGGGATCCCCTTATCGGCGTGGGGATAATCATTGTCAACAGTACTGAAGAGGCTGCCGACAAACGCTCAAAGAGCAGTACCATCACGGATATAAACGGTCGCTTCACGCTGACGGTTCCCGACATGAACAGCGAAATCAAGGTGAGTTATATCGGCTACCAGGAGAAGACTATCAAGGCAGGTCAGGACATGACCATCGAACTCGACGAGTACACGTTCATCCCACCGAGGAAGGATCGTCGGGAGGTGATACTGACCACAGCCGACAGGAAGATTATCGAGCATGTCAACGGCTTGGCACTGCGCCTGATGCGTGAACTGCCCAAACAGCAGAGCGCGGTGTTCTCTCCCCTGAGCATCGCCTGCCTGCTGAGCCTGACCAACGACGGCGCGGCCGCTCAGACGCAGAAGGAGCTGACCCGTCTGCTGGGCGCACTGCCCGAAGAAACCGACAGCTTTTACCGGAAAATGACACCCTACCTCACCGACAGTCGCATAGGGTCGCGCTTTCTGATGGCGAATGCCTTGTTCGTGAACAGCAGTTTTCAAATGAAACGACCTTTCCAACAACAGGCCACAGACAACTATGAGGCACTGGTGCGCAACATGGACTTCACCGACCCGAAGGCCGTGCAGGAGGTGAACGACTGGTGTGCCCGGCAGACCGAAGGCATGATACCCAGAATGGTGGACACCACTGAACAGAACACACTACTGTTCGGTCTCAATGCGGTCTTTTTCGACAGCAACTGGGACATACCCTTCAAGGAGGAAGAGACCAAGGACGAGATTTTCACCATGGAGAACGGCACGCGCAAGAAACTCCCCTTGATGCACCAGAAAAGTCTGTTCTCCTATGCGAAAGGGAAAGGCTATACCGCCCTGAAGCTTCCCTATAAGGGCGAGGTGAGATACGATATGACCCTGATCCTTCCCGACAAGGGGCAGACGGTGGCCGACGTGCTGTCGTCGCTCTCTCCCCATGCGCTTCAGCAGCTCCAGCAGCAATCTCGCGCTGCCAGAGTCGATGTGAAGATTCCGCGTTTCGCTACCGAGGTGCGCCTGCATCTAAACGAGCTGCTGTGCCAACTGGGCATCCCGACCGCCTTCAATGATCGTAAAGCCGACTTCAGCCGTATGGCCGACGTGTCTGCCTATGGCCCTGGTGCGAACCTCGCCCTTTCAAAGATGTTGCAGAAGGCAAAGATTGAAGTGAATGAGGAGGGCACCCGCGCCGCCGCCGTCACCTTAGAAGAAATGATTATCACTGGCTATGCCGGCAAGCCCCAAAAGGTTGACGAATATATTTTCCATGCCGACCGGCCGTTCCTCTACCTTATCACCGAGCGCACCACCGGCACTATCCTCTTCATCGGTCAGTATCACGGCGAGTGAAAAGTCGGGGCATTCTCTGGCCAAAGACATAGTATACGTGTGTCATCTGCTCGATTTTTCGTGAGCAGATGCAAATAATTGCATTTTTATTTGGTTATTTATTCATTATTTTGTAATTTTGCAGCGCATAAGCGAATAAAAATACAAAATAATGAATAATAAAGGCAATCGTTTAGAAGTGTTGAAGATGCTCATATCGAGCCGCCAGATGGGAAGCCAGGAGGAAGTGTTGACAGCTCTGGCCAAAGAGGGCATCACCGTCACCCAGGCCACGCTAAGCCGCGATATGAAGCAACTGAAAGTGGCCAAGGCCGCGACTATAGGCGGGAAATACGTGTATGTGCTACCCAATGAAACCATGTACAAGCGTGTCCACGGCAACCAGCTCGCCACCGAGATGCTGCGGGTGCCGGGATTTGTGAGCATCAACTTCTCGGGCAACATGGGTGTCATCAAGACCCGTCCGGGCTATGCCAGCTCAATAGCCTACAACATCGACAACAGCGACATTCCCGAAATTCTCGGCACCATAGCCGGCGACGATACCATCTTCATCGTCATCCGCCAAGGCCAGACACCCCAGGAAGTCGTCAGCAGACTGGAGCGGGTGATACCCGAGATGAAAGGGTAACCCCCTCCCGGCACTTCGGCCTGCGGGCCTTATGAAAACTGAAAAGTGAAAAGTAAAAAGATTGAAAATGGAAACAACAGATGAGATACAAGTGATGGTGGCCGACGAGGAACACGAGAAATATGTCGACACCATTCTCAAGACCATTGAGGAAGCCGCCAAGGTGCGCGGCAGCGGCATCGCCACCCGTACCCACGAGTATCTGGCCAAGCGCATCCGCGAGGCCAAGGCCGTAATCGCCCTCAACGGCGACCGCTTCGCAGGCTTCAGTTATATCGAGACGTGGGAGAACAAGAAATATGTCACCACGAGCGGACTTATCGTGCATCCCGACTATCGTGGTCGCGGTCTGGCCAAACGCATCAAAGACCTGACCTTCTCGCTGGCCCGCACACGCTGGCCCCATGCCAAGATATTCTCGCTGACGAGCGGTGCCGCCGTGATGTCGATGAACACCCGACTGGGCTATCTGCCTGTGACCTTTGCCGATTTGACCGACGACGAGGCCTTCTGGAAAGGCTG
>JAFRZC010000074.1 GCA_017442765.1 Prevotella sp. | reverse complement strand
CCTTCACCCGTGAACATCTCGGCTATCTTGCCCTGATGCAGCACGGTACCGCCGAAGAGCTGTACGTCGTAGTGCACCATGTCCCATTTCAGGTCGTTGCCGCCGGCTGTCCAGTGGTTATGGTAGATGGCGTGGTCGCCGTCGATGCTGATAAAGTCTTTCTTGGGGTCGCCGGCCAGCTCGCGGTCGAAGTCGGTGGCCGTGACAATGGTCTCCTCGTTCTCGCAGAAGCGACGTGCCGTGTCCTTCACGATGCTGAACACCTCGGGCATCACCTCGTCGAGGGCCTTCTCATAGATGTCAAGAGCTTCCTTCTCCAGCTTGTCGATCTGGTTGAAGATGGCCTCGCGTTCGTCGATGGGCGTGTCCTCGATGGTGGCCTTCAGCTCGGCAATCTTGTCTTTCTGTTCGCGGGCAGACTCCTGAACCTGTTTTTGAATCTCTTTGGAACGGGCACGCAGCTCATCGTTGCTCAAGGCCTGAACAGCGGGGTAGGCGGCCTTCACTTTCTCCACGAAGGGCTGGATGAGCCGCATGTCGCGGGCCGACTTGTCGCCGAAAAGCGACTTTAGAAACTTGTTGATATTCATTTTTTGTTTGTTATTTTTCTGTTTTTATTTTACGGGTGCAAAATTACGAATAAAAATCCGTAAAACGGCAAGTTCATACCTATTTTATTATAATGCGTGGGTTGAAACCTAAGCTTTCGCACAAAATTCCCTAGGGAATTTACTCCGAACGATGGTCTTTTGCACAAAATTCCCTAGGGAATTTTTTCTGAAAGCTCAGGGTAGGGGAGCCTCGGCGCAGGCATTTGGTGCACGGATGCGTATGGCCCGGGCTATGGTCGGTGCAATCTGACAGACGGAGACGGGCGTTGTGACGCGGCGGGCTGTTGTTCCGGCACCGTAGAGGATAATCGGGAAAGGTGTGAAGGCGGCGCGTGAGGTATATTGCTCGCCCGTCTCGTCGTTGACGAGTGTCCAGCCGGGAGTCACCTCCACGATGAGGTCGCCGCTGATGACAGGGCTGTAGGGACTTTCGCCCACGCTCCTCACACCGGCATTCTGAGTAAGAAAATCTTTTGACCGGCTCACCACCTCGGCCAGTGTGACGTGCCGGTCTTCTATGAGCTTGCGGTTCAGGTAGATCTGGTTTCCGGCGCAGGCCTCCACATAGCGTCCCTGGCCATAGACTGCCACAAGATACATGTTGAGCAGGTTGGCTGTGCGGTCGATGTGGAATGTTCCTGTGGGCACGCGGTAGCTGGCATAGTCGGTTGGCGGCTCGTCGGTGTAGCCTGTTCCCGTGAGGATGAAGAGCACTTGCTCACGGCCGAGTGCCTGCTCGATGTTGCTGATTAGCGTGGCGAGCTGTTGGTCGAGTGCGGTATAGGCCGATAGCAGGTCAGTCTGCCAGTCGGCCGATGAGGGGTGGGGGGCACTTGCCGAAAGCGTGACGGAAAGGAGGTCGGGGGTGTTGTCGCGCCCCATAACGTAAGTTGAGACACACTTCTCCGCAAGTTTTATAATATCCTCATTCCCAGATATTTGTTTCTGTGTGTTGTTGTAAGCCTTTATCCATTTCAGCGCGGTGTCACCATAGTAGGACGTGGTAGTCCATCGTGGCGTGGTGTCCGTCAGCCAGAAAGCCCCGTCGGCCGCATGTCCGGCTGAAAGGATGGCCGCATCCTCAGTGGCGGCGATGCCATAGACGACGGCAGTACCGCCAGTAGAGATTTTCAGTTCGTCGCCGATGGTCGAGGTCGTCATTCTCGCCGGCGAGGCCACATGCTTCGGGTCGTCGGTACAGTGGACAGGGCGCAGTGTGTTGCGGTCGAGCCATTTCGCGCCGGCAATGCCGTTGTAGCGCGGAGTTGTGCCGGTGGCGATGGCAGCGATGGCGGCGGCACGGTCAACGGGCGCGAAAGGATAGCCGGCAGATTCATAGACGCAGCCCTCGGTGAGCAGTTTGCGGAAGCCGTCGGGACCATAGAGTGGAGCGAAATGCTCAAGGTAATCGGTGCGCAGCTGGTCGATGGCGATGTTGACTACCAGCCGGGGAGCCGGCTTTAATGTCTGTGCGCCGGACTCTATGCCGTAGAGGGCAGCTATGAGGATGGCTAAATATCTGTTCATTGTATTCTTACGCGGCACGCCGCGTCTCTGCATTATTATTTCTGAAAGAGATGAGTACCACAGCGTATCAGCAAACACAATGCCAAAATGTTCATTCCCTCGGCGTAGTTTTGAAACAAATTGCCAATGAGGAACAGCACAATGCATCCGGCAAACACTTTCCAAAACCAGTGGCTGCGTCCTTTTCGGGCACGCTTCACGACGGGATGGAGCAGAACGAGTGAGAGCGGGTTGAGCAGGAGAATTTGCAGATTGAGACTCACGGTGGGGTGTTGTGAGAAAACCATGACAAAGAGTATCAGCCCCGCCAGGCCGTCTGCGAGGAGCAGAAATGCGTCAACCATCCAGAAGTTTCGGCTCTTGACATATTCGACGATTGTGACAAGAAGAATGACGATAGTAAAGACGAGAAAGCAGACCGTAGGCGTGGTGAATGGCGACGGGGCAACCTCAGTGTTTTTCACTGCAGGATCTGTTCTCAGCTCTTCTGCCACTAATTTGCGTGAGGTGCCGTCGTCGGCACGGACAATGGCAATGGAAAAGTCGTGCCGCAGGTTGTCGGGAAGAAATTGACGGACGGCAAGACTGGTTTCCCTGTCGGCCTTTAAGCCCAGCAGCAGGTCGTTGCCAAAGCGTGCCCAGCGGTGGTTGGCAGTCCACTGGTGGATATACTCGCGGCAGGAAGGATTGTGCTCAGTAGTGCCAGGATAGTTGACGGTACCGTCGAGGTTGTTTAGAATCATGTCGCGGGCACGCGTGGTGCAGTCATCGTAGAAATAATTATAGCGATAGGTGCGGTTCTCGGGCTGGTAGTTGATGGCAAGCGCATGTAGAATATTCGCTTTCTCGGTTGGAGTAAGATTAAGCTTCTGCTCTGCTATCCACCTGTTCTCGTCCTCGACATAAAGCTCGCGGAAGGCTTCGGTGGTGCTGACCCCGATGTGGTAGTCTGTCAGTCCGAAGACGAAGCGCGGGATGAAAAACGGCTGGTTGAAGGAGAAGATACCCCAGTTGGCCACCCAGTCCTCGTTGTTCGCGCGGTCGTTGATGCGGATGGCCGTGTGGCCATAGAGGGTAAATATCTTCTTTCCTGGTCCGCAGGTAAGCAGGCTGATATCTACAGAATCCATTTTTGACAGGAGGGTAGAATCGGCGACCTGTGCACTCGACGGAGCTGTTAAAGCGCATAAAAAGCATAGCGCAACGATACGGAAAATAGGCATAAAACGTTTCACGATGCAAAAATAGCTTATATTTTGCAGTTTTCATGCGTTTATTTCATTTTTTTCAATAATTTTAAATAAGATATACTGCACTCGGTATAAAAAATAAAAAATTATTTTGTTCTGCCCTCGATTTGTTGTATCTTTGCATCCAAAATTGAAAAAAGAATAAAAATGAGAAAGATATTTTGCGCAGTTTTGTTGGCGGCCATAGTTGTGACGTGTATGGCTCAAAGCGGTACAAACTCGCCCTACAGCCAATATGGTTTGGGGCAGTTGAGCGAACAGACCAGCGGCTTTAACCGTGGAATGAACGGTCTTGGCCTTGGCTTTCACGAACACAATCAGGTGAACTTCCTCAACCCGGCCTCGTATGCGAGCATGGACTCACTGACCTTTATCTTCGACGCGGGCATATCGGGCTACGTCACCAACTTCAAAGAAGGGGGTAAAAGCGTCAATGCGAGGAATGCAAACTTCGAATATGCTGTTGCCGGCTTCAAGGTAGGCAAGCGCATTGGTGTCAGTTTTGGCATCCTGCCCTACACGAATGTGGGCTACAGCTATTCAAACACGGAGACACTCTACGATAACCTGTATGGCACAAAGACCACAACCACTAATCTCTACAGCGGTAGCGGAGGATTTCATCAGGTATATCTCGGCGCGGCCTGGTCACCGTTCAAAGGCTTTGCCTTCGGTGCAAACGTGTCATACCTTTGGGGAGACTACGAGCGTGGCATCACGAACAGCTACAGCGATGCCAACGTGAATACCCTCTCCAAGCTATATACTGCCCAGGTGAACAGTTATAAACTGGATATCGGTGTTCAGCAGACCTTGAGGCTGTCAAAAAAAGACGAGCTGACGGTCGGCGTGACCTACGGGCTGGGACATAAGCTGGGTGCCGACCCCACTTGCCAGGTGGTGTCCTATAACTCACAAACTGCCGTTTCCGATACCACATCCTATACCGTGACCAATGGATTAGCCATTCCCGCAACCTTTGGTCTTGGCTTTGCATGGGACCACGACAACCGTTGGAAGATAGGCGCGGACTATCAGTTGCAGCAATGGGCATCGGTAGAGTTCCCATTCTATAGTGTTCAGAACGAGAAACCCACCTATCAGCTTTCCGACAAAGCCTTCACCGACCGGCATAAGCTGACTCTCGGCGGTGAGTATTGTCCCGACGAGCGTGGCACCAGCCTCCTCAAGCGCATCCATTATCGTGCAGGAGTATCCTATGCCACACCCTATCTGCGTATTAACGGGCACGACGGTCCGAAAGAGATGAGCGTGAGCGCAGGTGTCGGCGTGCCCATTATCAACCGGTGGAACACCCGTTCGATTCTCAATGTCTCGGCACAATGGGTGCGGCAGGATGCCAAAAGCCTCGTCACTGAAAACACGTTCCGTCTCAACATCGGCCTGACGTTCAACGAGCGCTGGTTTGCCAAGTGGAAAGTGGAATAGCATTCGCGGACGGATGAGAAGACTTGCCTACATGATTATCGGCCTGTGCCTTTTCGTGGCATGTCGGGAGCAGAAGGAACACACCGCGCCCGCCATCACCGACCGCGACTCCGTGGCTATGATGACCTCGTATGGTGTGAATACGCTCATCAGCGACTCGGGAGTTATCAAGTATCGCATTGTGGCAGAGCGGTGGGAGGTGAATCAGAAGCGCAACCCCTCGCGATGGATATTTGAGAAAGGCGTGTTCCTTGAACAGTTCGACGAGAACCTTCACGTCTTGTCGTATATTCAGTGTGATACCGCCAACTATTACGACCAAAAGCGCCTTTGGGAGCTGCACGGCCGGGTGCGTATCCTCACAAAGGATGGCATACGCTATACCAGTGAGCAACTCTACTGGGACGAGTCGAAGCATGAGCTCTATTCGCATACCTGGTCTAAGCTCGTCACACCAGAGCGCACACTCGAAGGGCGCTATTTCAGAAGCGATGAGAAGATGAACCGCTACTACGTATCCAACTCCAGTGGCTCGTTTGAACGCGGAGATCTTACTGGTGAGGATAAAGAGGAAAACAAGGCCGACACTTCACGAACCATTATGCGACAGCAGGCAATGCCTCAACGCGCATCGCAACCATAAAACAACAAAACGAACAAACATTTTGGAAGATATAGACTTACCCCTGATTATCGGTATCATCGTCATGATGGTTCTCTCGGCCTTTTTCTCTGGTATGGAGATAGCTTTTGTCTCGAGTAACCGCTTGTTGGCGGAAGTGGAAAAGGAGAAAAGCGGCCTTTCTCACCGCATCATCAGTGTGTTTTACAGCCACCCCAACGGTTTCGTGAGCACCATGCTCGTGGGCAACAATATTGTGCTTGTGGTTTACGGCATACTCTTTGCCACGCTTTTTGACAGAACCCTTTTTTCCTCTTTCGACGGTGCTACGCGTGTAACGCTCGATACGATACTCTCCACCATCATTGTTCTCTTTACGGGCGAGTTCCTGCCGAAGACTTTGTTCAAGAACAACCCCAATCGGCTGTTGAATATCTTTGCGCCTCTGGCTTATCTGTTCTATATTGTGTTATGGCCAATTAGTCGTTTTGCCACGCTTCTTGCCAAAATCATGTTGCGGTTCTTCGGTATCCGTATGACCAAAGAGGCTGATGACGAGGGATTTTCCAAGGTTGACCTTGACTATCTGGTGCAGTCGAGCATTGACAGTGCCGAAAGTGATGAGGAAATAGAGGATGAGGTAAAGTTCTTCCAGAATGCCCTCGACTTTCCTGACAAGAAAGTGCGTGACTGTATGGTGCCGCGAACAGAAATCAATGCCGTCGATGTGAGCAGCTGCACCATTGACGAGTTGAAGCAGATGTTCATCAAGAGCGGAAACTCCAAGATTATCGTCTATAAAGAAGACATCGACCATATCATCGGTTATATCCACTCTTCCGAGATGTTCCGTAATCCCGAGCATTGGCAGGACTGTGTGGTTGAGATGCCTTTCGTTCCCGAAACGATGGCAGCGCAAAAACTCATGCATATCCTATTGCAGCAGAAGAAGAGTCTTGGTGTGGTGGTCGATGAGTTCGGCGGCACGAGCGGTATTGTCTCGCTTGAAGACCTCGTGGAAGAAATCTTCGGTGACTTTGAGGACGAGCACGATACTGCGACCTACACCGCCAAGCAGACAGGTGAGCACACCTATGAACTCTCTGCACGGCTGGAAATTGATAAGGTGAACGAAATGTTCGGCCTCGATTTGCCTGAGAGCGATGACTATATGACAGTTGGAGGATTCATTCTGCATGAATATCAGAGCATCCCGCACCTTGGAGAGGTCATTTCCATTGGCCGTTTCCAGTTCAAAATACTTGAGAATACGATGACGAAAATAGAGCTCGTAGAACTAAAAGTTGTGGGATAAACACATTTTTTGTGAGAAAAATGCAGCTATTTCACAATTATTTTGTACCTTTGTGCGCATTTTTGCGAAATCGGAAAATTTAGAATAAAACAATAACAAATAAAATCAATTCAACTAAAATGGCAGCAATTGGAAAAATCAGAAGCTGGGGGCCAGTGCTCGTAGGAGCAATCGGACTGGCACTCTTTGCATTCATCGCCGAAGAGGCGTTCCGCTCGTGTGAGTCAACAAACAATGACCGTCGCCAACAAGTGGGCGAGGTGTTAGGTAAGAAACTCAGTATGCAAGACTATCAGAAGATGGTGGAGGAATATACTGAGATGATGAAGGCTCAAGGGCAAGACAATCTTAATGAAGACCAAATGAATCAGGTGCGCGACTACATCTGGAACAATTATGTGCAGACTCAAGTCGTGGCCGACCAGGCTGAGAAGCTGGGCTTGACTGTTACCGACGAGGAAATGGAGAATATTCTTAACGCAGGTACAAACCCCATGCTCCTTCAGACTCCTTTCGTCAATCAGCAGACACGTCGCTTCGACGCAAATGCGCTGAAGGACTTCCTGGCACGCTATAAGAGCCAGTCCGCAGCCGATCCGCAGATGGCTCAGCAGATGCAGGTGCTCTATAAATACTGGACTTTCACGGAGAAGACTATCCGTCAGCAGTTGCTTGCTCAGAAGTTCCAGAGTCTTTTCAGCCACTGCATCCTTTCCAACCCCGTTGAGGCCAAGATGGCTTATGACGAAGGTGAAGTAGAGAGCACCATCGAGTTGGCAGCTTTCCCCTATTCGAGCATTGCCGACAATAAGGTGACAGTTGCCGATGCCGACCTGAAAGCAAAATACGAAGAGCTGAAACCTCGCTTTATGCAGTACACCGAGACACGCGACATCCGTTATGTTGACGTTCCCGTGGTGGCCTCCGCTGCCGACCGTACTGCTCTTCAGAAAGACTTTGATGGCTATGCCACTGAGCTTGCCGTGGCAGAAGAACCCGCACAGCTGGTAAGCAAGACCATGTCGGGTGTACCTTTCTTAGGTGTTCCCGTGTTGAAGACCGCATTCCCCTCCGATATTGCAGCTCAGCTCGATTCTATCGCAGTGGGTTCAACCTCTAAAGTATTTGAGTCGAAGAGCGACAATACCCTTAACGTTGTGCGTCTCATTTCTAAGCAGCAACTCCCCGACAGCATCCAGTTCCGTGTCATTCAAGTAGCCGGCACCGACGAGAAACAGAAGACCCAAGCTGACTCTATCTTTAATGCCGTGAAGGGTGGGGGCGACTTTGAGGCTATCGCAAAAGTCTATGGCCAGCAAGGTGAGAAGGCTTGGCTCACCACAGCACAGTATCAGAGCGCTCCCTCTATGTCAAAAGAGCAGCAAGACTATTTCAACAGTCTGAACACAATGGCTGTGAACGAAGTGAAGAACATACAGATGACAGGTGGTAACCTCATTGTTCAGGTTGTCGATCGTAAGGCTATGAAAGATAAGTATGTTGCAGCCGTGGTAAAGAAGACTATTGATTATTCCGACGACACCCGCCATGCGGCTTTCAACAAGTTCTCGCAGTTTGTCAGCGCCAATACTACGGCAGAAGATATTGCGAAGAATGCCGAGAAGAACGGCTACAAGGTACAGGAACTGAAAGATGTGTCAACATCTCAACACAATCTGGCAAATATCCGTTCAACAAAGGATGCTATCAAGTGGGTGTTCGATGCCAAAGAAGGTTCGCTCTCACCCATGTATGAGTGTGGTGAAAATGGTAACCATCTGCTCATCGTCATGCTTGACAAGATTCATCCTCAGGGTTGCCGCGACCTTACCGATGAGCGCGTGAAGGAGTATATCAACGGCGAGGTGCTGAAGGACAAGAAGGCCGAGCAGCTCATGACCCAGGTAAAAGGTGTGAACAGCATCAATGCTGCCAAGGGTAAGGGTGCAAAGGTTTCAACCGTTGAGCAAGTAACGTTTGCGGCTCCCGTATTTGTGCAATCGACTTCGGTGAGCGAACCTGCGTTGAGTGGTGCCGTGGCAGCTACTGCCCAGGGTAAGTTCTCATCCAAACCCGTTAAGGGACAGGGTGGTGTCTATCTTTTCCAGGTGACAAACCGCAAGAAGATAGGTGCGAAATATGATGCCGCCGCACAGGAGAAGCGCCTCGCACAGCGTGCCCTTCAGCAGGCAAGCAACGCTATGGGCGAGCTCATGAATGCTGCGAAGATTGTAGATAAGCGCTATCTGTTCTAAGTAGCTCGTAACGCCGATATAAAATTTATTTCCTCGGCAGGCTCATCCGTAGTCTGCCGAGTTTTTTATCTACACCAATGACACGCAGACAACGATACGACTTTATCCTTGATTATTTCCGCAACCAACTGCCGGAGGTGACAACCGAACTGGAGTTCGGGAGTGTTTTTCAATTATTGGTTGCCACAATGCTCAGTGCCCAATGCACCGACAAGCGCATCAATCAAGTCACGCCAGAGCTTTTCCGCAACTATCCAGATGCACGTTCGATGGCTGGTGCTGAGCCTGACGAGCTGTTCGAATATATCAAAAGTGTCAGTTATCCCAATGCCAAGGCACAGCATTTGGCCGAAATGTCGCGGATACTGGTCGAGCAGTTTGACGGTGAGGTTCCATCGACACTTGACGAGCTGACCCTGTTGCCAGGTGTAGGGCGTAAGACGGCTAATGTCGTGCAGGCGGTGGCATTCGGAAAATCGACAATGGCAGTCGATACGCATGTCTATCGGGTGAGCCATAGGCTTGGGCTCGTGTCGGAGAAGGCCAACACTCCGTATAAGGTGGAGCAGGAACTGACGCGCAATATTCCTTCTGCCGACATTCCCAAGGCACACCATTGGCTTCTGCTGCACGGACGATACGTCTGCACCAGTCGTAAGCCGAAGTGTGAGAAGTGTGAGTTTAACGCTATTTGTCCTAAAAAAATATGAACGCGACAAGAATACTTCAATTTCTGAGCGATGTGGCGGCCAACAACAACCGTCCTTGGTTTCAGGCGCATAAAGATGAATATACGGCAATCCGTGCCGACTTTGAGGAGGGGGTAGGGAAGGCGATTGCCCGTTTTTCTGCTTTCGATCCTGAGATAGCCCACCTTACCGTGAAAGATTGTGTCTATCGCTTCTATCGCGACACGCGCTTCTCGCCCGACAAGTCACCCTACAAACGCCACCTCGGCGCCTATATCTGCGCAAAGGGAAGAAAGGCTTTGCGAGGGGGATACTATATTCATCTTGAGCCTGGGAATTGCCTGTTGGCAACGGGCAGCTACTGGCTGCCTACCAACATTCTGACTTCATGCCGTAATGAGATTATGGCCAATGAGGCCGATTGGCTCAAGATAGTAGAAGGTAAACAGTTCCGCACGTTGTTCGGAAAACCTGGGGGAGGGCAGTGGGAGCAGTCAGAACGAGGCTTTGGCTTGGAGATGCTGAAAACCTGTCCCAGCGGTTTCCCTCGCGACTACGCCCACATGGAATATCTTCGCATGAAAGATTACTGTTGTTGGCGGCAGGTACCCGACAACTTCTTCGATGGTGACGCATGGTTAGACGAGGCTGCCCGTGTCTTTCAGGTGGCCAAGCCGATGATGGATTTCATGAATGCCGTCATCGACGATTATGAGTGACTTAGCCGAGCACAGTTAAGTTTTCTGTAATGAGAGTAAACGGGCCGATACAACTTTATCCGCTGCTTCGCGTGGCGGTGGTGTTCGTTGCGGGCATCATTGTGGGCGAAAGACTGGCAGATGTGGTGTCGTTGCGTCATTGGCTTTACGGTTTTCTGGTTTCAGTGGCAGTACTGCTATTGCCAAGATTGCGGGCGTTGGCGCAAAGCGCGTTTCTTTGGGTGGCGGCGTTTCTGCTTGGTGCTCTTCTTTTTTCTATTCACAACGAGCGGCTTAACCCTGAGCTGACCGACGAGGCCGTGCTCTATGAGGGTGTCGTGTTGAGCGAGCCGCAGCCTACGGGCAAGGTGGTGCGGTTCGATATGATGGTGCTCAATGGCAGACTGGTCGGTCAAAAGGTGAAAGTATCGCTTTTGCGTGACACCGTAGCCCATCGTTACCGGCAGCTTCATCTTGGCGACGGACTGCGTGCCTTCTCGGTGATGGAGTTCCCTCGCACCATTTACCAGAATTCCAATTTCGATTATCCGCGATGGCTGAGGGCTCATGGTTTCGTAGCGACCACCTTTATATATTATAGTGATTGGGAGAAATGTGTGTTGAGCCTCGATGCCATGCCACGTCTGGAACGGTTGAAGCTCAAGGCGAGTCGTCTGCGTGAACGCTTGTTGACCCGAGTCCATGCTAATATTTCCGACGAGGAGGCTTATGCTTTGGTGGCAGCGATGACGCTTGGCGACAAGTCGGCACTGTCGCGTGACATGAAAGATGCCTACGCTGTGAGTGGTGCCTCGCATGTCTTGGCTCTCTCCGGACTTCATCTGGGTATCATCAGCATGTTGCTGTTGTTGCTGTTCAGGAGGTTGCGCTGGCGCATTTGGGGGCAGTTGATTGTGGTGCTTGCCATTTGGATCTTTGTCTTTTTGGTGGGAATGCCCATAAGCCTGATGCGTGCGGCTGCGATGCTGACGGTCTATACCGTTGTGTCAATGCTCAGCCGCGATGCCGTCTCGCTGAACGTCTTAGCCTTGGCTGCACTGTGTATACTGATAGTCAATCCGATTAGTCTGTGGGATGTTGGCTTTCAGCTTTCGTTTATGTCTGTGTTGGCTATTACCTTGTTCTTCCGTCCGATTTATCAATGCGTTGATGTCGGGTGGATAGAAAACCATCGGATTGTAAAAATGGTATGGGCGTTGACGGTCGTCTCGCTTGCGGCACAGATAGGTGTGGCACCATTGGTCGCCTATTACTTCGGGCGTTTCTCGTGCTATTTTCTGCTGGCCAATCTCATCGCTGTTCCTTGTGCCTATGGGATTGTCGGGTGTACGTTGCTGATGTTGCTGACCTTTCCGTTTTCTGTGTTGCAGATGTGGATAGGGAAGGTGTTGACGTTCATTGCTACGGCGCAGAGTCGCGGATTGGCGTGGATAGCCTCCTTGCCGGCAGCCAGCATCGAAAACTTGCATCCTACTGCTGTTCAGGTATTCCTCATCTATCTGCTCATCGCCGTTCTTGCCGTCCTCGCCGTCTATCTCCGCAAGATGTACCGCATCCGCCGGCAGTTCAAGTAAGGCCACCTCTCGGCTCCCCCGATAGTTAGGAAATCCTCCTTTTCGTCCCCTCACAATTTGTCGTAATAACCCCTTTTCTTGTGTCATTATGTTAAAAAACTGCCATAACTGACTGTTAAAGAATCTAAAAATCTTTCTTTTGTTTTTTCTTTGATGTTGCGCCGTTAACGTTAACGGTTTTTCTTTCGGACGTGGAAAATCTTTACAATTGTTGATTTTTTATACAGTCTTTATACAAGGGGTAAATCGGAGAGGTCTGGTGGCTTCTGTTCAGATTTGTAAATGTCGGCATTTACAAAAAGAAACACATTAAAAATCTGATTTTCAGTCTTATACGAACAATCTGAAAACCTTAAAAAAGGTCAAGGAAAGGTGTGTTCCCATGGTTGGGTGAGCTTTTTTTCGTACCTTTGCACCCGAATTCAATAAGATGGAAATGGCCTTAGCAGTTCTGCTTGTTTTGAACAGACCATTTCAAGTATAAACCGGAGTCAGACAATGGGTTTGCTCTCTCACATAATCCCGTTGCCGCGAATAATCACTTCAAGTTTTATTCAAACTCCATAAATAATAATGTAATGAGAATTGTAAAAGTATTGTTAGTTAGTATGTTGACCTTCGTGGCAATGCCCTCAGCAGTGATTGCAGACGGGAACAAAGGCGAAGAGTCGAAGAATGAGAAAGAGAAAGCAGTGGCGGAAGTTTCGGGAGAAACAAGCGAAACGGAAGAAGCAACAGAGGCAGCCGTATTTGACTGGAATCCTGTGATGGATGCCATCATACAGGTGGAGAGTGGCGGCAACCGCATGGCACGCAACGGCAACCAGGTGGGTTGTATGCAGATCACCCCGGCCTGCGTGACACAGTGCAACATCATCCTGAAGAAGCGCGAAGACCCTCGCCGCTTCACCATGGCCGACCGTTATAGCGTGGAGAAGTCGAAAGAGATGTTCCTCGTGGTGCAGTCTTACTACAACCCCGAGAACAATGTGGAGAAAGCCATCCGCTCATGGAATGGTGGCCCTGGTTACAGCACAAGAGGTACACAACGCTATTACCAGAAGGTAATGAGCTACATGGATTAATTAAAAAAGGAGTGAAAGGGATGGAAGGGGGAGTTAAAGGGGAGTGAAGGGGACAATAGTTTTGCTAATGGAGAGGCTATCGTCCCTTTCACTCCCCTTTCACTCCCCTTTCACTCCCCTT
>JAFRZC010000073.1 GCA_017442765.1 Prevotella sp. | reverse complement strand
GAAAAACGAGAAGGGGATATCCTTGCGGACGGTCTGCGGCAGGATGGTCATCGGCGCCACAGCCGCCGCACAGCCTACAATAAGCAAGGTGTTGAAGATGTTGCTGCCCACGACATTACCCACGGCAAGGTCGGCGGTACCCTTCAAGGCTGACACCAGACTGACACAGAACTCGGGCATCGACGTGCCCATCGCCACTATCGTGAGGCCGATGACCACCTGAGGCATCCTCAGCCGCTCGGCAATGCCAACGGCACCGTCGGTCAGCCGGTCGGCTCCCCACAGCACCACTGCAACGCCAACTATAATCAGGATAATATTGAGAATCATATTAGTAACTCTTACGGCACTTCGGACAAACGCCCTTCACTACATATTCTGTTTGCTGCGCCTCGAAGCCCTCGGGCAAGGCCACGGCGGGGATGCGCACGTTGGAGAGACAATAGGTGCGGTGGCACCGCATACAGGTCAGGTGGACATGACCCTCGCACTGGCGCGTGTCGTCAAGGTGGCAGACACAGTATTTCTGCGCCCCGCTGCCGTCGTCAATCTCGTGCAGCAGGTGGGCTTCGGTCAGCGTGTTCAGCGTGCGGAAGAGCGTAGAGCGGTCCACGGTAGGCAGGGCAGCCTCAAGGTCGGCCAGCCCGAAGGCATCGTTGAACCCGTGCCGCACCTGCCGCCATACCATCAGCCGCACGGCGGTCACTCGCACGCCGGCATTGTCAAGCGTCTGTTCGTCTGAAATCGATAACTTGTTCATCACCACTCATTACCTTTTCACTTTTCACTAACGAAGCGCGAAGCGCATTGCCCAGCAGGAGCACAAGCAGCGCGGTGCACGTCCACTCAAACCACGTGGCCGTTTTCGTGCAACACTCCAGCTCCACCAGACTGGCAGTGAACCACTCGCGCGGCAGCAGATAGTCGATGCCGATGCCAGCCAGCACGGCTCCCGTCACGATGGCGACGAGATAGACCACCAATGTCCGCATGCCCATGCGCTGGCGAATGACGAGGATGCTCGCCATGTTCACCGCCGGCCCCGCCATGAGCAACACCAGTGCCGCGCCGGGCGTGAGCCCCTTCAGCATCAAGGCTACGGCGATGGGGATGGAGCCGGTGGCGCAGATATACATCGGCACGCTGATGACCAGAACCAGTAGTATGGAGAGCCAGGTGTTTCCGGCAAAGACGGCAAAGAACTCATCGGGCACCAGCACCGTAATCATAGCAGCCACGACAAGACCTATGACGAGCCATTTGCCGATGTCCTCCACCATATCGACAAACGCATACCGCAAGGCCACGCCTATCTTCTGCCAGAACGACATGCCGGCCTCAGCCTCGGCACGATGGCAGCAGCAATGGTCGCCGGACTCTTTTTCCTTGCAATGCCCCTGATGCTCCTCCTTCTTATGCTGACAGCAGCACGGACACTCCTCGGCAGCCCCCTCTGGAATGTTGGAGGAATGGGAATTCTTACCTCCCCCTCGGGGGAGCAGAAGGGGGGCCTGCTCCAGCAGTCCGCCAAACAAGGCCGTGAGCAAGGCCACGACAGGGCGCAGCAGGGCAAACGGCAGCCCCATGAGCGAGTAGGTGGCCACGATAGAGTCGATGCCCGTCTGCGGCGTGGCAATCAGGAACGACACCACCGCCCCCTTCGAGGCACCCTCCTTGTGGAGCGACATGGCCGTGGGGATGACCCCGCACGAGCACAGCGGCAACGGGATACCCAGCAGCGCGGCATTCACCACCGAGCGGAAATTGTCCTTCGACAGATAGCGCGTGTAGTACTTTCCGGGAATGAAGGCATGCATCAGCCCCGCTATCAGAAAGCCCAATAACAAGTAGGGCGACATCTCGTTAATCAAATGCAGTATCTCATTCATAATTCATAATGCATAATTGCTTTTCCCCGTAGGCAGCGACCTTTGGTTCATAATGCATAATTATCAATTTTCAATTTCCGCTGCAAAAGTAAAACAGATTTTTCTTTCCACCAAACTTTCCGGCAAGAAATGCCGCTTCTTTGCGACTGAGTTGCAAGAAAACAAACACAGAAAAAGCCCGCCAGCCATCTGAAAGCAACTCTCCGGCGAACCAAGGTTTGCTTTTCAGAAAGTTATATACCCTATATAGCTTAGTTATATACCCTATATAGCTTAGTTATATACCCTATATAGCTTAGTTATATACCCTATATAACTTAGTTATATACCCTATATAACTTAGTTATATACCCTATATAACTTTTCAAAAGGTTAGCCTTTGACCCTCGGAGCATAGAAAAGAGGATGCCGGCGGCATCCTCTTCATTCCCCATGCGACCTGGCGCATTGGGGCAGGCAGACTACAACAGTTTCGGTGTTAAGCAACCGTGATCTGTCGCGTCACCTTGTGCTCCTCCTTTTTCACTTTGGGCAGATCTACCGTGAGCACACCCTCGGCCACGCGGGCTGCGATGTTGTCGCGGTTGACGTCGTCGGGCAAGATCAGCGTCTGCTCATACTTCGAGTAGGCAAATTCGCGGCGCAGGTAATGGGCCTTCTTGTCCTCCTCGCTCTTTTCATGCTTGCTCTCCATCTTGATGGTCAGGTCGCCGTCGGCGTTGATATGTACGTCGAAGTCATCCTTCGTCATGCCCGGGGCGGCAAGCTCCACGATGTACTCGTCTGCGGTTTCTTTTACGTTGATGGCCGGGGCCGTTGCATTGGCCTTCGGCATGCTTACGGTGTTGAAGAAGTCGTTGAAGACTTCGGGTAACCAACTGTTTCGATAAACTGGATACATAATTTTTCCTCCTATAATTTTAAGTTGTTATTAAATATTGTTCTCCTGTTTTGCAGCCCTCTCGTGACTGCGCTACACCCAACATATTGCAAGGAACATACCAACAGGGGGATGCTGACAAATTGACAGAAAAGCAAGACAAATTGACAGCGGGAGAATTACCACATTCTTATTTTTTATCTTTACCTTTGCATCATGATTATTGCAAAGATGGAAGACTGCGAGCGTTACTATGCGCTCCACCCGCTGCTGAAAGCGTTTTTCGAGTATGTGAAAAACCATGACTTCACCGAGGCAAAGGCCGGAAGAATTGAAATCATGGGCAAACAGATGTTCATAAACTTCGAGGACATGGACCTGCAACCGCGCGAGGAGCGACGGCTTGAGGTACATCGTCGCTACCTTGACGTGCAGATACCGTTGAGCACAAGCGAGGAAGTGGGCTGGCAACCGCTGTCAACGCTTGAAGGCGAACCCGACGTGGCCTACGACGAGCAGCGCGACGTGGCATTCTACGACCGGCACGCCGCGTCGTACTTCACCGTTCACCCAGGGGAGTTCTACATCCTCTTCCCCGAGGATGCCCATGCCCCGTTCATCGGCAACGGCCGCATGCGCAAGCTCATCGGAAAAATTGAAAATCGTGATTAAGCAAGAGCCATGCAAGCTCGCTTGCAGATGGCCCAGCGTGAACGATTTATAAAAATAGGAGAATAGCCCACAGGCCGTTCTCCTATTTTATTTTTCTTTTTGGGGATAGAAGCGATAAACATCGTCTCCAAGTTTCGTGTCCCATTTCCCATGGCGGAACAATCCAACCCATGCTAAATCAACGATAAGCATTTCGTCTTTTTTCCCGGCATAAAACGTTTGTGCCAAAAATCCCCAGTAAGAAAACTCTATCACTGCACCTTGGGGTACCCTCAAGGCAAAAAAGCCATTTATATCAGTCGTTGATCCAGACGCCAATTTGCCGTACTCATCCCAATCTCTCACATCTTCACGTCTTACCTTTGGTTTAAGAACATTGACGCTTGCACCGATAAGCGGACCATTTTTCCCATCCATCACCCGCCCATAGACAATAACCGATTTTGGATTGCCACGCGTATAATCTTTGTAATACCTTCTGAATTTTCCATCATTTAGCAAAGAATCTAACAACTCTGACTTTTGGTTTTGTGCCAATGAAACCAGCGGTATTAAATGAGCCAAAGCCAGTATCAAAAGTAATTTTGCTTTTTTCATATCATCTTATTCTGCGTTTGTGGTCTTCCACATCTTTTATATAGGTAAAGCGGTCGAAGCGGGTGTAGCCCATAGCCTCTAATGCCCTGCGGCTGCGGCGGATGTCCCAGCCATTGTTGTAGTCAGGGATACGGGGCAGACGGATGACCACTCGCTCTTGCAGTCCCTGATCGGCCAGCCACTGCAGGTTCTGTAAGGTCTGACGGTTGCTGCGGCGCGTATAACGTTGGTAGATATCAGGGTTCATATCCTTCACATCGACGAAATATTCACCGACAAAGGGCACCACCTCCTCAAGATGACGGTGGGGCACATGGAGCGACGTCTCCAACGTGATGTTCCACTCGCGGGGAGCCAACTCACAGAACGCACGGATGAACCCGCTGCGCAGCAACGGCTCACCACCGCCAAAGGTGATGCCCCCTCCCGTAGCCTGAAAGTAAAGATCGTCAATCCGCACTTCCTCCAACAGGTCCTCGGGCGTGGCCGTCTTCCATAGTCCCGACGGGCGCAGGCATTGCGGATTCAGACAGTAGCGGCAACGCAACGGGCAACCGTGAAACGTAACGAGCGTGGTCACGCCCACCCCGTCCGTTGCCATCCGATGACGGCTGACACCAATAAGCGGAGCTTCATTTTTCACCATACCTCATTCCACATTTCATTTCCTTATGCAAAAGTAATAAAAAAATTTTTCTCTTTCATCATAAATTATTATTTTTGCAAAAAATATAATACCTAAGAATTATGAAACGAGGAAAAGCAATCTGCAACGCACTGAAAAGCATCCGTCAGAAAGTGGCGGACGAAAACGGCATCGACTACAAGCCTGTGAAATGTGACCACAAGGGCGACTGCCTGGGCACCTGTCCCGCCTGCGAGGCTGAGGTGCGCTATCTCGACCAGCGGCTAAACGCCATGCGACTGGCTGGGAAGGCTGTGAAGATAGCCGGAATCTCTTTGGGCATTGCCGCGCTTACTGCCTGTCACTCATCGAAAAACAAGCCCTCATCGATTCGGGGGAAATACATCATCGAGCAACCGACAGGCATAGAGCCTAACCCTTATCAAGACACAGTTGAAATTTCGACGGAAAAATAAATAATTAACCGTCGCGTGAGACACGCGACCTCCATAAGGATTCACAGAATAAATTTTTTTATATTACACTATGAACAGAGGAAAATCAATTTGCAATACGCTGAAAGGCATCCGCCAGAAAGTGGCAGACGAAAACGGCATCGACTACAAGCCCGTGGAATGTCACCACGAAGGTGAATGTCTGGGCACCTGTCCGGCCTGCGAGGCAGAGGTGCGCTATCTCGACCAGCAACTCAACGCCATGCGGCTGGCTGGAAAGGCCGTGAGAATAGCCGGAATCTCCTTGGGAATCACCGCACTCACCGCATGCCACTCTTCGAAAAAAACTCAGGAAATAATGCCGCTCGAAGGTGAGCCGCCCATTCGCCAGGATGGTCCCCCAACCCGCCCCCTCATGGGAAAGCCTGCCATACCCGTTGACACGCTCAACCTTATCGACACGCAGGAAGACGGCACCAAGATTTTCGGCATGGCCGAGCAGCAACCCGCGTTTCAGGGTGGTCAGCAGGCACTGATGAAGTTTATCGAGGACAACCTGCAATATCCCGACGGCGGCGTAGAGGAGGAAACGCGCGTCATCGTGTCGTTCACTATTGAAAAAGACGGCACCGTCGCCAATGCCAAGGTGATCAAGAACGCCAGCGAAGAGCTCGGCCGCGAGGCTCTACGCTTGGTGGGCAAGATGCCGAAGTGGATGCCTGGCAAGCAGAACGGTAATGCCGTCACCACGAAATACGTCGTGCCCATAGTCTTCAAGCCCACAAAATAGAGCGATGATGAGAAAAGGATTGTCGATCATGCTGGTGCTCAGCATGATTCTGGCCACCACCCTGGCCTGCAATGCCAACAAAACCGACAGCCGACAGGCCACAGCCACCGCGCGAGACACCATCGGTCCTGACTCTGCGAGCATCGGACAGACCGACACGCTGAAGATTGGATATGCTCAGGCTACTGCCACTATTCCACACGACGGATTCGTGTATGTAAAGACACTTATCCCCGATGTAGTGGAAGACCTGCGCTATGCGACCGACAACAACTTTATGGGAGCGAAGGCCGACGGCTACGAGGCCAACTGCACCATCCTCTCCGAGCCTGCCGCCAAGGCACTGAAGGCCGCTGCCGACGAATTTCGCGAGATGGGCTACGTCATCAAGATCTACGATGCCTACCGCCCGCAGCAGGCCGTCAACCATTTTGTGCGCTGGGCGCAGACCAGCGACCAGAAAAACAAAGCCGACTACTACCCCACCCTCAGCAAAACCAAGCTCTTCCCCACCTACATCGCCCGCAAGTCGGGTCATAGCCGGGGCAGCACCGTCGATATGACCATCTGCCACAAAGACTCGGGGAAAGAGGTTGACATGGGCGGACACTTCGACTACTTCGGCCCGCCGTCGCATCCCGACTTCACTGGCCGGTACGCGGGCGGCAACGTCACGGCAGAGCACCAGAAGAACCGCATGATGCTCCGTCGCGTGATGACAAGACACGGCTTCAAGCCCTACAACAACGAGTGGTGGCACTTCACGCTCATCGGCGAGCCTTATCCCCAGACCTACTTCGACTTCCCCGTGAAATAAACCGATTGTTAACTATAAAACAGAGAAAACGATGAAAAAGAATGTTATTTTTACATTGATTGTGCTTCTGGCCATCCTCACCTCGTGCGAAATCAACATTGGCAACGCTGGAAAGAAAGATGCCGACACTGGGCAGACCGACGAGAAAGAAACGGTAGTTGAAAACAAACAGGAAACGACCGCTACCGAGGCAGAGCCTGTCCGCGAGAGCAGTGTCGCCCAGCCAAAGGTATTGCCGGAAGACCTGCAATACGGTCGGGTGTCCGACCCCGACGGCTACACGAACGTCCGCAAGGAGCCTACTACAAAGGCACCTATCGTCCGCCGCTACCAGTCGGGCGAATACCTCTATTACTTCCCTCTGAAAAACGGGTGGAGCCTGGTCTATTCCGGCGCAAAGACCAGCACCTTCATGGGCTACATGTCAACAAGCCGCATCGTCCGTGTCAACCCCGAAAGCGGAAGCCAGCCCACGGCATCGTCCTTCCGCTCAGGCTACATCACCGACCCCGCAGACTCCTATGTGAACATTCGCAAGGGGCCGGGCACCAGCTATGCCATCACCGGAAGACTGGATGTCGGCACGTTTGTCTATTACCAGCCTGCCGCCTCCGGCTGGGTGAAGGTTTATAACGACGACAAATACTTCCTCGGCTACGTGGCCAGAAACCGCATAGACTAAACGAAACATGCATGTTTCACCAAAAATTCCCTAGGGAATTTCTTGCGAAAGATAAGCTCTCGGAGAAAATTCCCTAGGGAATTTTTATTATAATACGGTCTTTGGGATTCAAAGGCAATAGCTGCCAGTCTATGCCTCCTCGTCTTTTCGGTCGTCAACGTTGTCGCCTTCGGTGGGTTTGAGGGCTTCCTCAAAGTCGGTGATGCCGCTCTTGACGAGGATGTCGTACCACTGCAACAGCTTTTTGATGTCGCTGTCGTGCACGCGGTCGCGGTCGTATTCGGGCAGCACCTCGGCGAAATACTTGCGCAGCTCCTGTCCCGATGCCTTGCGATAGTTCAGCGAACAGGCTTTCGACAGCTCTTTGTCGCCCACATTTTTGAGCACTTGCCAAAGGGGGATGTCCTCGCTGTCGGTGTACATGGCGATGTCGCCGAGGCTGGTGACACGGTCGGCGGCAAACGCGGGAAAACGGCGCTTAGTCTCGTCGAGGGTTTCTACTATCAGGGTTTGCTTGCCACGCGAAACGAGTCGGAACAGACCCGGTTTGCCGGCGATGGAGAGAATTGTTTCCATTGTTGTTACTTAAACGTTTAGATGATTTATTTGTTTTATAAGTTCTTTTATTTGAAGGTCTAAGTCCTGTTGGCCGTCGTTCACAATCTCATAGTCGCTACGGCGGAGCATCTCCTCCTGCGGCAACTGCCGGTTGACCCATTCAAGGGTTTTCTCGCGGCTGATGCCGTCGCGCCTCATCACCCTGTCGATGCGCGTCTCTATCGGGGCAGTCACACAGACAACGGCATCGAAGCTGACGCGACTGTCGAACCGACTGTCGAAAAGGATGGCACTTTCAAGCCACTCAAGTCCCGATTCGAGAAAATCCGCAGCAACCGCAGGATGGACAATATCGTTGACAGCCTGTTTGTTAGCCTCGCTTTTGAGAAGAAATGCTGCAAGAACCGATTTTTGCAGTTGCCGCCCTGCATAGACCTCCTTTCCGACGAGCCGCACAAGCGCCCGGCGAACCTCGGGAGAGGTGCGCATGAGCCGCTTGGCTGCCGCATCGCAGTCATAAACTTCGATGCCATACTGTCGCAGATGTTGGCAGACATGGCTCTTCCCAGCCCCGATTCCTCCGGTTATCGCGATGCGCATGGTTATTTCTTCTCGATGAGATAATCCACCTGGTCGGTTTCCAGCTTGGCATTTCGCACGGCCTGCGGACTCTTCAACAGATGGATGGTGCATTTGTCGGAAGCATTCCCGGAAAGCTCGTTATAATCGGCCACTACGGAGAACTGCTCCGGTGTGAGATTGCGCACCATGCCCGCGCCGACGGTAAACTTCACCACAACCTTTCCGGGGAATGTGCGCAGCAGCTTGTCGTCGGGCATGTTCACGGCCTTGACGGGCACCTCGATGGTCTCCTCGGTAAGCACATCGGGATAAAGGCCGATGCGCACGGTCTGCGGCACGCTTTTCACGCCCTTGATCTTTGCCAAGGGCACATCGCGGATGATCGTGTCCTCGAAGTTGGTAATCTTGAGATACTCCGTGCTGACGTATTTCACGCTGTCGAGCAACTGTTTGCTGGCATAGATGGTCACCATCTCGGGCCAGAACTTTGTCTGTGACAGATAATAGCTCTTTCCCGGCACTACGGAGCCGGCCAGACGAACGGGCACGCGCTTGGTCAGCCCATAGTTGAAGAAGAACTCCAGCTTGTCCGGCTTAATCGAGACTATCTTCGTCGATACCGCCAGACGCTGCGACAGCTGCCGCTGCAACTCGCTGAACGGCACCGTACCCTTCCCCTTCGACGTGTTGGCAAAAGCATTGAAACCGACTACAATGGGGCGTATCCCTTCGCCATAGACATAAGACGCGAGGACAAAGCCCTTGTCACGGACCGTGACACGCAACGTATCGTCCATCTCGCTGGTAATCACCGCATTTTTCGGCACGCCGGAGAGCAGCACGGGCACATAAATCTCGCGCTCATAGTCTTCGTTGAGTGTCATCACAAGCCAGAAGATACCGCTCAACGCAAGGAAAAACAAAAAAATGAGAAACTCCTTGTTCAGCAGTCTGAACAAGAACCCTCTCACTTTCCCGGCCATACGTGTCAGCCCTGATGCCATTGCTTTAGGTCTTTTGGCTTCTCCTATCGTCAATCTTTCTTTGTTGGATCCTGCTGTGCGACGTCGGCATAGACGTTGCCTTTGTCAACAGTGATGACCACTCCACGGGCAATCTCCACCTCAACGGCGTTCTTCACTTGATCGACGCGCTTCACGGTTCCATAGATACCGCCGCCGATGACGACCTTCGCGCCTGCCTCCAGCGCATTCTGGAACTGGCGGATTTTCTTCTGCCGCTGCTGTTGCGGACGAATCATGAAAAGCCACATGATGGCGAAGATGGCCACCATCATAATCAGCATCATGCCGCCTCCGCCACCTTGTGGCTGTGCGGCCTGCAAAAACATTACATTCATTCTGTCTATATTCAATTATAGTTATGTTTCCTGACCGTCGCGTGGAGACACGCGGCCTCCTTATCATCCTTGTTCTGCGTCCTGCTCCGCTTCCGATTCGCTCCGGTCGTCCTGCTCCTCGCCGTTCTGGCGACGCATGCCCGGAACAACCATCGGCTTCATCATTCTGCCCGTGGCGATGAGGCTGCGCGCGATGGAGTCGAGCATTCCGTTGATATAGCTCGAGCTGCGGGGGGTGCTGTAAAGTTTGGACAGATTGACGTATTCGTTGATAGTGACCGAGACCGGGATGTTGGGGAAGTTGAGCATCTCGGCGATGGCAATCTGCATGACGACAATATCCATGTAGGCCAGTCGCGAGAAATCCCAGTTGCGCGAGTTCTCGCTCATATAGCGCTGATACTGCTCGGCATTGAGAATGGTGGCGCGGAAAAGGCGGCGGGCAAACTCGCGGTCTTCCTCCTCCTTGAACTCGGGCAACAGTTCCTGCTGTCTTCCGCTGGCCGGGTCGAACCGCTTGATGGTCTTCAAGACGAAAGTATCGACTACCTCTTTGTCGTCGTTCCAATAGAGGCTTTTCTCCTCAAGCACACCGTCGAGGTCGTCGTTGTCCTGTATGAGCTGCCTGTAGAGCTTGCGCCATACCTCACGATGTGTCTCGTAGGAGTCGTCGGAACTGGCCATATACTCTTTGTAAGTCTCGCTTTGCTCTATCAGGTTGCATAATGTGCGCACGGTCTCGATGTCGTCCTCCCATGAGAGATGCTGCTCCTCGACAAACTTGCCGAGCATCTTATTGTCCTCGAGCTGTATGGCAAACTTGTTGTAGGCAAACCGCTGCGACGGCGGCTCCGTGCCTTCGCGCTGAGCCCGGTTGGTGCCAATCTCCACACGTAGGCGCTCCTCGCGGGTAATGGCCACGATGAGCAGTAGCAGGTAATTGTATAAGTCGTATGCCTTCGACAGACTGAAGAGCAGTTCTTTCTCCGCATTATCCAAGTTTTTGCTGCCGTTCTGGTAATATGCATAGGTTAACTGGACGATCTTAATCCTGATCAGCTCGCGATTTATCATGCTTTAATTTCTCCAAATTAAATAACAAATACTAGTTTTCCA
This sequence comes from Prevotella sp., assembly GCA_017442765.1. The sequence continues at coordinate 3,875 of JAFRZC010000073.1, read as the reverse complement.
GCTGCAAAGATAAGGAAAATCCCGTGAACATACAAGAAAAAGCAGACAATTATGATTTTTTTTGCTGAAATCTTGCCAATCCGGGAAAAAAGCCGTACCTTTGCAGCCGCTTTAACCATAGCACACCGTGTGATGGCGAATTAAGCAGTCAGAATTATTTATGTACAACTTAATTTAGAGTAACACCATTATGAAAGAAATCAGTGTAGCAGGCAAGAAGCGCGAAGGCCTGGGTAAAAAAGCTTCGAGACTCCTGAGAAAAGAAGGGCTTGTTCCCTGTAACCTCTACGGCGAGGCCCGCGAGGACGGCAAACCCGTGGCATTGGCTTTTGCCTGCCCCTTCACAGAACTCCGCAAGGCTGTTTACACGCCGAATGTCTATGTTGTCAACCTCGACATCGACGGCGAGCCGCACAAGGCCGTCATCAAAGAATTGCAGTTCCATCCCGTCAGCGACGCGCTGCTCCATGTCGATTTCTACGAGATCAACGAGGAGAAGGCCATCACCATCGGCATCCCCGTGAAGCTGAACGGTCTGGCACAGGGTGTTCGCGACGGTGGTAAGATTAACCTCTCCATCCGCAAAATCAACGTCACCGCTCCTTACAAGCAGATTCCCGAAGTGCTCGACATCGACGTTACCGACCTGCAGCTCGGCAAGAGCATCAAGGTGGGTCAGCTCAGCTTCGAGGGCCTCGAACTAACCACGTCGCCCGAGGTTGTTGTTTGCTCCGTGAAGACCACACGTGCCTCTAAATCGGCTGCCGCCGCTGCTGCGTCCGAGGAAGGTGAGGAAGAGGCTGCTGCTGAATAAGACAACACGTCATGGACAAATATCTGATTGTCGGTTTGGGCAATCCCGGAAGCGAATATGCCGGAACCCGCCACAACGCAGGATACATGGTATTGGACGCTTTTGCCAAGGCGTCCAATATTTCTTTTGACGACCGACGCTACGGCTATCTGGCCGAAACGATCATCAAAGGGCGAAAAGTATTCCTCCTCAAGCCTACCACCTACATGAACCTTTCGGGCAATGCCGTGCGCTACTGGCTCACGAAGGAGAACATCGACCTGTCGCGCCTGCTCGTCGTGAGCGACGAGGTGGCCTTGCCGCTCGGACAATTCCGGCTGAAGGCCAACGGCTCCAACGGCGGGCACAACGGGCTCGGGCACATCCAGCAGCTCATAGGCCAGCAATATGCCCGGCTGCGCATGGGCATCGGCAACGACTTCCCGCATGGGATGCAGGTTCAGTGGGTGCTCGGCCGTTTCGACGACGAGGAGCTGCAAGCCCTGCAACCCGCCATCAACACCGCAGTGGAGATTATCCGCAGCTTTGTGCTGGCGGGCATCAACATCACCATGAACCAATACAACGAACGCGGCAAAGGAAGAAAGCCGGTATCCCCGGAAAAACCAGAAGACCCGAAATATCCGGAAAATCCGGAACACCCAGAGTATCCGGAAAATCCGGGAAAGCCGGCAAAGCCTCAACCCACCCCTTTTGAAAACCTCCCGGAGATATGAACAGCGAGGCACGAATAGACAAGTGGCTTTGGGCGGCCCGCATCTTCAAGACCCGCTCCATTGCCGTCGATGCCATCAAGAACGGACGCGTCACCATCGACGGGCAGAACGTAAAACCCTCGCGACCGCTGAAGGCAGGTGAGGTGGTGAGCGTGCGCAAGCCCCCCGTCACCTACTCTTTCCGCGTGCTCAAACCCATTGAGCAGCGCGTCGGTGCGAAGCTCCTGCCCGAAATCTATGAGAACGTCACCCCGCCCGAGCAATACGAGATTCTCGAGATGAGCCGTATCAGCGGATTTATCAATCGCGCACGCGGCACCGGCCGCCCCACGAAGAAGGAACGCCGCGCCCTCGATGCCTTCGAAGTACCCGCCATGTTCGGCTTTGACGACGAATAAATCGTCGTTGGCATTATTTATAAAATTATATTACTGCCCGCTAAACTTGTAAGTCTCCTTCCCAACTCTTTGTAGCACAATAGTTGGATTCTAACTGGGATTAGTATTGAAGGCAATGAGGCTGAATATGGACATGTATAATTTCAGAAATCCAAAAAGCCTTTCTCCATTCACATGGAAAAAGGCGACAGATTAGCAAATACACATAACGTGTAATTATGAAAAAGTAAAAAATAATCTTATTAAAAGGTTACCAGTCTTGCTCCAAATTGTTTGAAGATTGGGTGGATTTTAGTATCTTTTCTAATTCTGCAAGTGTATCTTTTGAGCGGGAGAGCAATAGGGAGAACGCTTTTGTGTATAATTTTTTGTGATCATCCTCTCTTGTATTTATAGGCGGAAAGTCTGAAATGCGGTCATTGATTTCTATGGTTTCGTTTTTATTGACACGCTTTCCCGTGTACTTGGTTAGAGTTATTGTTAGGCGTGCCCGTCCGTCTTTGGCATCGACTCTAAGTATAAAAGGAGCGTTCAGGAAATATGCGTAAGGAAAATAATTGGCCTCATGAAAGTCTGAATACATGCCTTCGCCAGCAACGGTTCCGTTTTCTGGATTGTTGGCCACTATTTTGTATTTGGTTTCTTTATACGCCTCTGTTAAATATTGCCTTGCTGCGGTGAAAATCTCATGTTTGTTTAAAGGCAGGCTCTCAAGTATAGCAGAAACAACGATATTGTTGTTTTTATCTATTGTGTATTCCTTTTCTTGCCCAAGCATATTGCTCGTTACGAATATGGCAAATAGAAGAACTATAATCTTTCTCATTATGTTGATTTTTTTATAGTGAGAAAAGTGTCAAATATAGACAAGTTAGGGTGATTTTTGCCTATATTTGACACCCTTAGGCATTAATGATATAATACTGGATTAGGAACACCATGTGGGTCGTCTTTGATTCCTTTGACGTTTACGCCCCATCCTTTTACACGTACAGAGCGGGTTTTGTATGCGCCAAAGAACCAGCTGTGTTTCTCGATTTCAAATTCCGGGTCGAGAATGATGTCAACCTTGGAGTTTTCCTTTGCGCGGTATAGTGCCTGGCGCTGTGGTTTCGTGAGGCCTTTGTAGCGGTTGCTGCTCCTAAGCTGCTTGTTCCCATTGCGTTCCAGCTGGATGAAGCCAAGCAATGTGCGAGTGTTTACGGTTGCTGAAACCTTCTGTGCGCTGGCGTAGTCGAGATCGGCACTCACGTAAGTGTTGATGTTGTTGCTGCCAAGCGACATGATGGCAGCCTCATTTTGATACGAGGCGCAGCTGCTAAAACTCAGCGCAACCGCGGCCATTCCAATGAAAGAAACAAAAAATTTTTTCATTTTACATTATGTTTTTTTGCTCCACGCAACAACCCCCGACATGGAAAATAAAAGGATAGCACTATTTGGTACATGATACAAAAAAGTGTGGGTTGCTGTACCAGTTGCTCGTCCCACTCTTAGAGGCCTTCGCATTGCCCATCTTGTCAAGAACGAGCAACGCAGAAGCCCACACGGTGAATATGTAGGCTCTCTTTGCCGCCTATAGAAAAATAGGCATAGCAAGAGTTCTCTGTTTACATATTCCCATGGGCATCTATTGTTGCTTTGCTTTCTGACAAGATTGGAGTTTGCGAAGTTCCTAAGAGTCAAAGAACAAAGCGCCTGTATAGACACCTTTCTATATATGTAGTCCCACCCATCCGCTTCTGCTGTTTCAGCTTCCGCTTCCAGAAAGGACGTTGCAAAGATACGAATAGAATTTTAAAATGCAAATTTTTAGAACGAAAAGTTTTTACCTAAATGTTAAAATCGGCAACGTTTGGATGGAAATTTTAACGTCGAGAATCGCGCGAATTGGAGGCGGTGGGATGATTGCCCGCCAAAGCGGAGATAAGGGCAAAGCGAGGACGG
>JAFRZC010000072.1 GCA_017442765.1 Prevotella sp. | reverse complement strand
CCGAAACCGTAGTCTTCACCGTAGAGGGGCGTAAAGTAGCCGCCGACCTGGGCGAATGATGCAAAGCTGAGCATCACGGCGCAGAGAGTTAATAATACTTTTTTCATTTTTTTGATTTTTGATTGGTTAGTTATTGAATTGGATTGTTTGGTTTCTTTTCTTTTCTAGACTTTCTAGATTTTCTAGATTTTCTAGACTGTCTAGATAGTCTAGAAAGTCTAGTCTAGGCCACCACTATGCTTTCGTCGTCTTCGACGCGGAGGTTGGCCATGATGAAGTCGCGGCGTTCGACGGTGTTGTTGCCCATATAGAAGCGGAGTACCCCTTTGGTGTCGAAGTCCTTGTGGAGCAGCACGGGGTCGAGGCGCATGTCCTTGCCGATGAAGTTCTTGAACTCGTCGGGCGATATCTCGCCGAGGCCTTTGAAGCGCGTGATTTCGGCGTTAGGGGTGTTGTGGATGGCTTCGATGCGTTCCTCGTCGGTGTAGCAGTAGGTGGTTTTCTGCTTGTTGCGTACGCGGAAGAGGGGCGTCTGCAGGATGTAGACGTGGCCTGTGCGGATGAGGTCGGGGTAGAAGCGGAGGAAGAAGGTGAGGAGGAGGAGGCGGATGTGCATGCCGTCGACATCGGCATCGGTTGCGATGACGACGTTGTTGTAGCGGAGACCCTCCATTCCGTCGTCGATGTCGAGGGCGTTGTGGAGCAGGTTGAGCTCCTCGTTTTTGTAGACGTCGACCTTGTTTATCTTGAAGGTGTTCTGGGGTTTGCCGCGGAGGCTGAAGACGGCTTGTGTCGCCACGTCGCGGCTTTTGGTGATGGAACCCGAGGCCGAGTCGCCCTCGGTGATGAAGACTGTTGTCTCGAGGCGGCGGGCGTGGTTGCTGTTGTAGTGGATGTGGCAGTCGCGGAGCTTGCGGTTGTTGAGGCTGGCTTTCTTGCTGGCTGCCTTGGCTTCCTTCTTGATGCCGGCAATCTCCTTTCGTTCCTTCTCGTTGGCGTTGATTTTGGCCAGCAGGGTGTTGGCGGTATCGGAGTTGATGTGGAGGTAGTTGTCGAGGTGGCGTTTGAGAATGTCGAGGACGTAGGTCTTCAGGAAGGGGCTGTCGTTGGTGCCGTCGGCGTTGTTGGGGGCGAGGTGTGTGGAGCCAAGTCTGGTTTTGGTCTGTGCCTCGAACACGGGTTCCTGGATGCGGACGCAGAGGGCGCATACCAGTCCCTGGCGTATGTCAGCGGGTTCGTAGTCTTTCTTGTAGAACTCTCGCACGACGCGTGCGAAGCCTTCGCGGAAGGCACTCTGGTGGGTACCGCCCTCGGTTGTGTGCTGTCCGTTGACGAAGCTGTAGTAGTAGTCGCTGCTCTGCCCGTTGACATGGGTGAAGGCACATTCGAAGTCGCCCTCCTTGATGTGGACTACGGGATAGAGGCCTTCGCTGTCCATGTTGTGCTCCAGCAGGTCGAGGAGGCCGTTCTTGGAGTAGAACCGGCGGTCGTTGTAGTAGAGCGTGAGCCCTTTGTTGAGGTAGGCGTAGTTCCAGATGCGTCGTTCGACGTACTCGCTCACGAAGTGGTAGGTGCCGAAGAGCTTGCTGTCGGGGATGCACTCGCCGAGGGGGCCGTTTTCTGTTGAGTTGTTGAGTTGTTGAGTCGTTGAGAGTTCGACGATGCCGGTGTCGTTTGTCAGCTTGCCTTCGCAGAACTCGGCGATGCGTGTCTTGCCATCGCGGAACGCCTGTACCTTGAAGTAGGAGGAGAGGGCGTTGACGGCCTTGGTACCCACACCGTTGAGGCCTACGGACTTCTGGAAGACCTTGCTGTCGTACTTGGCGCCGGTGTTGAGTTTGCTGACGGCATCGACGATGCTGCCCAGCGGTATGCCGCGACCGAAGTCGCGGATGGAGACGCGCCGTTCGGCGAAGTCGATGCGGACGTTGATGCGTTTGCCGAAACCCGATGTGAACTCGTCGATGGCGTTGTCTATCACCTCCTTGATGAGGACGTAGATGCCGTCGTCGTGCGACGAGCCGTCGCCCAGCTTGCCGATATACATGCCGGGGCGGAGACGTATGTGCACCATGTCTTCGAGGTGCACTATCTTACTTTCGTCGTAGTCGTCAACAATAGGGGTGATTATTTCTTCTTCCATTTTATAGTTTGTACTATAAATAAATCTTTTTCAGGTAGAAAAGTAAAATGACACTTTTGTACCAAAAAGCAAAAATACAAAAAAAAATACTAATGCAAAGGAAAAAACGCAAAAAAACTGGAAGTTTTTCAACATCCAGCTAATTATCAACTTTCAACGAAAGTGCGGATAGGGGGACTCGAACCCCCACTCCGTGAGGAACTAGATCCTAAGTCTAGCGCGGCTACCAATTACGCCATATCCGCTGTTTATTTCACGAATTCCATTGTTTTTCCCACGAAATGCCGTGAATTTGAGTTTGCAAAAGTACGTTTTTTTTTGTGATATGGGAGATTTTTTTCGTCTGCACTGTTTGTATGTTGCGAAAAGAGAGTGATAGCTGTTGTGTAATATGTTGTTTGGCAGTAGTTTTGTTTTTTTTAAGAAAAAATATTTTTCTAAACATGTAAGATTTTTGTACCTTTGTGCGTTTATTAATTGTAGAAAAAACATTAAACGCTATTTGTCAAAATGAGAAAATCGATTAAATTTTTTGCGATGCTGATGATGGCTTCGGCCTTGGCATTCTCGTTCACGTCGTGCGATGACGACCCTGTAGAACCCACCAACCAAACGCCAACGGGTAGCACCCCGGGCACCGACCCCGGCACCAACCCCGACCCCGACCCCGACCCCGACGAGGTAGACACCTTCTTCGTCAACACGTCGTGGACATCCTCTGTCGAGAACATATTCACCTACCAGGGAGTGACAATGAATGTTACTCTCGATGCTTCGCTTGATTTCATGGCGGGGATGAAGGGAGAAATGTTCCAAGAGGCTTTTATCACGGTGCCTTCCATGCCTGCTGCCAATCAAGAGGCGAACTTCTCGTACAATTTCACTTACGTTGTCAGGGGCAATACGATAATAATCACATATGAATATGAGGATGAGGAGACTGGCGAGATGGTTACCGATTCGAGCAACCTTATTTATAATCCTGACGACGAGACCATAACATATAACCTTGCCGAGGAAGACCCCGAGATTGTGCAAGTGCTTGGTACTGGTGTGCTGATTTTTACTAAAGTGCAATGAAACAGTTGTTTTTTTCTTTAGTTTTTTTTGCGGCCTTGACCGTCGCCGCCGAGCCGGTGACGCCGCAGCGAGCCGCGGCTGTGGCCCGCAACTTCATGTCGCAAACCGTCGGCAGCAAGGCTCCAGTCGAGCTGACGCTGCACGGTGACGGCTGGTACTATGCCGGCCTCTACCTTTTCGACAATGCGCAGGGCGGCTGGGTGATAGTGGCTGCCGACGACTGTGTGAAGCCCATCCTGGCCTATTCGGTTACCGGCATCCTCGACCCGTCCGACATGTCTCCGGCACTGCACAGGTGGCTCGGCGGATACGAGGAGCAGGTGATGGCGGTATGGAAGGCCCGTGCCGCGAAGAGTCCTGTGCCGGTCTACGGGGGCGATGCCGCCGAATGGAAGCGCCTCGAGGCCGGTATCTCAGATGGCGCCAAGGATGGCGACGGCATGGCTCCGCTGCTCACCACGCGGTGGGACCAGGACTACCCCTTCGACCGGCGATGCCCATCGGGTACGGTCACCGGATGCGCCGCCACGGCTATGGCGCAATTTTTGAAGTTCTGGAACTATCCTGCCTTTGGCACGGGAAACCACAGCTATGTGTCGCCCCGAACGGGGACCACCGAGAGTGCCGACTTCGGCCACACACTCTACGACTGGGCGAACATGCCCGACAGCGCCGTGCAGTACGACACGCAGGAAAAAATCCTTGCTGTGGCGACGCTGATGTACCATTGTGGCGTGGGGCTTGAGATGGACTATGGCACCGCAGCTCAGGGCGGCAGCGCGGCCCTTGGACTCGTCGGTGTCGAGGGCTATGCCAGCCAGGACAATGCGCTGAAGGACTACTTCCACTACAGCCGCGATATGGATGTCCACTTTAAGGATTATGGCTACAGCAACGATTCGTGGCGCTCGCTGCTCGTCGGCGAGCTCGACCTGGGGCACCCCATCCTCTATGCCGGTGCCGCCACCCAGGGGGGGCATGGCTTCGTCTGCGACGGATACGACGCACGCCAGTATATGCACTTCAACTTCGGCTGGAGCGGCGTGGGCGACGGCTACTACACCGTCGACTCCATCAGCCCGGGCGTCGGCGGCGTCGGCGGCAACGTCACCTACACTTTCAACATGCAGAACGCCTGCCTCACCGGCGCTGTGCCCGACTATGCGTTGCGGGTAAGCGACACCCTCTTCAACTTCATGGGTGAGGGTGGTGTGGATTCGTTGCTGGCGGGCATCAACGAGATGAACAACGGCCTCTTGCAGGTAAGCAGCACGGCGGAGTGGCTCGCTGTGGAGCTCGACGACTTCGGCCGTGCCGGCTGGCTGCATCTCGAGGTGGAACCTATGGATGAGGATGGCGAGCGCGTGGCGTTCGTGGTTCTCACCCAGGGTGGCGAGAGTGTGCGTGTCAAGGTGGTGCAGGTGAGCTACAGGGCGGAGAATATGTGTCCCCTGACGGTGGTCATGGAGAACACCAGCAACCACCATGACGGCTGGGACAACGGAGCCTGCCTGACCATTGAGTCGGATGAAGGCTACATCTTCGGTACGGCACGTCTGGTGACGGGAAGCCGCGACACTGCGGAATACCTCGTGGCCGGAAGCGGCGTCAGGGCGGTGTGGCACGGCGTCGACGGTGTGGACCGCTATTTCAGATACCGCATCTACAACCGCCACGGACAGGAGCTCGTCAACGTCAACAACGCTTACCGCTACGGCGGTACGCACCCCATAGCCGAACCATGCGAGTTCGTCGGCATCGAAGAAGCCTCGCGCTACGACGAGATAGTGTATCCCAATCCAGCTCACAATGTGCTTCATGTCAGTGCTGAAGGTCTGCGGAGTGTTGAGATTGTCGACCTTTCGGGACGCAAGACAATTACGTCGGATCGCGGCAGCATAGACATCTCGCGGCTTCCCAACGGTCACTATTTTGTGCGTATAGTCACCGATACAGGCACCAGTGTGAAACGTTTTGTGAAGAAGTGACACAATAAAAAAAGATATTCGCAGTTATTGAGCGTGCAGGATTGACTTGCACGCTCTTTTATTGCCATGAAACGACTTTGTTTTACCCTCTTTTTCCTTCTTCTGCTTGTCACAATGCCACAGGCGAGGGCAACCTATCTGCTTATCCCTATGGACGAGACACAACGCAACCACTTGAAAGCCTATGGTATAGCCTACTTTGCACTGGAGCGCGAAGTGGAGGTCACCTGGCTGCTCAACTACCGTGGTGGAGCCTTCATGATGAAATATGCCGACGCCATAGAGCGGCAGGCGAAGCTGCGCGGCGTCAGCGTCGAGACCATCGCCGACGGACGCTCGTCGGCGATACTCTCCGAGATTGCCGACCCGTCGGTCAACATGGATGCCGTGCGGCTGCAGAAAGCCCCGCGGATAGCCGTCTATTCGCCCAAGAGCAAGCTGCCGTGGGACGACGCCGTGACGCTGGTGATGACCTACGCCGAGATACCCTACGACGTGGTCTACGACGAGGAGGTCGTGGCGGGAGTGTTGCCTACCTACGACTGGCTGCGCCTGCACCACGAGGACTTCACTGGACAGTATGGCAAGTTCTGGGGCAACTACCGCAACGCCCAATGGTACATAGAGGATGTGCGCGACCAGGAGGCTCGCGCCCACAAGCTGGGATACCAGAAAGTGTCGCAGCTGAAACTTGCTGTCGCCCATAAAATAAGGGACTTCGTCATGGGCGGCGGCTTCCTCTTCGCCATGTGCTCGGCACCCGACAGCTACGATGTGGCGTTAGCGGCGGAGAATGTGGACATCTGCGACGTGATGTTCGACGGCGACCCCATGCAGCCCAACGCGCAGGAACTGCTCGACTATTCGAAGTGCTTTGCCTTCAAGGATTTCCGCATCAGCACTAACCCGTCGGAATATGAGATCTCGACCATCGACATCGATGATCGCACGCGTCAGCGGCAAGTCAACGAGAAGAATGATTTTTTCACCCTTTTCGACTTCTCCGCCAAGTGGGACTGGATTCCCACCATGCTGACACAGAACCACACGCGCATCATTCACGGCTTTATGGGCCAGACTACGGCGTTCCGTCGTTCGACGGTGAAAACCAGTGCCTTGATAATGGGCGAGAACAAGGAGCTCGACGAGGTGCGCTACCTGCACGGCGAATACGGCAAAGGCACGTGGACCTTCCTCGGCGGTCACGACCCCGAGGACTACCGCCACTTTGTCGGCGACCCGCCGACAGACCTGTCGCTGTATCCCAACTCGCCAGGCTATAGGCTGATACTGAATAATATACTCTTTCCTGCTGCCAAGAAAGAAAAACACAAGACTTGATAGACTAGAAGCTCTAGACCGTCTAGAAAATCTAGAAAATCTAGACACTCTAGAGAATCTAGACAGTCTAGACTGTCTAGAAAAAAAACAGCATTATGAAAAAAATCGTTTTTTTTACCGCTATAATTTCAATTTTCAATTTTGAATTTTCAATTTGCTTCGCCCAGAACTGGACGCGCTATACTATAAAGAACTCCGAGATCGGCAACACCGTCCTCGCCATGGCCAACGATAGGAAGGGGAACAAGTGGTTCGGTACAGAGCTGGGCATGGCCAAGCTGTCGGGCAAAACCTGGACGGATTTCTCGATGTTCAACGAGAAACTCAAAGATCAGTATGTCAACTGCCTGACCGTTGACGGCAACAATATGCTGTGGATAGGCACCGACGACTACGGAGTAATCGAGTTCGACGGATCTCGATGGACTGAACATAAAGAGCAGATGAAGAAGCTGCAGATGAAGTTCATCTCCAAGATTGCCATCGACCACAACGACGTGAAATGGATAGGTGTGACCCTTGGAGGACTGGTGCGCTATGACGGGCAGGACTGGGAGAAGTATACATCGCAGAATTCGGAGCTGTCCAGCGACTTCATCCTCTGCGTCGCCATCGACCGCGCCAACCGCAAGTGGATAGGCACCAACGACGGCCTTTCGGTCTACGACGACCGCCGCTGGAGGTCGTTCACCACCCGCAATTCGCGGCTCCCCGACAATATCGTGCCTGCCATCATCATCGACAAGAACAGCGTGAAATGGCTCGGTACACTGGGGGGACTGGTGCGTGTGGAGGGTGAGGAATGGACGGTCTTCACTGCCGAGAATAGCCCGCTGCCCTGCAACCAGGTCAACGACCTGGCGTTCGACCCCTCGGGGGCTATCTGGATGGTCACCGACAAAGGGGTGGCGCTTTTCGATGGCAAGGACAGCTGGCATGTTTTCCGCCCTAAGGAGACCGTACTTCCTAACGACATCCACCGTCGCGTGATGGTCGACGGGCAGGGCAACAAGTGGTTCGGCAGCAACATGCAGGGATTGACCTGCTTCAGTGCCCATCCCGTCATGGGGCGAGTGACCGACGACAGTGGAGCGCCGCTTGCCGGCATCACCGTCAGCGGCGGCCAGCAGGAGGCAGTCACCGACGCTGACGGATACTATTATCTGGAAGTTGCCTTGGGGGCTACGCTAACGCTGACACCCTCCGACGGAATGCGTACCTTCGTGCCGTCCAACCGCCAGTTAACGCAGGTGGGCGGCGCTGTGTTCCATCAGGATTTCGTGGCCTCGTCGGGCATGGTGGCGCAGGGAATCTCCAAGGAGCGCGTCGTGGTCAACCCGTTCCTTGACCAAGGCTATATAACCATAACCCTGGAGAGTCCTGTGGCCGAAGTGGAGTTCGTCGGTCCCGACGGGGCGAGCGTGCGTAAGCTGCCGCAGTACCGCAATGGAGCGCGCATAACCATAAGCAAGATGCCAAAGATGGACTACACCCTCTTCATCCGCACCGACAAGGGCGAAAAAAAGCTGCTGTTCAAACTGAAATAACAAAAAAACGCCGCCCTCATCAGGGCGGCGTTTTTTTGTTATCTGAATGTCTGCAATTATTCGTCTTTGCAGCTCATCTTCAGAGATGCACCGTAGCTTGACCATGCTGCGGGAACGTCGACATCGTCGCAGTTCTTCTGGTCTTCAATGGTCATAGAAGTCAGGTTGACGGTCTGACCAGCATAGGTGTAGGTGGCATCGCAGACGCAGTTCTTTTTGCAGCTGCCAAAGAGAGCAACAGTGGCAACAACGGCAATAGCTAAAACAACTTTTTTCATTTTAAAATGTTTTGTTTATGTTTATTATGCCTACTCTATAAGGTTTTCGGCAACCCCTATTGTTTTTGCAAAGATACAAAAACAATTGTATTTTAGCCTTTTTTTTTTTTTT
>JAFRZC010000071.1 GCA_017442765.1 Prevotella sp. | reverse complement strand
TAATCCGCCGGAAGTTCTTCTCCATCTCGTTCAGCTCGTGATAGTGGGTGGCGAAGAGCGTGCGGGCCTGTGCGTGAGGATGCTCATGCAGGTATTCGACGATGGCCCAGGCAATGGAGATACCGTCGTAGGTAGAGGTGCCGCGCCCCAGCTCGTCGAAGAGCACCAGCGAGCGCGGGGTGACGTTGTTGAGAATGCTGGCGGCCTCGGTCATCTCAACCATGAAGGTCGATTCGCCCAGCGCGATGTTGTCGCTGGCTCCCACACGGGTGAAAATTTTATCCACCAGTCCGATTCTGGCACTTTCCGCGGGCACAAAGCAACCAATCTGCGCAAGAAGGGTGATGAGGGCCGTCTGTCGTAGCAAGGCAGACTTACCTGCCATGTTTGGACCGGTGATGATGACGATCTGCTGCCGCTCGTTGTCGAGCATGATGTCGTTGGGCACATAGCTCTCGCCAATGGGCATCTGCTGCTCGATGACCGGGTGGCGGCCCTGACGAATGTCGAGCACGCAGTCGTCGCTGACGACGGGGCGCACGTAGCGACACTCTTTCGCGGTCTTGGCAAACGAGAGCAGACAGTCGAGCTGTGCGATGAGCGTGGCATCGGCCTGTATCTGCGGAATATACTCCTGCATGTCGGCGACGAGCTCGGCGAAGAGCCGGGCTTCTATCGAAAGGATTTTCTCCTCGGCTCCCATGATTTTCTCCTCATACTCCTTCAGCTCCTGCGTGATGTAGCGCTCAGCCTGCGCCAGCGTCTGCTTGCGAATCCAGTCGGCAGGCACATGGTCCTTATAAGTATTGCGCACCTCGAGATAATAGCCGAACACGTTGTTATAGCCCACCTTGAGCGAGCTGATGCCGGTCTTCCGGCTCTCGCGCTCCTGTATCTCGAGCAGATACGATTTGCCGGAGCGGGCGATGGCACGCAGCTCGTCGAGCTCGGCGTTGTAGCCTTGTGCGATGACGTCGCCCTTGGCCACAAGCTGCGGCGGGTCGGGGTGTATCTCTTTCCCGATACGGTCGCGCAGGGTCTCGCAGAGATTCAGTTGTTCCCCCACCCTTCTGAGTTGTTCGTGCTCGGCATCGAGACAGGCGGCTCTCAGAGGGACGAGGGCCTTGAGCGCATTTTTCAGCTGCACCACCTCGCGCGGAGAGACACGCCCCACGGCCACCTTTGAGATGATGCGCTCAAGGTCGCCGATATGCCCAAGCTGTTCGTCGGCGAGCTGGCGGAAGTCGGGATGGCGGAAGAAATATTCCACGATGTCGAGCCGCTGGTTGATGGGCTGTGCGTCCTTCAGCGGGAAGACCATCCACCGGCGCAGCATGCGGCCGCCCATGGGCGTGACGGTACGGTCGATGACGGAGAGTAGCGACAGGCCGTCGTCCTGCATCGGGCTGACGAGCTCAAGCGAGCGGATAGTGAACTTGTCGAGCCGCACATAGCGTTCTTCCTCGATGCGCTTGAGGTGGGTGATGTGCCCTATCTGAGCGTGCTGAGTCAGTTCGAGATAGTGCATGACGGCTCCCGCCGCGATGACACCGCTCCGCAAGTGCTCCACGCCGAAGCCTTTGAGCGACTTCACGGCAAAGTGCCTCAGCAGTTTCTGCCGGGCGGTCTGGTCTGTAAAAACCCAGTCGTCGAGCTCAAAAACGGTGTAGCGGTTGCCGAAATAACGCTCGAACTGCTGTTTGCATTCGCGGTTGTAGAGCACCTCCTTGGGCTGGAAGCTGCCCAGCAGTTTCTCCACGTAGTCTGGCAGTCCCTCGCCGGTAAGGAACTCGCCGGTGGAGATATCGAGGAACGCCACGCCACAGGCAGCCTTACCGAAATGAACGGCGGCGAGAAAGTTGTTCTCCTTATAGTTGAGCACGTTGTCGCCCATGGCCACGCCCGGCGTAACCAGCTCGGTGATGCCGCGCTTGACGAGGGTCTTCGTGAGTTTCGGGTCTTCCAGCTGGTCGCAGATGGCCACGCGCCGCCCCGCGCGGATGAGCTTGGGCAGATAGGTATCGAGGGCATGATGAGGAAATCCGGCCATCTCCATCTCGCCCGTGTTGCCGCCGTTGTTGCGGCGTGTCAGCGTGATGCCCAGTATCTTCGAGGCCACCACAGCGTCCTCGCCGTAGGTCTCATAGAAGTCGCCACAACGAAACAGCAGCACAGCATCGGGATGCTTTGCCTTGAAGTCGAAAAACTGCTTCATCATCGGGGTCAACCCCTGTTCCTTCTTCGCCATGAATGACTTAAAAAACTTAATATTTTCAATCAGATTGCAAAAGTACGAAAAAAGGTGGGAAGATAAAAATTTTCCAATAAAAATTAGCAGAAAGCAAAAATAATAGTATCTTTGTTCCCGAAAACCATTAAATCGAAACGACTATGTATGTAGGAAAGGCAAAATGTGAAACGCTCAAGAACATTCGCAAAAAGATTGCCGATGCCAACGAGATTGACTACAATCCTCGTGAATGTGACCACAAGGGCGATTGTGCTGGTACGTGTCCGGCTTGTGAGGCTGAGGTGCGCTACATCAGTAATCAGCTTTCTCTCCGTCGCATGGCCGGCAAGGCTGTCCGTGTGGCCGGACTGGCTGCGGGCATCACCATGCTCAGCAGTTGCCGACACATCTTTCAGCCCAGCGGCATGATGGAGCGCGATTATCCGCCTGGTGGCAAACCCGAGCTGCTTGAGGGCGATGTGCCCTACGTGCAGCCAGCCGATAGTGTCGCCGAAGCTCCAGAAGCTCCAGAAGTGAAGAGTGAAAAGTGAAGAGAGAGAAATGAGGTGGTGTGTAGGTCTGATGCTGCTCGTTGGGATGGTGTCGTGCAGCCGGCAACCTGAAGACGAGTCTGTGCGCGGTATGTATTATTGGCGCACAACCTTTGCGCTGAGCCCCGAGGAACAAACTTTCCTGAAAGACCATAACGTCAGCCGTCTCTACGTGCGCTATTTCGATGTAGTAATGAACGAGCAGGGCGGCCCCATGCCCAATGCAACGATAAAAGGCCTTCAGCCCCCCTCCTCCTTCATTAATCATTACTCATTACCCACTACTCATTACCCATTCCTCATCCCCGTTGTCTTCATTACCAACGATTGTATGGTGCGTCCGCCGAAGGGCTTGGCCGAGAAAATCCTGACAAGGGTGTTGCAGATGAACGAGACCCACGACATCGGGGGTGTGAGCGAGCTGCAGATTGATTGCGACTGGACGCT
>JAFRZC010000070.1 GCA_017442765.1 Prevotella sp. | reverse complement strand
GGACAAGGAGATAGGACGGCTCGTCATCGACTCGGAGGTGCAGAACAAAAAGGGCATCTGCTCGTATGTCTTCACCCGCGACGAGCACGACCTGGGCCTACGGACATTCCCCGAGGACATCCGACTGGCCGCCTATGAACGGCAACAAGGTATCTGCAAGATTTGCGGAGAACACTTCGAACTGGAACAGATGGAGGCCGACCACATTACGCCTTGGCGCGACGGCGGCCGGACTGTCGAGGAGAACTGCCAGATGCTCTGCCGCGACTGCAACCGACGGAAAGGGGCGAAATAAAAAGTGATAAGTGATAAGTGAAAATACACTAAACACTAAACACTAAACGCTAAACACTCTGTGTTACTCTGCTGCGCGGAGGTACTGGCGGTAAAGCCAGTCGTTCTGCTCCTCGATAGTCATATTAGAGTTGTCGAGCAGCAGGGCATCGGGAGCCTGGCGGAGAGGTCCTATGGCACGGTGGGTGTCGATGTAGTCGCGCTCCTCAACATTGCGCAGGATCTCGTCGAAGTCGGCAGACATACCTTTCTCTTGCAACTCGCGGTAACGCCGCTCGGCACGCACTTGGGCGGAGGCGGTGACAAAGACTTTGAGCTCGGCATGGGGCAGGACGACGGTGCCAATATCGCGCCCGTCCATGACGATGCCCCCCTTCTGCCCCATTTGCCGCTGCATGGCGACGAGGGCGGTGCGCACAAAGGGCAGGGCGGCGACAGGCGAGACATGGTTGGATACTTCGATAGTGCGGATGTCGCGCTCCACAAGCTCACCATTGAGCCATGTTTCGGGACGCCCCGTATCGGGATTGAGGCGGAGTTCGATGTGAATATCGGGCAGACTATCCTGCAGTTGTTGCCCGAGGATGATGCCGTCGGCTTGGATAATTCCATGCCTGAGGGCATAGAGGGCTACGGCACGATACATGGCACCTGTATCGACATAGACGTAGCCGATGCGACGAGCAAGGTCTTTGGCCATGGTGCTCTTACCGCATGAGGAATGGCCGTCGATGGCAATGGAGATTTTCTTCATAGTGTATAGGCGAGGTTAAGAAGAATGGAGTTGGACGACACGTGGTATTTGCCGTAGGCGAGATTGAGCTTGAACCGCTCAAGGTTGAGACCCGCGCCAAGCGTCAGGCCTGCCATGTGGCTGCTCTCGTCCTCGTCGTCGGTGATGCGCATCTCACGGGCTCGGCGGAAGTTGTAGCCTGCGCCTATCCAGATGGTCTGCGAGAGATTGAAGTCGGCTCCGACGACAAGATGATTGACAAACGTGTAGCCCCCGTGGTTCAAATCGACGAGGGTGGCGGAGAGGCGGACGGAAAAGGCGCGAAACGTCTTGCTGGCTCCCACCTGCAGGTCGATGGGCATGTGTTCGTAGTGGTCGTTATAAGCCTTGAGCTGTCCGCCGAGGTTCTTGGCGGCTATGGAGAACGAGAGGTCGTGGTCGGGGTCGTAGTAGTTCAGTCCCAAATCTACTCCGAAGCCAATGCTGTTGTAGTCGCCGAGGTAGGAGGCGATGAGCTTTGTCGTGATACCTCCGGCGATGCGTTTGCCGAGCATGTAAGACAGGTAGCCGGCGAAGGAGATGTCCTTGGCCGAGAACTCCCCTGTCTGGATATTGTTCTCATCGACCTCTTTCATCTTGCCGTAGTTCATGTATTGCGCTGTGACCGCCACCGAGGTCTTTTCCTTGAAGATGCGGTTGAACGAAGCGCTGGCCGTCTGCGCACCCGACATGTAGTTCATGTAGTTCAGGCCAATGGTTTTGTCGCTGACCGACGAGAGCAGGGCGGGATTGCTGAAGATAAGCGAGGCATCGTCCTCGACGATGGTGATGTTCTCACCGCCGAGGGCCGCGGCATGGGCGCTCACGGGCAGGCGCAGGAAATTATAGACCGTCTGGCTCTCCTGCGACCATAGCACTGCCGGAATGAGCGACAGCATGAACGATAAAAATAATTTATAATTTGACCCTAATTTGTACATTGTAAATTTTTAAATTGTAAATTTATTCGTACCTTTGCAGGCGAGTTTCTTCATAATAACGGAAAAAAGACCATTTTATTTTGGAAACGAGAAAAACATTTGGTTTTCACTTGGGAGCTGTCTTTGCGCTGGCAACGCTCTTCGTCGGCTTGGAATACAACAGGAACAGCCGCCCCGAGGTCGGCGATGCTGCATTCATCGACGAGTTGGGGCAAGACATGGAGCTGCTCCCTGCCGTCAGTCATGCCGACATGGAGGCCGCTCAACAACCAGAACAGCAAACCAACATCACACCGAAAATAAACGTCGTAGAGGAAAAGGAGGCCGACGCACTGGCGAAGCAAAACAAAATCGACGACATGCGCATCGTGGGAGAAACCGACTTGGAGGATGGAGGTAAGGCAAAAGAGGTGAGTGCTGAGCCCCTCGCACCCGTTGTCGTAGATCAGAACGACAACATCCTCCCCCTACGCATCGTACAGCAACTGCCTGAGTATCCGGGCGGATGGCCGGCCTTCATGCAATGGCTCACGCAGAACCTGAAATATCCACCCACAGCCCAGAAGCAGAAGATTGAGGGGTTAGTGGTTGTCACCTTCATCGTCAATAAAGACGGCACACTCTCAAATGTCAAAATCTCAAAATCGGGCGGTCTGCTGTTCGACCAGGAGGCCATGCGCGTGGCTCGCATGATGCCGAAATGGAAACCGGGCATCGACAAGGGGCAGCCCTGCCGCACGCTCATGGCCATCCCCATCGAGTTCAAACTATAGATTAAGAAAAGTCATGTACACTTCAGACGAAATTTTAAGACAAATCAACAGTTATCTCGGTACGCTGGCACACGACCGTCAGCCCGGGTCGCTCTACGAGCCCATCCGCTATGTGCTCTCCATCGGCGGGAAACGCATCAGGCCAGTACTTATGATGCTCGCATATAATCTCTATAAAGACGACGCTGAGAGCATCCTGCCCGTAGCCTGCGGACTGGAGACCTACCACAACTACACCCTGCTCCACGACGACCTCATGGACAACGCCTCGCTGCGACGCGGCCATCTGACCGTACACAAGAAATGGGATGCAAACACCGCCATCCTCTCCGGCGACTCAATGCTCGTGCTCGCCTACCAACAGATGACCCAGTGCAATCCCGACAAGCTCAAGCCCGTGCTCGAACTCTTTACAGAAACTGCGCTCGAAATAGGCGAAGGACAGCAATACGACATGGATTTTGAGTGTCGCAACGACGTCGGCGAGGACGAGTATATTGAGATGATACGCCTGAAAACCAGCGTGCTGCTCGCCTGCGCCCTCAAGACAGGTGCCATCCTTGCCGACGCGCCCGAAGCCGACGCGCAAACATTATACCAATTCGGTGAACAGATTGGGCTCGCGTTCCAACTGCAAGATGATTTCCTTGATGTATATGGCGACCCCAAGGTGTTCGGCAAAGCCATCGGCGGCGACATCGTCTCCAACAAGAAAACTTACATGCTCATCAATGCGATGAACCGAGCCGACAAGCTGCAAAGAGAAGACCTGTTGCACTGGACAACTGTCGGCGACTTCGACCCCGACGAGAAAGTCGAGGCGGTCACGAAAATATATAACGAAATAGGCATCGACACGATAGCACAAAAGAAAATCGCCTACTACTTCGAACAAAGTCGCCAATATCTGGAAAAGCTGAAAGTTGACGATTACCGGAAAGAAGAACTGCGCCGCTACGCCTCAAACATGATGAACCGACAATACTGATGATTGACACCCACGCCCACCTCGACAGCGAGGATTTCCGCAAAGATCTCGACGAGACCATCGCACGTGCCCGCAATGCCCACGTCGAGAAAATCTTTCTGCCTGCCATCGATTTGCAAACATCAAAGGCAATCATCGACATCTGCGCCCGCCATGCCGGTTATCTCTACCCGATGATTGGCCTCCACCCTGAAGAAGTCAAGATCGACTACAAGGCTCAGCTTGAGTCTATCCGCAAGGTTCTATCCCACCCCTCTGACCAGATGGAAAGCCATATCATTGCCATCGGCGAAGTGGGACTCGACTTTTACTGGAGCCGCGAGTTTGAGCAAGAGCAGCTTGAAGCCTTTGAGGAACAAGTGAAATGGTCAATAGAGACTCGTCTGCCTCTGATGATTCACTGCCGGAAAGCACAAAACGAAATGGTAAAACTGCTACGGAAATACGAGCACGAGCTGCCTGGCGGTGTATTCCATTGCTTCACAGGCAACGCCATTGAAGCTCAAGAATTGCTTGCTTTCGAGCACTTCGCCCTCGGCATCGGGGGAGTGCTCACCTTCAAAAAGAGTCATCTGCCAGAGGTATTGCCCGCCAATGTTCCTCTCTCCCGCATCGTTCTTGAGACCGACAGCCCCTATATGGCTCCCGTACCCATGCGCGGCAAACGCAACGAGCCGGCCTTCGTAACCCACGTGCTCCAACTACTTGCCGAAGCCTACGGCACTAGCCCCGAAGAAGTGGAACGGCAAACAAACGAAAACGTCAGACGCATCTTCGACATCTCATAGTTGAAGCCCCCACATTGCTTTATTAAGATGTTCACTCTTTTTAACAATGTTTTTTAGGCTATTCGACAGAAAAACTATAAATTTGCACCCGGTTTGCAGAAAACGCATGTCATGCGACATTCTGCATCCCAATAAAGGAGAGGTGCTCGAGTGGTTGAAGAGGCACGCCTGGAAAGCGTGTAACCGGCGAAACCGGTTCGCAGGTTCGAATCCTGTTCTCTCCGCAGAGGTGGATTCAAACCGCTAAAGGGACGAATCCCTAAGAGGCGGATTCAAACCGCCAAAGGGACAAAGTCCCCTTTCCTATGAATTATCTCATTTCCGTTTGATTATGAAAAGAGCATCTGTCACCTTTTTATTTCTCACCGTTTTCTTACTTGGAGCCTTTGTGTCCAGTACAGTACAAAAAACAATTGCACCTAACGACACTACAGCTACAATTGAAACCACCGACAGCATAGACACGGCTTTAGACCTTGCGACCGACAGCCTGTCGGAAACAGCCTTGACTGCTGATGATGGCGATACAACGGGGCTGCATAAAGTACTGAAAGAAAAGTTCATAGAGGGCAATGCCGGCTTTATGTCATTGGTGGCACTGGCACTCATCATCGGCCTTACCTTCTGCATCGAGCGCATCATATACCTGAGCCTGTCGGAAATCAACAACCGCGACTTTATGAACAACCTTTGTGGAAAAATCGGGGAAGGCGACATCAACGGCGCAAAAACACTTTGCCATGAGACCCGTGGCCCTGTGGCGGCAATTTGTCAGCAGGGGCTCTTACGCATCGACGATACCATTGTCGACATCGAGCGAGCCATATCTTCATACGGAAGCGTGCAAGCCGACAAT
This sequence comes from Prevotella sp., assembly GCA_017442765.1. Next base: position 7,416 of record JAFRZC010000070.1, on the reverse strand, counting down.
CTCGAGAAAGGCTGTTCATGGATCAAACTGTTCATTGTAATGGCTCCCTCGCTCGGATTCCTTGGAACTGTCATCGGCATGGTAATGGCCTTCGACCAAATACAAAATGCCGGAGATATCAGTCCTACCATTGTAGCATCGGGTATGAAAGTAGCACTCATTACCACTATTTTTGGAATTATTGTTGCGCTCATCCTGCAACTTTTCTACAACTACGTCCTGACAAAAGTTGACCGGTTGACGACTGAAATGGAAGAGGCCTCAACCATCCTGTTAGACGCTGTCAGCAAATACAAAAGAGGAAAAGAAAAATGATGCGCCCTGACCTGAGCAATTGGCCAGCCGGCAAACTGTCGAAACTGGTTTTCTATAGCCTCATTGCTTTGACGGCTGTCGTCTATACCCTATTTTACCTCATAGGCTATCATCGTCCATACGAGGAGAATCCTAACTATACTGCCCCCCTGTTCACCCCTCTGCTCATCGCCTTTCTGCTCATTATAGTGATGGCAGCCATCGCCATCTCCATTTATTCCGTTATCAGAAATACGCGCAGGAATAAGGGTATTGCCCCTACTGACAATGGCATTCCCACTAAGCGAATTACCCTCGTCACAAGCGGACTGACACTCCTTATCCTTATTGTGACCTTTGTCTTCGGCTCGTCTGAAGGTATTATCAAAAACGGAGAAAACATAGAGACACCATTCTGGAGCAGAACCGCAGACATGTTCGTCAACACCTCTCTCTTTCTCATAACCGCAGCAATATTAATCATTTGCGCAAACTACGTCATCGCCAAAAAACGCAACCGCTAATGATTATCAAGAGAAAAATCACACATGGTGTTCCTGCTTTGGACACAACCTCAACGGCAGACATTTCATTCATGTTGCTGATTTTTTTCCTTGTCACGACCTCAATGGATATCGACAAAGGACTGACCCGCCAGCTCCCACCCGTTGACAAAGCCGAACAGGAGCAAACCGTCGATGTAAAAAAAGAGAACCTCATGCCATTCCGCATTGATGCCGACAGCAAATTGCTTTTGGATGAAGTTGTTGTTCCAACAAAAAAACTGCGCAAAAAAATCCAACAATTTGTAGAAAGTCGCGGTTCCAATCACCTCATCACCATTGACGCGAATCCCAAAGCCAGCTATGATGTCTATTTTCACCTACAAAATGAAATTGTTGCCGCCTATAATGCGGTACGCAATCAGGTTGCCAAGAAAAAATACGGAAAGACATTCGCTCAACTAACCGACGAGCAAAAAGACGTTGTCCGCCAGTTATGTCCACAGCGCATCGCCGAACAGTACAACACATTAAAGGAGGAGCAACAATGAGCATTATCCGACATAAAACACGCGAGATTCCCGCACTCAATACCGCGTCGCTGCCCGACCTCATCTTTACTGTGCTCTTCTTCTTCATGATAGTGACACATATGCGAACTGTCAATCTGAAAGTTAGATATCAGACCCCGCAAGGCACCGAACTCGCCAGGCTTACCAAGAAAACTGCCACCACCCATATCTATATCGGAGAAAGGATTCTTTCAGAGGGTAGGACTGGAATAAATACAGTTATTCAAATGAATGACAAAATTGTCACACCTGAGGAACTCACTGGTATTATTGCAGCTGAGCGAAAACGCATGTTACCCGAAGACCGATTGCAAATGATTGTATCCATAAAAGCCGACCGGGCAACTCCAGTTGGACTCATTACCGAAGTAAAGCAAGCTCTCCGCAAAGCAAATGCTTTACATATCAGCTACACAGCTACAGAAACCAAGAAAAAATCGACGAATTAAAAGAAAAAATGCCTTAGAAGTTGCGCTTTTCGATTTTTTATATTAATTTTGCACCAAATATAATGCAACTATAAATTGTACTTTAGAATGGCACATCACAATTTAGATCAATTGGACAGGAAAATCCTCAAGCTCATCGCAGAGGATGCACGCATTCCTTTTCTTGAAGTAGCCCGCGCCTGTAATGTTAGCGGTGCCGCCATCCATCAACGTATTCAGAAACTCACGAATATCGGTGTACTGAAAGGCTCCCAGTTCGTCATAGACCCGGAGAAGATTGGCTACGAGACTTGCGCCTACATAGGACTCTACCTGAAAGATCCCGAGTCATTCGATAGTGTGGTTGAGGCCTTAAAGACAATTCCAGAGGTAGTGGAGTGCCACTATACCACTGGCGGCTATGATTTGTTCATTAAGCTCTATGCCAAGAATAATCATCACCTGCTTAACATTATCCACGACAAACTTCAACCGCTCGGCTTGGCTCGCAGTGAAACCATTGTTGCTTTCAATGCCGTGATTGACAGGCAACTGCCTATCGAAGACATTGCTTTTGACGAAGATTTTTCTGAAGTGAAAGAATAAATTAGAACTTATACATCATATTAAGTCAGAGAGGGTATTTTCATTTTAAAGTGCCCTCTCTCTTCATTTTTTTCAGTTCTGCTATACAGCACTCATAGCCATCGGCAGCAGGCTTGGCCTTATGCGTGCGGTGGACAAAACGAAGATATTGCGTGGCGGGCATTTGTTCTTTCACAGGTATGCCCACATGATTGAATATCTCCTTTGGGTCGAGAATGACAGTGCGGGCATATCGACCATCGGGAAGTATGGTTTCCTCATTGCCCGCTAAGGGATAGCCGGAAAGACCATCGGGAAGCTGACCTACGCACGAAAGGGCATAAATGCGTAGCATCGTGAGACTTGTATCGGTAGCTGATGCTTCTTTACCTACTTCGAGCGCGGCACGATAATCGCGCTGCATGAGACACTTTTCCATGCGCAGGCGATAATGCAGGACTTCGTCACCATTACCGGCAAGCCCTACGGCAATGGTCATTAACACAAGAAGAAGAAACGAATACCTGTCACGACAATTCCGATTCTCTTCTGCCATATTTCGCATGATAAATAGCACAACGAGCATCAACGCCAACACAAGAAGAGGCCAGAGACTGGAAAGATAGTCGCCCGCAGGCTCTCTAAACGATGTGAGCAAGCCCAGAACGTAAAGCGACGGAGCATAGGTGAGTGCATGCCATCGACGGGTGAGGCGGGTGAGCGCGAGTATGGCTATTTGCAATAAAAAGAGGGCTACGGTGATGAGCATGGCTCCAAGCGTACGATCGTAATGTGTCTGCCCTTTCGATAACACGTGTTGAGCGGCATACATCAGGTCGGCCTGGAAGAAATAGAGATAACAAAATGTAAACACTCCAAAATAAAGAGCGCAGGCAATCCGCATGTACGAATAATTACCTCTTTCCATCAACCATCAACCATTAATCTTCCTTTCTCAGCACCATCGCCGTTCTGGCAGGTATGTATAGTTTCAGCCATTCTTTACCATCGCGCTCATAGAGCGGATCGTAGTTTGTGAAATGGGTGATGGTGTCATCCGTCAGTCCGTTTCCGCCAAAGTCGGGATTGTCGGTATTGAGCACGACCCGATAGCTGCCCTTCGGAACAAGAAATCCATAATCGGTGAAGCTGCGGACGGGCGAGAAGTTGAAGACAAAGACCAGCTTCCCACGCATGTAGCAAAGCACCTGGTCGCCGTCGTCGTGCCATATCTCCTGTATCCGCGTCTGGTTGAACCGTGGTTGTTGCTTGATGGTCTGAAGCATGGCCTTGTCGAAGTCGCCTAAGTAGTGGTAATCGAGTTCAGGATTATCGACAAGGTTCCATTGCCGACGGGCATATTTATAGCTCCATCCGTTGCCTTCGCGCGGGAAGTCAATCCATTCGGGATGTCCGAACTCATTACCCATGAAGTTGAGATAGCCGCCATTGATGGTTGAGGCTGTAACGAGGCGTATCATCTTGTGCAGTGCAATGCCCCGGTGCGCCATGTCGTTCTCGTCGCCCTTCTTGAAATGCCAGTACATGTCAGCGTCAATAAGTCGGAAAATGATGGTTTTGTCACCGACAAGAGCCTGGTCGTGACTCTCGCAATAGGAAATTGTCCGCTCATCGGCACGCCGGTTCTTCACCTCCCAGAAGATGGAACTGGGTTTCCATGCCTCGTCGGGCACCTCCTTGATGGTTTTAATCCAATAGTCGGGAATATTCATCGCCATGCGATAGTCAAAGCCATAACCGCCGTCCTCTATTTTGGCGGCCAGCCCTGGCATTCCGCTTACCTCCTCGGCAATAGTGATGGCTGAAGGATTTACTTCATGTATGAGGTCGTTGGCCAGTGTCAGGTAGCAAATAGCGTTGTCGTCCTGATGACCGTTGAAATAATCACCATAATCACAGAAAGCCTCGCCCAAACCATGACTATAGTAGAGCATGGACGTTACTCCGTCGAAACGGAAACCGTCGAAATGAAATTCCTCAAGCCAGTATTTGCAATTACTGAGCAGAAAATGTATCACCTGGTCTTTGCCATAGTCGAAGCAAAGAGAGTCCCAAGCAGGGTGCTCGTGCCGCTCGCCGGGATAGAAATACTGATTGGGGTCGCCGGCGAGATTGCCCAATCCTTCCATTTCATTCTTCACGGCATGGGAGTGGACAATATCCATGATGACAGCTATGCCAAGCTGGTGGGCTTTATCGATGAGTGATTTCAACTCCTCAGGTGTACCGAAGCGTGATGAAGGTGCAAAGAATGAACTTACATGGTAACCAAACGAACCGTAATAGGGATGTTCCTGTATGGCCATTATCTGTATGCAATTGTATCCGTCGGCGGCAATTCTCGGCAACACATTGTCGCGGAACTCTGTGTAGGTTCCCACTTTCTCTGCATCCTGCGCCATGCCAATGTGGCATTCGTAGATGAGCAAAGGAGTTTTCTTGGGTTTGAATTTATTTATCCGCCATGCATAATCATGATCGGGTTGCCAAACCTGCGCTGAGAAAATCTTCGTCGTCTCATCTTGTACTACTCGCCTTGCCCATGCCGGTATGCGCTCACCCTCTCCTCCGTTCCACTCTACCTTCATTTTGTAAAGCTCTCCATGATGAAGGGCTTTTGCAGGAAGATTGATTTCCCAGTTATCGGTGCCGGGAACGCGCTTGAGTTGATATTTGGTTGTTGGTGTCCAGTTGTTAAAATCGCCGATGAGAGTGATGGCCTTAGCATTGGGAGCCCACTCGCGAAACGTCCATCCCCTCGCTGTCCGGTGAAGTCCGAAATAATTGTAGCCGTTGGCAAAATCAGCTAACGACCTCTTGCCATTCTCCGTGAGTTGTTGCTTTTTCCACTGGACGTGTTCATGACGTCCGTTGATGGCGAATTCATAGGGTTTCAGATAACCGTCGCGTTTGATGATTCCAAGTTGTCTCATTCTTCTATTCTCCTTCCGTTTTCATAATGTCCTTGCTTGATAACTTTTCCGTTACGGTCTTTCTCCACGAACTTTCCATGTCGCTGGTCTTTTTCGTATGAGCCTTCGAAACGCTTGCCCTCTTTTGTCTCCTCGATGGCTTTTCCGTGTCGCATGCCTGCCCGGTAGTCGCCCTTGAAACGTGTCCCGTCGGCATAATGGATGGTAATCTGCCCGTCGAGCTTCCCATTTTTAAAGGTGGCAGGCTCATAGCGGTCGCCGTTGCGTTTTACCAGCTTTCCCGCCCCGTCCTGCAAGTCGTCTTTCCATCCGCCCTCATAGACATCGCCGTTGGCCCATTTATAAGTACCTATGCGCGAGCGGTCGCCCTGTTCGAAGCCACCCGTATAGACATCGCCGCTGGCATAACGCAGAATACCCTGACCGGTGCGCTCGCCGTTTACGTAGTCGCCTTCATAGACATCACCATTCTGAAACGTATAGATGCCTTTGCCATTCTGCAGGTCATTCATCCAGTCGCCCGTATATTTATCGCCATTGGGATACTGTGTGGTCCCCTTGCCCGAGCGCTGGTTGCCCACCCAATTGCCAGAATAGGTCTCACCGTCTTCCCAAACGAACTTTCCCTGTCCGTTTTTCTCGTCGTTCTTCCACGTTCCTTCATAATAGGCACCGCTGGCAAAGGTGTATTTTCCCTGTCCCGAACGCTTGTCGCGGTCCCAGTTTCCGTCGTAGATGTCGCCATTATAATAGTACATGATACCATGATCCTGCTGATAGTCGCGGTACCAAAGGCCGACGTAACGGTTGTTGTTCGCAAAATAGTAGGTTCCTTGGCCGTGCTGTTGATCCTTAAACCATTTCCCCTCATATTTCTCGCCGTCGGCAAACGTGTAGATACCGTCGCCCTGACGTAATCCCTTCACATACTCACCTTCGTACACATTACCGTTGTTCCATCGCGTCTTACCCTTTCCGTATGGTTTTCCGCCCTGCATCTCGCCTTGATACTGCCCACCGTCGTGAGTGGTACACGAGCCGAGCGTTACCTTTTGAGCCGCCACTGGCAATGCCGCTAATAATAATAAATATGTAAAGTTTTGCAAACGAGCGCAAAAGAAACTTGTTCCGATTTTGCCGAGTGCAGCTAAAACTTCTATAAATCGTCTCATGTCAAATCTATAAATCAATAAAAACCTTGCAAATTTACAAAAAAGTTCATCATTCATCCCTTATCTTTCATCTTTTTTCATTACTTTTGCAAAGTTTTGCAAATGAGCGCAAAAGGAACCTTGTTCCGATTTTGCCGAGTGCAGCTAAAACTTATGTAAAAATTATGAAGTTCATCAGTATTATTCCAGCCCGTTATGCCTCCACCCGTTTTCCAGGTAAGCCATTGGCCGACCTCGGGGGCAAATCCGTCATCCAACACGTTTACGAGCGTGTCAGCCAAGTCATCGAAAACGTTTACGTAGCTACCGATGATGAGCGAATCTTCCGTACCGTCAACACATTCGGCGGGAAGGCCATCATGACCAGATCCGACCATCGCAGCGGTACCGACCGCATCTGCGAGGCACTGGAAAAAGTAAGAAGCGATGAGAATAATGGGGAGCTTGTCGTTATCAACGTGCAAGGTGACGAGCCCTTCATTCGCCCCGAACAGATAGAAACGCTATGTGGTCTGTTCGACACAGACGAGACTCACATTGCCACGCTTGCCACACATTTCAACAGCCCCGATGATGCGAAGTCGCCCAACTCTCCGAAGATTGTCACCGACAAACGAGGCTTTGCCCTGTATTTCTCGCGCTCCGTCATCCCGTTTGTCAGAGAAGCTGGTGGAAATTTCCCCTACCTTAAGCATATAGGAATCTACGCCTACCGGGCCGACGTACTAAGGGAGATTGCACAGCTTCCGCCCTCGCCACTCGAGAAGGCAGAAAGTCTCGAGCAACTCAGATGGCTTGAAAACGGTTATCGCATCCGAGTGGGGCTGACCTCGCAGGCCACCATCGGCATCGACACTCCTGCCGACCTCGAGAAAGCAAGGCAACTGCTGTGATGATCCATTGGAGGT
>JAFRZC010000069.1 GCA_017442765.1 Prevotella sp. | reverse complement strand
GCTGGCCCGCACACGCTGGCCCCATGCCAAGATATTCTCGCTGACGAGCGGTGCCGCCGTGATGTCGATGAACACCCGACTGGGCTATCTGCCTGTGACCTTTGCCGATTTGACCGACGACGAGGCCTTCTGGAAAGGCTGTGAGGGCTGCTGCAATGTCGATATCCTGCGACGCACAGGCCGCAAATACTGCATCTGTACTGCCATGCTCTTCGACCCCGAGGAGCATCTGCCCGCCAAAATTCCACAAAATGTGCTGGACAGAATCGCGCGATTGGAAGGAATGGCTGTACACAGTTCAGAGTTAAGAGATTAAGAAACATATGAATAATAATATGGACAAAAAGAAAGTTGTAGTGGCTTTTAGTGGCGGCTTAGATACAAGCTACACCGTGATGTACCTCGCAAAAGAAATGGGCTACGAGGTGTATGCCGCTTGTGCCAACACCGGCGGTTTCAGTGAAGAGCAGCTCCGCCGAAACGAGGAAAATGCCTACAAGCTGGACGCTGTGAAATATGTGACACTCGATGTCACGCAGGAATACTACGATAAATCGTTGAAATACATGATTTTCGGCAATGTACTCCGCAACAACTGCTACCCCATCTCCGTCAGCTCGGAGCGCATCTTTCAGGCTATCGCCATCGCCCGCTATGCCAACGAGATTGGAGCCGATGCAATTGCCCACGGCTCTACCGGCGCGGGCAACGATCAGATACGCTTCGACATGACCTTCCTCGTCATGTCACCAGGTGTGGAAATCATCACCCTCACCCGCGACAAAAAGCTCTCGCGGCAGGAGGAGGTGGACTTCCTCAACGCCCACGGCTTTTCAGCCGACTTCACGAAACTGAAATATTCCTACAACGTTGGCATCTGGGGCACCAGCATCTGCGGCGGCGAGTTGCTCGACTCAGCACAGGGTCTGCCCGAGGAGGCTTACCTGAAGCATGTCACCAAGAATGGAGAATCGGAACTGCGTATCACTTTCGAGAAGGGAGAAATCACGGCAGTCAACGATGAGCCGTTTGCCGACAAGGTGGCCGCCATCCAGAAAATAGAAGAAATCGGAGCCGCCTACGGCATCGGTCGCGACTGCAACGTGGGCGACACCATCATCGGCATCAAGGGCCGCGTGGGCTTCGAGGCTGCCGCGCCCATGCTCATCATCGAGGCCCACCGTCTGTTAGAGAAATACACACTCTCGAAATGGCAGCAATACTGGAAAGACCAAGTAGCTAACTGGTATGGCATGTTCCTTCATGAGAGCCAGTATCTGGAACCCGTCATGCCCGACATCGAGGCCATGCTCACCTCCTCGCAGCGACATGTCAACGGCACAGCCATCCTGAAGCTTCGCCCGCTATCGTTCGAGACCGTCGGCGTTGACTCGAAAGACGACCTGCTGAAGTCGAAGCTCGGCGAATACGGTGAGATGCAGCACGGCTGGACAAGCGACGAGGCCAAGGGATTCATCAAGGTCAGCAGCACCCCGTTGCGTGTCTTCTATGGCATCCATCCCGACGAGCAGCGATAAAAAATCACCATTCTTTGCAACCTTTTTAACCGTTTCTGCGTCTAACAGACAAGAAATAACCAAAAAAGGAGAATAGAATTATGGTAGACAAAAGACTTTTACGCTCCGATGAGCGCGTTCTGGCCGGCGTTTGCGGCGGTATTGCTGAATATTTCGACGTAGATCCCACCATCGTGCGCGTGCTCTACGCAGTACTCACCTTCTTCACGGCTTTCAGCGGAATCATCCTCTATCCGATTCTCTGGCTGATTATACCGGGAAAGAAATAATATGATATGATAAAAATAGGAATCCTCGGTGGTGCAGGATACACAGCAGGCGAACTCATTCGCCTGCTCCTGAACCACCCGCAGGCCGACATTCACTTCGTTCACAGCGAGAGCAATGCCGGCAATCTGCTAACTGACGTACACGAAGGACTTTTCGGAGACACCGATATGCGATTTTCCTCCGAAATGCCATTTGACGATGTCGACCTGCTTTTCTTCTGCTTCGGTCATGGAAAAAGCGAAGCCTTCCTGAAAGAGCACACCATCCCACCACATGTGAAAATTATCGATTTGGCGCAGGACTTCCGTATTCGTGGCGACCACGACTATGTCTATGGACTGCCCGAAATCAACCGCGACGAGATTACCCGTGCGCAGCATGTGGCCAACCCCGGCTGCTTCGCTACTGCCATTCAACTGGCCTTACTGCCAGCCGCCAAGGCTGGACTACTCAAAGGCGACATCAGCGTGAATGCCATCACCGGCTCAACCGGCGCAGGACAGAAGCCCGGACCCACCACCCACTTTTCGTGGCGCAACGACAACCTGAGCATCTACAAGCCGTTCCGCCATCAGCATCTGGCAGAGATTTATCAGAGCCTCAACCAGACTGCCCTTCCCAATCATCCCAATGAGGGGAACTACTCTATCGACTTCATCCCCTATCGCGGCCCGTTTGCCCGTGGTATCTTCGCCACGGCCGTCATTAAGACAGATTGTCCCGTATGTTGCGACTTAGTCGCAACATATAAAGACTTCTACCACAAAGCCGCTTTCACCCACTACAGCGACAAGCCCATCGACATGAAGCAGGTGGTGAACACGAACAAATGTCTCCTACATGCAGATCTTATCGACAAGAATATTCTCATCACCTCCTGTATCGACAACCTGCTCAAGGGTGCCGTGGGACAAGCCGTGCAGAACATGAATCTCATGTTCGGCCTCGACGAGACCACAGGATTGAAACTCAAAGCATCAGCATTCTAAACAGATATGAACCTTTACGACGTTTATCCCCTTTTCCCCATTAACATCGTCCGCGGGCAAGGCTGCCACGTGTGGGACGACCAAGGACAGGAATACCTTGACCTCTACGGTGGACATGCCGTCATCTCAATAGGGCACAGCCATCCTCACTATATCAAGAAGGTGACGGAACAGTTGCAAAAGATTGGCTTCTACTCCAACTCCGTCGTCAACACCCTGCAACGCGAACTGGCCGAGCGGCTCGGACGCATTTGTGGCTACGACGACTACCGCCTCTTCCTCATCAACAGCGGGGCTGAGGCCAACGAGAACGCCTTGAAGCTCGCCTCTTTCCACAACGGACGCACACGCATCCTGTCGGCGGAAAAAGCCTTTCACGGACGCACCTCATTAGCAGTCGAAGCCACGCAGAACCCGAAAATCATTGCCCCCATCAACCAGAACGGACACGTCAACTACCTACCATTGAATGACCTGCCCGCATGGGAAGCCGAACTGGAGAAAGGCGATGTCTGTGCCGTCATTCTTGAATGTATTCAAGGTGTGGGTGGCATCCGCATGGCTACTCCCGAGTTTGCCCAAGGGATCGCGGAAGCCTGCAAGAAGCATGGCACGGTGCTCATCTGTGACGAAATACAATGCGGTTACGGACGTAGCGGACGTTTCTTCGCCCACCAGTGGCTCGGCATCCGCCCCGACCTCATCACCATGGCCAAGGGCATCGCCAACGGTTTCCCGATGGGTGCCCTGCTCATTGCCCCACAGTTCAAAGCCGAATACGGACAGCTCGGCACTACCTTTGGTGGCAACCATCTGGCCTGTGCCGCCGCTCTCGCTGTGCTTGATGTGATAGAAAACGAGAACCTCATCGAGAACGCCCGCACTACCGGCGAATACCTCATAAAAAAAGTCAGCGCCTTAAAGCACCATTCCATCACCGATGTTCGCGGTCGCGGGCTGATGATTGGCATCGACCTTGCTGTCCCGCAGAAAGACGTGCGCTCGCGCCTCATCACCGACCACCACATCTTCGCCGGCTGCTCGGGCACACACACCCTGCGGCTGCTGCCGCCGCTCTGTCTCACACGAGATCAGGCCGACCAGTTCGTCGAAGTGCTGAGCCAAGCCATTTAGAAGGACCTGCCCCGTCGGAGGCGGGTCCTTTCATTTCTCAGATGCCGGCAGCCCCCTTATCCCCTTTAAACAGTGTTGATGATGCGAGAAACCATCTTTCGTAAAATGAAAGACAGGCTTTCACAAAGTAATATATATTATATTACCGAGTAAAAGTATATATATTACTAAGTAAAATAATATATATTACCGAGCAATATAATATATATTACTTTGTGAAACCTTATCTTTTGCATCATAAAAGATAAGATCTTGCATTGCAAAAGCTCCTATTCCCCTTTTTACATCCGTTTGCCCGAAATGTTTGCAACGGATATAAAAAAAGAGCATTGCGTTTGCAAAAAATAAAAAAAAGCATTACCTTTGCAGAAGATTTTGATAAATCTTTGCACGAATAACTTCAAATCATAACCAGATAACTATGGATTTACTACAACAAATTGTAGCACATGCGAAGGCCAACCCCCAGCGCATCGTGCTGCCCGAGGCCACAGAGGAACGCACGCTCACGGCTGCCGACCGCGTGCTGGCCGACGGAGTGGCAGAACTCATCCTCATCGGTAACCCACACAAGATTCATGATCTGGCCAAACGTCTGGGATTGAACCACATCGACAAGGCTACACTCATCGACCCTGAAAACTACGAGAAGAGCGAAGAGTATGCCCAGCTGCTCTGCGAGTTGCGCAAGAGCAAAGGCATGACCATTGAGCAGACCCGCGAGCTGGTGAAGAACCCGCTCTACCTGGGCTGCATGATTATCAAAACAGGCAATGCCGACGGACAAATCTCCGGAGCACTCTCTACAACAGCCGAGACACTGCGTCCCGCACTGCAGATTATCAAGTGCGCACCGGGCATCACCTGCGTGAGCGGAGCTATGCTCCTCGTCACCAAGCAGCCGCAATATGGCGAAGACGGCATCCTTGTAATGGGCGATGTCGCCGTGACCCCGATGCCCGATGCCGACCAACTGGCGCAGATTGCCGTTTGCACCGCACAGACCGCCCGCTCGGTAGCTGGGTTTGAGGAGCCATATGTGGCCATGCTCAGCTTTTCCACCAAGGGTAGTGCCAAGCACGAAATAGTGGACAAGGTGGTGGACGCCACCCGCAAGGCGCAGAAGCTCGACCCCACGCTGAAAATCGACGGCGAACTGCAGGCCGACGCCGCACTCGTACCCTCGGTGGGACAGAAAAAAGCCCCCGGCAGCCATATCGCCGGACGCGCCAACGTGCTCGTCGTGCCCAATCTCGAAGTGGGAAACATTGCCTATAAACTCGTGCAGCGACTTGGCGACGCCATTGCCATCGGACCCATCCTCCAGGGCATTGCACGCCCCGTGAACGACCTCTCACGCGGATGCTCCGTCGATGACATCTACTACATGGTAGCCATCACCGCCTGCCAAGCCATGCAACAATAATTTAGGATTATGAAAATATTAGTATTGAATTGTGGCTCATCCTCCATCAAGTACAAACTCTACAACATGGACGACGAGCGCGTGCTCGCCCAAGGCGGCGTTGAGCGCATCGGCCTCGACGAGGCTTTCCTGAAACTCACCTTGCCCAACGGCGAGAAGAAAACACTCATGCACGACATGCCCAACCATAAAGAGGGCGTGAACTTTGTGTTCCAGACACTGCTCAGCGATGAATACGGAACCATCAAAAGCCTCGACGAAATCGATGCTGTCGGCCACCGCATCGTGCAGGGCGGCGACCTCTTCGAGAAAAGCTGCATCGTCACAAAAGAAGTAGAGGACGGCATTGAAAGCCTCTGCGACCTGGCTCCCGTACACAACGCCGGACACCTGCGCGGTATTCGTGCGGTGAACAACCTCATGCCCGACGTGCCGCAGGTGACCGTCTTCGACAATGCCTTCCACTCCACCATGCCGCCACACGCCTATCTCTATGCCGTGCCCTACGAGTTCTATGAGAAATGGCACGTGCGCCGCTACGGCTTCCACGGCACCAGCCATCGCTACGTTAGCCACCGCGTGGCCAAACTGATGGGACGCGACATCAAAGACCTGAAGATCGTCACCTGCCACATCGGTAACGGCGCGTCCGTAGCCGCCATCAAGGACGGCAAGGTCATCGACACCTCCATGGGACTTACCCCGCTGGCCGGTGTGATGATGGGGTCGCGCTGCGGCGACATCGACCCCTCTGCCGTCACCTACCTCATGCAGAAGACCGGCATGCAGCCACAGGAGATGGCCGACTTCCTCAACAAGCAAAGCGGCGTGCTCGGCATCACAGGAATCTCCAGCGATATGCGCGAGATTGAGAGTGCCGCCGCCAAGGGCAACGAGCGCGCACAGCTCGCTCTCGACATGTACAACTACCGCATCAAGAAATACATCGGAGCCTACGCCGCAGCCATGGGCGGACTCGATGTCATCGTGTGGACGGCCGGTGTTGGCGAGAACCAGGTCGGCACCCGTCTCGATGCTTGCTCAGGTCTGGAGTTCCTCGGTGTGAAGATGGATGCCGAAGCCAACAACTGCCGCGGAAAGGAACGACTCATCTCTACTCCCGACTCGCGCGTACAAGTGTGGGTTGTGCCTACCGACGAAGAACTCGTCATCGCCCGCGACACCAAAGAACTGGTAGAACAACTATGAGAACTGCTTTCACACGAACGCTTCTTGCGCTGCTCGCCGTGTTAGGCCTTGTAGGATGCAAGCATCTTGCCCGCCACCAGATAGAGGCTCCCTGTCTATATGGCGGACCAGTTGAGATTTACAAAGACATGCCAGCCGATAGTGTCAGTGCCGATGTGGAGAAGCCACAACAGGAAATGGCCGATAACAAAGGCTGACACGAAGCGTGTCGCAAATAAGAAACAGGGTTAATAGAGCGAGAGAGACGTTGTCTCCTTCAGACTGACCATCGCATTGTGGGCTGCCTGCTGACAAAGGGCAGCCTGCTTTTCGTCTGTTCCCTTTGGACGGAACTTCCTGCCCACAGCAGACTTGCCAGTCACTGCCTCAAGCCATGTGCAAGCGGCAATGTAGCGCCCGATGCCATAGTCAAGATGATAGCCGTCGCGAGTGAGATTGTCACCAAGAGCGGTGGCGCGGGCATTCTGGATGGCGGTACCCGAAGGGACGACGAACGACAGCTCCGCATGACGGGCTACAGCCTTGCTGACAGCATCGACGATGGCCATGTACATGACCGTCTGGTCTCTCCCGTAGTTGGCAAAACCTCCATGTGTAGTGTCTTTCGCATAGGCCCAAGTCTGATGGAAACCCAACTTCACATTCGGGCTAGTCGCCAAGGCGCACACGTAGCCGATGAGATAGCCAAGAAAAGGCTCGTAGGTCTCAGGCCGTCCGGAGTCCTGGCTGACCTGCTGCAAAGTGATGAGGTCCCACTTCTCATCGGTGATAATTGTTGCAAGCGACTGCTCCTTCGTGTTGGTTCCCACACCGCCGACAATCTTTCTGTAATCAAATGAATGCCCACTGCGGCGCACCTCTCGCCAGTGCGACTCCAATCCCTGCCCGCCACGGTAGGCGTTGCCGATAATCAGTTCCACTCCACTCTCCCTGGCCAGCTCATAGAGATACTGCTCAACGGCATCCTCCGAGAAGCTGTTACCAATGGCTAACACGCGTAGCGTGTCCTGTTCTTCGGCTTTCCGCACCATCCCAGCCATGCACTGCAGCGTAAGCACCGTCGCCAAAAGAAATAATAAAAAACGTTTCATTTGTCTTGCTCCTAAAAATAGCAGGACAAAATTAACGAAAAAACACCATCCTGCCAAATTTTCTCCGATAATTTGGACAAAAAAAGAGGATACTATCTAACTGTATCCTCTTTTTGCCACCGAGATAAACGGCGGCAATTTCTCCGGATCTGATTACTTTCCGTGATGCTCGTCAGAAACGGTCAGCTTCTTGCGACCTTTTGCGCGGCGTGATGCCAACACGCGGCGACCGTTCTTCGTTGCCATGCGCTCGCGGAAGCCATGCTTGTTCACGCGACGGCGATTGTGCGGTTGAAATGTTCTTTTCATTGTCTTATCTTTATTTATTTGTTATTATTTGCTTTTTGTATCGAAAATCCGACTTCGGGCTGCAAAATTACGCATAATTTTCGAAATAACAAAGAATTGAGCGATTTTTTAGGAGAAAAATAAACGTTTTTTATAAAAATGTCGTACCTTTGCAAAAACTTTGCAGTAGAATAATCATGAAAATGATAAAAAACCAAAGATAAAGAATTATGATTAAGTCACAAGACATCAAGAAAGGCACTTGCATCCGCATGGACGGCAAGCTCTATTTCTGCATCGACTTCCTGCACGTAAAGCCGGGAAAAGGTAACACCATCATGCGCACCACGCTGAAAGACGTTGTCAGCGGCCGCGTATTGGAAAAGCGTTTTAACATTGGCGAGGCACTTGAGGATGTACGCGTTGAGCGTCGCCCCTACCAGTATCTCTATCTGGAAGGTGAAGACTACATCTTCATGAACCAGGAGACCTACGACCAGATTCCCATCGCCAAAGAGCTCATCACGGGTGTAGAGTACATGAAGGAGAGCGATGTCGTCGAGGTTGTCAGCGATGCCGACACCAACACCATCCTCTATGCTGAGATGCCGGTGAAGACCACGCTGCGCGTGACCCACTCCGAACCGGGCATCAAGGGCGACACCGCCACGAACACGCTGAAACCCGCCACGTTGGAGACTGGCGTTGAGATTCGCGTGCCCCTCTTCATTGAGGAAGGCGAGCTTGTGCTCGTCGATACCCGCGACGGTTCCTACCTGCAGCGCGTGAAAGAGTAATGAATTATTCCATTATCGTACCCGTCTATAACCGTCCCGACGAAGTGGACGAGTTGCTGCAAAGTCTGACTACCCAGACCGAGAAAGACTTTGAGGTCATCATTGTGGAAGACGGGTCGGCACAGAAATGCGAGGATGTCTGCAAACGCTATGCAGACATCCTCGACTTACATTATTACTACAAAGAGAACAGCGGCCCCGGACAGAGCCGCAACTATGGTGCTGAGCGTGCGCGAGGCGACTACCTTATTATATTAGACAGCGACGTGGTATTGCCCGAAAGCTACCTGAGCAATGTGAGGAAAAACCTCAAAGCCCAAGGAGCTGTCGCCTTCGGCGGTCCTGACCGCTCACATCCCTCGTTCACGTCTATCCAGAAAGCTATCAGCTACTCGATGACCTCGTTCTTCACCACGGGCGGCATACGTGGCGGCTCTTCCCCCCTCTTCGGGAGGAAAAGAGGGGGGGCTTTGGACAAGTTCTATCCCCGCTCGTTCAACATGGGCATCCGCCGCGATGTCTATCAAGAGCTTGGCGGCTTTTCAAAGATGCGCTTCGGCGAGGACATCGACTTCTCCTACCGCATCGTCGAGGCCGGATACGAGCCGAAGCTATTTCCCGAGACATGGGTGTGGCACAAGCGGCGCACCGACCTGCGCAAGTTCTGGCGGCAGGTGTTCAACAGCGGCATCGCCCGCATCAACCTCTCAAAGCGACATCCCGGCACACTGAAGCTGGTGCACCTGTTGCCCGCCGTCTTTACTGTCAGTGTCGTCGGCTTGCTGCTGCTTGCCCTGCTGGGGCTTGCGGTGTTCCTCTTCACCAGCAGCGACCCTTACAGTGCCGGACACATGCAGGGTGCCGTAGGCTTTGCCCTCTTCGAATTGTCACTCCTCCCCATCATCCTCTATGCACTCCTCATCTTCATCGACTCCTCCACCCGCAACCGCAACATCCTCGTCGGACTGCTCTCCGTACCCGCCGCCTTTGTGCAACTCATGGGCTACGGCTGCGGCTTCATCCAAGCCTGGTGGCGCCGTATCGTCAGAGGCCAGGATGAGTTCACCGCCTATGAAAAAAACTTTTATAAATGACTGAAAAACTGACCATCGCCCAGTGGTCTGCCGACGATCAGCCACGAGAAAAACTGCGCGACCTCGGTCCCGAAGCATTATCCAATGCTGAGCTGCTGGCCATCCTCATCGGGTCGGGACGACCCGGCGTGACGGCCGTAGAGCTGATGCAGCAGATACTCAAGGACTGTTCCGACAATCTCAACACACTGGGCAAGAAGTCCATCCGCGAGCTCTGCGCCTACAACGGCATCGGCGAGGCCAAGGCCATTACCATCCTTGCCGCCTGCGAGCTGGGCAAGCGCCGGCAGCGCGAGAAGGCCGGGCAACGCCCCGACATGGGTTCCGCCACCGCTATCTACAACTACATGCACTCGCACATGCAGGATCTTGACGTGGAGGAGGCCTGGGTGCTGCTCATGAACCAGAACTACAAGCTGATAAAAGCCGTGAGAATCTCACACGGCGGCATCTCCGAGACCGCCGTCGATGTGCGCATCATCATGCGCGAGGCCATCCTTTCCAACGCCACCGTGCTCGCCCTCTGCCACAACCACCCCTCGGGCAACACCCACCCAAGCCACGACGACGACCAACTGACCAAGCGCATGAAGGCCGCCTGCGACACCATGCGCGTCTATTTCCTCGACCACGTCATCGTCACCGACGGCGCGTATTATTCCTATAACGAGCAGGGACGCATCTGACTGTAATCTTTGCACCCCGAAATTGTTCGGTTTTCTTATCATTTCATCATTATTGTTTACTTTTCAACGCGCCCTCCTCTCTATGCATCCTACCTCCAATGTAGGTTAAGATTACAAAGTTTTTTAGAAACGGACAAATACGATACGAAAGATAAGAGGTCATAAAACGAAAAACAAGCCTTTGCAATCCGAAAGACAAGGTCTTACAAAGTAATATATATTATATTACCGAGTAATATATATTATTTTACTGAGTAATATATATACTATTACCGAGTAATATAATATATATTACTTTGTGAAAGACGGTCAATGGCATCGTAAAGGGTTTCGTATGGGCTGAGAACTGTGCTTTTCCGCCATAGCGGCTCATCGACAGGGCTCTATTAGAAATAAGGAAGTCCCGAAAGGGACGACAGGCCACAGGCAGGGGCTATCATCCCGAACTGAGGAAAGAATAATGCATAATTAGCAACAGATGGCTCAGATGCTGTCGATATCGACGTAGCCATGCATGACGGCATGTATGGTGAGGGCGGAGACGCTTCGGGCCTGCAGCTTCTCCATAATGTTTTTCCGGTGGGTGATGACTGTAGTGAGGGCAATGCCGAGCTGCTCGGCAATCTGCTTGTTGATATAGCCCTTGACGATGAGCGCGAGCACTTGCGCCTCGCGCGAGGTGAGCGATACCCCCCTCTCCTTTCCGGGAGAGGCCGGGAGAGAGCCTGGGTGGCCATGGGGATGGCCGTGATGCTCAAGGGAGAGAAGAGCACGGGCAAGGGTGCGCTCGGGCTGGTTGACGCAGAGGGTGTTGACACCTTGCAGCTGTTTCTCTACTCTGGGCGAGGTGGTGAGCACGATGGTCTGGTGGCGGCTGTTCTGAAACCACGCGCGGTGCTCGAGGAAGATGCCGACAGCGACGAAGTAGTGGACGAACTCCTCGGGATGGTTGGCCTCCAGCTCGGCGAACGAGCCGAAAGTCTCTACCTCGACCATAGGCATGACACGCTGCAGCAAATGGCGCAGACCGATGGCGGCGAGCGTATTGGGATCGACGACGGCGAAACGGAGTCTCATAGCTTGACGTTGGATATATCGACAAGATTGTTGACGATGGCGTAGATGGTGAGTCCTGCGGGGCTGTGTATCTGCAGTTTCCGGGCTATGTTGCGCCGGTGGGTGATGACGGTGTTGGTGGAGATGCAGAGGTGGTCGGCTATCTCTTTGTTGGTCATGCCTTGCACCACGCCGATGACAACCTCTTTCTCGCGCAGGCTGAGGAACTCCGCAGCATCCTGTCCGTTTGAAATCATATTGGTGATTCTCGCCGTGACATCGTCTTGCCTCAACTTGTTCTCAAGCTGGCGGATAGCGGGAATAAGTACATTCTCCTCCACCTGCGCGTGCAACGTGAGCCATTCCTCGTGGTTGTAGAGATCGTAGAGGGCGGCGGTGAGCAGGTTGTTGTGCAGCGGGTCGGACGGCAGATACTTGATGATGATGCTCTTAAACTCGCGCAGCTTCTGGTCGATCTGCCCGTGATAGCGGGAATAGGTGAGGATGTCGTAACTGAACGCGGTGTGTCCGGCAATGAGGCTCTCGACGTAGGGGAACACGGTTTTCTCCTCATAGCGCATGTGCGACTTGATGGCCTGGGCATATTCGTCGTAGAGCTTGAGAATAAGGGGGGCAAGGCTGTCCTCGGGGTTGACGGCATCGACAAGCTCACGACGGATAAACGGCAGCTGGAAGTCGAGGAAGTAGGCATGGCTGGCCTTGAGATAGCGCAGCAGCGTGGGGATGTCGAGCCCCCCCCCATCCCCCTCTCTACCAAAAGAAGAGGGGTTCAGGCCGTTGATGGTATAGTTGACTACGGCAAGGAAGGTGTAGGTGTCAACACCCTGTGCCTCGCAGACCTCGCGGACGGTCTTATCACCGAACCCGAGACTGATGCCGAAGGAACCGAGGCTCTGGAGTATGCTGTATTTATCGCGGATGATGGTAATCATCATGTCATCGGCCTCGTATAATTTATGGTTCTTCATCGTGCATACATTTTTATATATGTAGAGACGCGGCGTGCCGCGTAAATGAGTTGCGACTGCAAAATAACGAAAAAATTTTGAGTTATGCAATAATCAGTATTAGGTATTTTAACCGACAACGCCCGAAAGAATCATCATAAATAGCGAGCGGAAAAGGGAAAATCAATATTTTTAGGTATTGCGTCATCATGAAAGCAACATTACTTTTGCAGCGGCAAACCGAAATATTGTTTAGTGTTTAATGTTTAGTGATAAGCAATGAAGAGAATCTATGTTTTAAGTTTTCTGCTGTGCAGTCTTGTCGCCGTATGCTCAACCGCACAGGCCCAGACAGTGGCAGCAGACAGTGTGATGCAACACGTAAAAGGCAACAGGCTCAGTGTGGGCGGATATGGAGAGGTGGCACTCACCCGCAACTTCTACAGCGACAACCAGTACCGCTACCGCAATCCGGCCAAATACAAGAACGACCCGTCGAACGGGCGTTTCGACATCCCCCACGCCGTGGTCTATCTGGGCTACGACTTCGGGAAAGGCTGGACGATGGGCACCGAGATTGAGTTTGAGCACACGGGAACCGGATCGGCCATTGAGATCGAGGACGACGAGGGCGGCGAATACGAGCACGAAATCGAGAAAGGCGGCGAGGTGGAGCTGGAGCAGTTCTGGATACAGAAAAGTTTTTCGCGCACCGCAAACCTGAGAATCGGCCATTTCGTCGTACCCGTAGGCTTGAACAATGCCTATCACGAACCGCTCAACTACTTCACCGTCTATCGTCCCGAAGGCGAGAACACCATCCTGCCCTCCACATGGCATGACACGGGTATCTCCTTCTGGGGGCATACGGGCGATTTCAGATATGAGGTGCAGTTTATTGCCGGACTCGACGCGCTGCGCTTCAGCCGCGACGGATGGATTCACGAGGGCGCGGGGTCGGCCTACGAGTTCAAGCCCGCCAACAAATATGGCTGGGCGGCGCGCGTGGACAACTATTCCGTGAAAGGGTTGCGCATCGGCATGAGCGGCTACTACGGACTGGCCATGCACAACACCTATCCCAACGAGATGGAGGGAGAGGGCAAAACCTACGACAAGACCCGCGCCAATGTCTATATCGGCTCCATCGACTTCACGTTCGACCGCTTCAACTGGATTGTCCGTGGGCAGGCCGACTACGGCTACATCTCAGGAACGCCGATGCTCAACAGCGCAAAAATCAATTCGCAGAAGAACTCGCCCTACAACAAGACCTACGTCGGCAAGAATGCCGTCGCCATCGGCATAGAAGCCGGTTATGACGTGTTCTCACAAATACCACGGCTGGCGCAAAGCCGCCAGAAGCTCTATGCCTTCGGCAGGTACGAGTACTACGACTCGTATATCCGCGAGCACTCGCAGCCGTCGTTTGAATACACAAAAAAGAAACGCATGGCCTTCGGCGTGAACTATTACCCCCTGCCGCAGATTGCCGTAAAGGCCGAATACAGCAACCGTATGCTCAAAAGCCAGTACAACAACGAGCCGTCAGTATCAATCGGCGTGGCCTATCAGGGATGGTTTTTATAATTCATAATGCAAATATAATACAAATAAACTAAAAAGTAATAAGATGAAAAAGATTTTCAAATTTGCGCTGCTCGCCGTAGCAGCATGTTCGCTCACAACATCGTGCAGCGAAGACGAAGGTGGTAGCAGCAACCGTATTGAAGAGCAGAACACCGCCATTCAAACACTTACGAGTCAGTATCTGAACGATGTGGTCTATCCGACTTACAAGAACCTGGCTTCTGAAGCCGAGAAGCTCCATAATCTCGTCAGCCAGCTGAAGACTAAGCTGAAAGCCGGCACTTCTGTCACGCAGGCAGAGATTGATGCCATCTGCAAGAGCTACAAGG
Organism: Prevotella sp.; assembly: GCA_017442765.1. The sequence continues at coordinate 23,934 of JAFRZC010000069.1, read as the reverse complement.
ATGCACGTAACTACTGGGAAGAGAGCGAGGCCTTTCTCTTCGGCCCTGCGAGCGATTTCGAGATTGACCCGCACATCGACACGTGGCCACTCGACGTGAAGACTCTTGCCCAAGACCTGGCCATGGATAGCAAGATTGCGCAGCTCGACGCAGCAGAATCAAACGGTGAGGCTAGAAAGTACCTCACCAAGGAGAACCTCGGCTTCCACGGTCTGGAGTTCATCTTCTTCCGCGACGGCAAGAACCGCGACGTGGCTATCTTCAACAACGATGCCACAGAATCTTTCGAAAACTATTTCAACGGCATGAACGTGACAGGTAAAGAAGAAGTCATCTTTGCCGCAGCAGTTGCTTGCGACCTGCGCGACAAGTGCTACCAGCTTGAGGTGGCATGGCTTGGAGCAAAAGCCCCTGCCGCCCACATTAGCCGCATAGCCGAATGCGCACAGAAGTTCGACGACTTTCAAACTACCGTCAGCAAAAACGGACTGAGCTATGGTGAGGATATGCTCAAAGCCGCCACCAGCACCAGCACCTATAACTCATGGAAGAAAGTCGTCGAGCAGATTCTCGTAGGCGGATGCTCAAACATCTGCGCCGAAGTGGCCGACCAGAAGATGGGACAAGCCTACCGCTGTGCTAATGGCGCAGCCGAAGAGGACGACGACCCCAACTATATCGAGTCGCCCTATAGCCACAACTCCTACAACGACTTCTACGACAACATCGTATCCATCAAGAACTCGCTCTACGGCAATATTCATGGAACAAATGCGACATCCACGTCCATTATGTCCTATCTGCAGAAATACAATAGCACCATGGCAGCCGAACTGGCCAGCAAGCTCAACGCCGCCCTACAGTCGTTGCAGGCATGTAAAGACAGCGGTGTGTCGTTTGTTGAGGCTCCCGGCCACCAGCGCGTAAAAGCCGCGATGGATGCCATAGGTGAGCTTGACGACATGCTTAACGAGGCTTCTGCCTGGATTCTGAGAAACTAAATACTACTGCAATGATGAGAATCAGACTATTATCCATACATCTGTCCGTCGTCGCACTGCTTGCCAGTGTGATGACGGCATGTTCCGACGATGACAACATCATCAGCACAACGGGCGAGGACGACTACACGTTTGTCGGAAAAAACGTAGCAAACTTCACCGCAGAGGAATGGTATCCAGGCGGACAGCTCGGCACCACCGTCAACACGATGGCCGGGTGCTACGAAGACGAGACACAAGCCGTCGTGAACGCCAACCTGTTCAATGCCTTCAAACGCGGCGAGCTACTCTTTGAACACGACTTCACCGAGACGAGCACGGCTTCGTTCGGCGGACTTGGCCCAGCCTATGTCCGCACATCGTGCATCGACTGTCATCCCGGATACGGACACGGCAAGCGCGTAACGTCCTATAATGCCGACCAGCGCGGGAACGGTTACCTGCTTGTCATCTACCATCCTGTTGACGGAGCCAATAGCGACGACGGTCCTTACATTAGCGAAGTGACCGGTATGCCCCAGACACGTGCAACAGAACCATTCCTGCCACCTGTCGATGAAAGCGGAATCCACCTGAGCTGGCTCAACGTCACTGAGATGGAGAGCGGTCTGCCCATGCAATTCCCCGACGGAGAAACCTACTCACTCATCTATCCGGAACTGAGCATCGACATTGACGCGTTCAACACCTCGCCCAAGCCCTCCAACCTTGCTTTCCGACTTGAATCGACCATTGGTCTCTATGGAACAGGTCTGCTGGATGCCATCACCGAAGACGACCTTAAGGCTCAGTATCAGGCCGAGGCAGCCTATTTCAAGAGCAAAGGCATTGACGTTAAGGAAAAACTTAACCCAAACTTCTGGGATGCTGACGCCAACGACTGGGCTGCCGGTGCATGGTACACGCTGGCCGACGGAACGAAGAAAATCAAACGGTTTACATACGCCATGACTCGCGCCTCGCTACAGGACGGTGCCGGAGCCAATGCCATGTGGAACATTCCGAACGTGAGCCGCAGCGACCGCAAATTCCTCTACACCACGAAAGCGTGGGCACAGGCCATGAGTGAAAACTCCGAAGTGATTGCAAAAATCAAGGCAAACCCGAACTCGCCATACTATAACGACGGTACCGACGAGGGCATTGCCGCAGCAGTTCGCACGCTGCTCGATCCCTCGACCGACCAGTTCAACAACGAATACCACAACTTCACACCCGAGATGACCGACAATAATTTCTGGCAGTACATGGTATGGCATCGCGGGCTTGCGGTACCCCGTGCCCGCGACTTGAACGACAAGCAAGTGCAGCGCGGTAAGCAAGTGTTTACGGAGATTGGTTGTGCAAGTTGCCACCGTCCGAAGTGGACAACCGGCCCCGACAACTATTGGGCACCTGCTCCTATCGTCGCAAACAATCTTTCCATGCCGACATACCCTTACCAGACCATCTATCCATATACCGACATGCTTCAGCACCGCCTCTTTATGAAGAATGGCATTCACGGAAGCTGGTGTCGCACTACCCCACTATGGGGACGCGGACTTAGTCTGGTAAACACGGGAGCCGAGGACCGGCTGCACGACTGCCGGGCCCGCAACGAGATAGAAGCCATCATGTGGCATGCGTATAGCAAGAAGAGCGACGCATACGAGTCAACGCTCAAGTTCTACAACTTGCCGAAGAGCGACCGTGATGCTGTTGTTAAATTCCTGAGATCCATATAAAGCACAATGATTAAACGGATTATTGCCTGCCTGTACATCACCTTAATTGTATGTATGGCCATGGCAACCTTTATTGAGAATGTTAAAGGAACAGACTATGCCACCACAGCCGTTTATGGCTCGTGGTGGTTTAGTCTGCTTTGGGCTTTGCTCGCCATTTGGGGACTTATATATTTCCATCATGCGCTTGGAAAAGACAAGAAATTTGCATTGCGCACGATGCACTATGCCTTGGTCGTCATTCTCACCGGAGCTTTTATAACACACCTCTCCAGTAAAAGCGGCCGTCTGCACCTGCACTTCGGAGACACCATGACCATGTACGAGAGTAACGAGAAAAACGGGGCACCCGTTGAACTCGGCTTCTCCATACGATTAGACACGTTTAACATCAAATGCTACAAAGGGACGAAAGAGCCCCGCGACTTCGTCTCGTCGGTCACCATTATCAACCAGGAAGGACAGGAAAAGAAGGCTAAGATTTCGATGAACCACATTTACCGGAACAACGGCCTTCGGCTTTACCAGATGAGCTACGACCCACAAGACATGTCGTCCATCCTTACCGTTTACGATGATCCGATAGGCATTCCAACCACCTATGTCGGCTATGGGTTGTTGTTTCTCTCATTCCTCATGCTGATGGCCAGACAGATTAAGAGACGGTCAGACATCATACTCTACGTGGCCATTATTGCCTTGCTGGCCTGGCTCGTCTATTATTTCAACGTGCGTTATATGGCCACTCATCGCGTGATGCCCGTATTACGAACACCTTTCTTCGGTGTACACGTGGGACTGATGATTGTCGGCTATTCGCTATCAGCCGTCATCTTCCTGCTCTCCCTCACCTGGCTCGTGCACCCCTCCAAGTCGCTGACCCGATGGTGCCGTCGCCTACTCATCCCCGCATTGGGATTTACTGCCGGAGGTATTTTCGTGGGAGCCATCTGGGCAAATGTCAGCTGGGGGCGCTACTGGGGATGGGATCCGAAAGAGACCTGGGCTCTCATCTCTTGGATGATTTATGCGATACCTGTCCACGCAAAAAGCCTGCCCGCCTTTCGCAATCCACGCACCTTCCACATCTACATGGTTGCAGCCCTGCTGTTCATCGCGTTCACCTATTTCGGCGTGAATGCCCTGCTCACAGGCATGCACTCGTATGCTTGAAAAAAACGGTCATCCATGCAAGAAGCCGATGGCCTTGTTTCAACCACCGGCTTCATCTACAAATATTCCTGTTTCTACCTATTACTTTGCGAAGGCTACGCTACGGGTCTCGCGGATGACAGTAATCTTCACCTGTCCGGGATAGGTCATCTCGTTTTGTATCTTCGTGGCAATCTCGCCTGAGAGTTTTTCTGTATCAGCATCATCAAGCTTATCGGCACCGACGATGACACGCAGCTCGCGACCTGCCTGAATGGCATAGGTCTTGGTTACACCCGGATAACTCATGGCAATGGCCTCAAGGTCATTGAGTCGTTTGATATAAGCCTCTACGATCTCACGGCGGGCACCTGGACGGGCACCGCTAATAGCATCGCAAACCTGCACGATGGGGGCGAGCAACGTCTGCATCTCCATCTCGTCGTGGTGGGCACCGATGGCATTGCAGATGTCGGGCTTCTCCTTGTACTTCTCGGCTATCTTTGCTCCGTAGAGTGCATGCGGATCCTCGGTATCCTCATCGGGCACTTTGCCAATATCGTGGAGCAGTCCGGCGCGTTTGGCTTTCTTCGGATTCAACCCAAGCTCAGCAGCCATCACACCGCAGAGATTGGCTGTTTCGCGGGCATGCTGGAGAAGATTCTGTCCGTAGCTGCTACGATATTTCATCTTTCCTACGATGCGGATGAGCTCAGGATGCAGGCCATGGACACCAAGGTCGATGGCGGTGCGCTTACCCGTCTCAACGATTTCGTTGTCGAGCTGCTTTTTCACCTTAGCAACGACTTCCTCGATGCGTGCCGGGTGGATACGTCCGTCGGCAACAAGCTGGTGCAACGCCAGGCGGCATACCTCGCGGCGGACGGGGTCGAAAGCCGATATGACGATGGCCTCGGGGGTATCGTCCACCACGATTTCCACTCCGGCGGCGGCCTCAAGAGCCCGTATGTTGCGTCCTTCACGTCCGATGATACGGCCTTTCACCTCATCGTTGTCAATATGGAACACGCTGACGGAGTTTTCTATGGCTGTCTCTGTAGCGACGCGCTGGATGGTCTGAATGACGATTTTCTTGGCCTGGGCATTGGCGTTGAGCTTGGCCTCGTCCATGATTTCATTGATATAGCTTTGTGCATCGGCGCGTGCCTCGTCCTTCATGCTTTCTATCAAACGTGTCTTGGCATCCTCGGCGCTCAGCCCCGAGAGTTCCTCGAGCTTGGCACGCTCCTGCAATTGCATTTTCTCAAGCTCCTCCTGCTTGATGGCAAGCAATTTCTTTTCGTTGTCGATGCGCTGCTGGATTTGGTCAACTTCCTGCTTGCGACGGCCGATTTCCTCCTGACGCTGGTTGAGGGAGATCTCGCGCTGCTTCAGGCGGTTCTCGCCTTGTTGGATTTTCTGGTTGCGCTGCTGCACCTCTTTCTCGAGCTCTGCCTTTTTGTTGAGGAATTTCTCTTTCACCTCGAGCAGTTTCTTCTCTTTCACCACATTGGCCTCCTTGTCGGCGGCCTCCATCATTTCTGTGTATTTCCCCTTAAGCACGTAGCGGAAAACAACATAACCTAACAGGCCGCCGAGTATCAGGGCGACCACAGCTGTAATTATTATTGGTATTGTCATGATAATTATTTAATTAGTAATATTCACTTTTTCAATGCTTCCTCGATTTCAGAAGTCAACGTTCCGAGAATATCACTATAAGGCGCTGTGTCGTTTCGCCCTGCCTCCATCTCGTATTTCAGGGCTATATCGATAAGCGACATATACAATATCTCCTTGTCGCTCTTTCTTTTCTTGTAGAAAGCCGAGTAGGAGTTTACCGTATCTGTGATAAGCTTTGCCGCCTTACGATAGTATTCTTCTTCCTCACGGGGAACTTTCACCGAGAGTTCCGTATCGTAAACGTGCAATCTTATTTGCAACATGTCTCTGTTTTCTTCTGCCATCGCTCCGGTTTTTACGATTCACTCAGTAGCGTGATACATTTATTGACATCTCTGATGAGCTTCGACAGGCGTTTCCTGGCCGACTCCATGTCGGTGTCGGAAATCTCGATCATCTTGGCCATCTTCAGACTGTCATAGTCGGTGCGTGCCTGAGCAAGCTGCTCCTCGAGCTGCCTTATACGGGCATCGCGCTCGTCCACCATCTCGTAGAGACCTGCGTTCTCGCCTTTCAGCTCCTGATACTGGAGGATCATCTGGCGCACGCGGGTGGCAAACTGGCTCAGCATTTTCTCATTCGCACTCATACGTCTCTTCTAAAATTGGTTACAAAGTTAACTCTTAAATCTGGTATCTCCAAATTTTGTTCAACTTTTTTTGCTTTACCGGCTGAAAATCAACCCGTCAATGCCGGGTGTCTCTACTTTTCCTCAGCCGGACGCGGTTCTTTCTTGGCCAGCATCACCACCTGATAGATGAAGTCGGTGACCCACTTCTGCGAGAACCCGAGCCGCTTGTCATACTGGCGTATGCCCATGACGGTCTTCATCACACCGGCGTCGCTAAAGTCGTTCTTGTTGAAGATGTCGTTAACCGTCTTCTCGGTCATGGTGTAGATTGCCTTCTTGAAGAAGCCGGGCACTCTGAGCTTGAACTTCATGAGGTTTCCGGCAAGCATCATCAGGTCTTGCGAGAAGCCCTGGAACTGCACCAGATAGGTGTTCGCGTCTTGCAGTTTCTTGCAGTTCTTGCGTATGCTCTGGTCTATCTCCTTGAAGAACGCCTCGTCGGTCTTATAGAGCGACATCATCATTTTCCGGCAATGCACTTTCTCGCCAACACCGAGCTTGTTGTTCACCGTCGGCACATGCAACGTGGCCTTAAAAGTGCGCAAGTCGGGAAGCATCGATAAGTTGTTGATTCCCAGACGCTCTGCTATCGAAGCCTGAAAATACACTCTAATCAGCGTCATGTAGTCTTCCATGCCACCGATTTTCTTTTTCTCAGCCTTTCCGCCAAATAGTTTTGAAAAAAATCCCATACGTTTCTTGAGGCACGGCATAGCGTGCCTATACATTTAAATAATTAACCGTTTTACTGTCGTGCATGAAAGGCAGCCGCCTTTTGCACCGCAAAATTACAACATTAACGGCGAAACGCCAAATTTTCAATCTCCCGCCGCTTGCCTTTCGCCTTGCACGAGACCTTCTGTCGCTCATTTTTTTAATTGAATTTAACAGAAATCACCGCCGGAAATGTTAAAATCAAGATTCAAAAGATTGACTGCTTGAGAGCCCGGAAACGGCATTTTTCGAGCCGGACACTCCCTTTTTGACCCCCTTTCGTTCCCTCTCTTTTCCGAAACATATATGTCTCACCTTCCAAAACACGGTCTTTCGCAACCCGAAACATATAGCTCTCACTAGCGAGACACATATCTTTCAGAAAACGGAAAACAAAAAGCAAAACCCCAAAATTCGCCAACGCGCTGAGAGACAGCTCGTTGCAAGAAACCGCAAAATTCCCCGTATTTTCAGCTTCCACTAAGAGTGTTGGGGAGAAGCGGAGTATTTCGTGTTAAAAATGAAACGCCTGCAAGTTAAAAATATATAAATCAGACCGTCGGATTACTTTCACAAAGCGACTCGCACCTTGCCTGCGAGAAGCAGAAAAAACTCACAAAATGAAAAGATTTTCGCTTTTCGCTTTAAGATTTCAATTTTTATTTGTACCTTTGTGCGCTTTTATATAAAGAATTAAGAACAAGCGGGTCATCAACTATGAAACAGCAGTCGAACAGCAGCAATATCATCAAGGCATTTGTGGCCATCGGCGACTTTGCCCTGCTCAATGCCATTCTGTTGTTTTTCCTCTACCGCAAGCCCGACCTCACTCCCCCGTTCTTTCAGGAGGCTCCGCGCACGGTGCTGCTTGTAGCCAACCTGGCCATGGCCATCGCGATGAACGCCTGCCCCTCTATCATCCATCGCCGTCGAGTCAGGTTTGAGGACCTGTTCAAGCGCGTGCTGACCTACACACTGCTCCACGCCGCCCTGATGTTCATCTTCATCCGCGTCATCAGCTCTGGCGGACTGCTATTCCGTTTCATGTTCATCTTCGCAGCCATCATGTTCGCGGCCACATTCCTCCTTCGAACCATAGAACGCTTCATACTCCGCTACTACCGCCTGCTCGGGCGCAACTCCCGCAGCGTGGTCTTCATTGGCAGCGACCCCTCGCTACTGATGATCTACAAGGAAATGACCTCCGACGTGGCGACGGGCTACAAGATTGCAGGCTACTACAGCGACAAGCTGATAGCCGACTGCCCCGACAAGCTGAGGCACCTGGGCAGCCTCGAGGACTTGAACCGGCTGATGACAGACAACACCGCGGAGGTACAGCCGACAGACAAGAAAAAGAAGAATGCCGTTGAGGCCGCCGAGGAAATCTACTGCAGCCTGTCGCACGACAAATCAGACCAGATTCTCGGCATCATGCGCTATTGCGACCGCAACGTTGTCCATTTCTACTACGTGCCGCGCATGTTCGGCAATCTGCGGCTGAACCTGAAGCCAGAGCCTTTCGGCGAAGTGACCATCTTCACCAACCACCACGAGCCGCTCGCAAGTTTCGGAAACCGATTCGTCAAACGCACCTTCGATATCGCCGTCAGCGCGGTCGTGTGTCTCTGCATGTTGCCGTTCCTGCCCATCATTGCCGCCATCATCAAACTGTCGAGCCCGGGGCCGATACTCTTCAAGCAGGCACGCACAGGAATGAACGGAAAGACATTCATGTGCTACAAGTTCCGCTCCATGCACATCAACGACGAGGCCGACATGACTCAGGCAACACTCGACGACCCGCGCAAATTCGCGTTCGGCCGCTTCATGCGCAAAACCAACATCGACGAGTTCCCGCAGTTCTTCAACGTGCTGCTCGGCGACATGAGCATCGTAGGGCCGCGCCCACACATGCTCCATCACACAGAGGTCTATAGCCAGCTCATCGACAAATATATGGTGCGCCACTTCTCCAAGCCCGGCATCACCGGCTGGGCACAAGTGTCAGGCTTCCGAGGCGAGACCAAGGAACTCTGGCAAATGGAGGGACGCATCAAACACGACATCTGGTATATAGAGAACTGGACATTCTGGCTCGATATTAAAATCATCTTCAAGACAGCACTCAGCCTGTTCTGGAACGATAAAAACGCATATTAACCCACACAATAGAACATGAAAGGAATCGTACTGGCCGGAGGCTCCGGCACACGCTTGTACCCCATCACCAAAGGCATCAGCAAGCAGCTGATACCCATCTTCGACAAGCCGATGATTTACTATCCCATCTCGGCACTGATGAATGCGGGCATCCGCGAGATTCTCATCATTTCCACTCCACACGACCTGCCAGGATTCCGCCGACTTCTCGGCGACGGCAGCGACATTGGCGTACGTTTCGAGTATGCCGAGCAGCCCAGCCCCGACGGACTCGCACAGGCATTCATCATCGGAGAAGACTTCATCGGCGACGACTGTGCCTGTCTCGTACTCGGCGACAACATATTCCATGGCGTAGGTTTCAACGAGTTGCTCCGCCAAAGTGTGGACAATGCGGAGAAAGACGGAAAGGCAACCGTGTTCGGCTACTATGTGAACGACCCTGAGCGTTACGGCGTAGCCGAGATTGATGACGAAGGCAACTGCCTAAGCATCGAGGAGAAACCTGCCCATCCGCGTAGCAACTATGCCGTGGTCGGACTTTACTTCTATCCGAACAGCGTGGTGGAAATAGCCAAGAACATCAAACCCAGCGCACGCGGAGAGTTGGAAATCACATCTGTCAACCAAGAATACCTCAACCGCAGCCAGCTGAAAGTACAGAAACTGCAGCGCGGATTCGCCTGGCTCGACACCGGCACGCACGACAGCCTGTCGGAAGCCAGTACATTCATCGAGGTCATCGAGAAACGGCAAGGGCTCAAGATTGCCTGCCTCGAAGAGATTGCCTTGCAAAACGAATGGATAACCAGAGAGCAAGTACGCAAGCTGGCACAGCCCATGGCCAAGAACGATTATGGCAAATACCTGTTACGAATAGCAGAATAGACATAGAGAAAATCGAAATAAAATAAAATAAAAATCAAAAAATAAGACAAAACAATGGAAGAAAACAAAAAATTAGGACTGGACCAGCTCCAGCAACAAGAAGAGAAGTCAACTTTCGACTTCAAGACCATCTTCACCACTGTGGTGCTCAACTGGAAGTGGTTTCTGCTATCGCTGATTATCTGTCTTGGAGCAGCACTGATCTATCTGCGCTACGCCACACCCGTCTATCAGGCTCATGCTAAAATCCTCATCAAAGACGAGGAGCAGAAAAACATGCGTGGCTCACGTGCTGCCATGATGGCCGCAACAAACCTTGCCGAGATGACGAACTCAACGGGTATCGACAACGAGATGGAGGTCTTGAAATCGCGCTCTCTCGCCGAAGCCACCGTCCGCGATTTAAAACTCTATGTGGACTATCGCACGAAAGGTAAAATCAAAGAAATACCCATCTACAAAAAGCAGCCCGTCAGCGTTGACCTCGACCCGGGACACTTGGAGAAACTCGAGGCTCCCATCTCCTTGGAGATTAAGCGCAAAGGCGCAGCCTACGAGGTGACAGGCAACTTCGTTGCCCCATCGGAAGAAGGTATGACCGCCTACAAAATAGAAAAGACGCTCAACCAACTGCCAGCCACCATCAGCACAAAGGTCGGCATCCTCTCGTTCAACACCAACGGTACCCGCCCGATGAGAGACGGCGAACTGCTCAAAGCCATGGTCATGTCGCCTCAGATGATCTCCGGAAAATACGCAGGTGCCTTGTCTGTTGCACAAACAGGAAAACTGACAAGTATCGCCCAGCTGGTATTGACCGACCAGATTCCCGAGCGTGCCGTGGACTATCTCAAGCAGCTTGCCGTGTGCTACAACCGTCAAGCCAACGACGACAAGAATGAGGTTGCCATCCGTACCGAGGAATTCATCAACGGCCGTCTGGAGAAAATCAACGCCGAGCTGAACGCCACCGAAGGCGAGCTCGAAGCCTACAAGCGCCGCAACAATATGGTTGAACTGAAGATGAACGCGGCCCAAGCTGTACAAGGAGAAAGTCAATACAGCCAGAAGCTGGCCGACGCCAACACGCAGGTGGCTATCATCAACGACCTGACAAGCTACATGAACCAGGCCTCCAACAAGTATCAGCCCATGCCTGCCAACGTCGGCCTGAGCGACCAAGGTACCACCAATCTCATCAACCAGTACAATACCATTGCCCTTGAGCGCAAGCGCATGCTGCAAAGCGTATCGGAGAACCACCCCAACGTAGCCCCACTTACTGATCAGCTTGAAGAATTATCCAATAGCATACGAGGAGCTATGAACCAGTCACGGCGCGCATATGAAATGCAACGCAACAGCGTAGCCTCACAGTATGGTAAGTACTCCGGCCAAATCTCCAATACCCCCGAGCAGGAGCGCATGCTGACACAGATTGGCCGCCAACAGGAAGTGAAGTCGGGACTGTATCTGATGCTTCTCCAAAAACGCGAGGAGAACTCTATCCAGCTTGCTGCCACAGCCGACAAGGGCAGGCTCATCGACCAACCACAGCGTGGCGGCATGATCTCTCCCAAACGCTCCATCATCCTCGGCGGTGCCTTCCTTCTCGGATTGGCCATCCCCGCACTGGTGCTCTTCCTGCTTGAGTTCTTCCGCTACAAGATTGAAGGCCATGAAGATGTTGCCAAACTTACGAAACTTCCGATTTTGGCCGACGTTGCCGTTGCCAGCGAAACCGCCAAAACGAAAGCCGACATCGTGGTACACGAGAACAAAAACAACCAGATGGAGGAAATCTTCCGCTCCATGCGTACCAACCTGCAATTCATGTTGAAAGAAGGGCAGAAGGTTATTTTGTTCACGTCGAGCACCTCAGGCGAGGGCAAGACGTTCAACGCCGCCAACCTCTCCGTCAGCTTCGCACTGCTGAGCAAGAAGGTCATCCTCGTAGGTCTCGACATTCGTAAGCCGCGTCTGGCCGAACTCTTCGAGCTTAACGACCATCAGCATGGTATTACTCCCCTGTTGGTCAAGGAAAACCCGACAGAAGCTGAGGTTCGTTCGCAAATCCTCCCCTCGGGTATCAACAACAACCTCGACCTGCTGCTCGCCGGTCCCATCCCGCCCAATCCAACGGAGCTCATCGCCCGTAACTCGCTGGAGAAAGTAATGGAGATACTGAAAGCCAACTACGACTTCATCGTCATTGACTCCGCTCCTGTCGGTCTCGTCACCGATACGCTGCAGATTGGCCGTGTGGCCGATGCCACTGTCTATATGTGCCGCGCCGACTATACGCCGAAAGAGAGCTTCAACCTCATCAACAGTCTCGCCGAAGAGAAGAAACTGCCCAACATGTCCATCGTGCTTAACGGAATCGACATGTCGAAGAAGAAATATGGCTACTATTACGGGTATGGACGCTACGGCAAATACGGGCGCTATGGGCGCTACGGCGGCAAGTACAGCAGCTATGGCTCTTACGGCAGCTACGGTTCCTATGGCAACTACTCGCAGTCGAACTACGGCGATAAGAACGATACGTCTGTGAAACGATAAGCGAAAGTATCAGGGTGTGTCAAATCGGTTCTGACACACCCTGTTTTTTATTTATTAAATCTTTAGAAATGACCATTGCAGTAGATTTCGACGGTACCATTGTCGAACATAAATATCCCGAGATAGGCGAAGAGCTGCCCTTTGCCACCGAGACCCTCAAAATGCTCATCAAGGAGCACCACCAGCTCATCCTCTGGAGCGTGCGCGAGGGCAAGCTGCTCGAAGACGCCGTCAACTGGTGCCGCGAGCGGGGCGTAGAGTTCTATGCCGTCAACAAAGACTATCCCGAAGAAAAGGTAGAATACAACAACCACTTCTCGCGCAAGCTGAAAGCCGACTTATGGATAGACGACCGCAATATCGGCGGTTTGCCCGGATGGGGTGAAATCTACCACATGATTCATGACGGCCTCACGTGGAACGACCTCCTGCGTGAAGCCCGCCAGAGAAGTATGCCGTCAGAACCACCGAAGAAGAAGCACTGGTGGAGCCGGTGAAGAGAATTTAATATTCCGACCACGACTTGATGTCGATGTCGGCGATGTCGATTTGGCAAAAGGCTTGTATGAAAGCCGACGCGAGGCGCGAGTTCGTGATGAGCGGGATATTGAGATCAACGGCGGCACGACGTATTTTGTAACCGTTGGTGAGTTCACGCGGCGTGAGGTCTTTGGGGATATTGACCACCATATCTATCTTTCGCTCATGCAACAAATCGAGTGCCTGCGGATGGCAATCTTCGTCGGAAGGCCAATGAACCAGTGTGTTGGCTATTCCGTTGCTGGTCAGATAGTTCGATGTTCCACCTGTGGCGTAGATTTCATAGCCGTTTGCAACAAGTGTCCTGGCCGCATCGAGCATCTCTGCTTTCTGTTTAGCACCGCCCGTGCTCAGCAACACGGTTTTCCTCGGTATCCGATAACCCACACTGAGCATCGATTTCAGCAATGCCGTATTCGTATCATCGCCTAAGCAGCCGACCTCTCCCGTCGAAGCCATATCCACACCGAGCACAGGGTCGGCTTTCTGTAACCGGTTGAAGGAAAACTGTGAGGCCTTGATACCTACGTAGTCGAGATCGAAGAGGTTTTTCGACGGCGGCTCGACAGGTAGCCCGAGCATGACGCGCGTGGCAAGGTCGATGAGATTGAGCTTCAATACTTTCGACACAAAGGGGAAGGAGCGCGAAGCACGCAGATTGCACTCGATGACGAGGATGTCGTTGTCGCGAGCCATGAACTGAATGTTGAAGGGGCCGTTGATGTGAAGGGCTGCGGCTATCTGACGGCTGACACGTTTTATGCGCCTCACGGTCTCGACATAGATTTTCTGCGGGGGAAACTGTATGGTAGCATCGCCCGAATGCACGCCGGCAAACTCGATGTGCTCACTGATGGCGTAGGCCAGTATCTCGCCATTCCTTGCTACGGCATCCATCTCAATCTCCTTGGCGTTCTCAATGAACTTCGACACGACCACCGGGTGGTCTTCCGAGACGTTGGCGGCAAGCTGCAGGAAACGCTCAAGCTCTTCTGAGTTGGAGCAAACGTTCATGGCCGCTCCGCTGAGGACGTATGAGGGGCGCACGAGCACTGGGAATCCCACCCGATCGACGAACCTGTCGATGTCGTCCTTAGAGGTCAGCGCACTCCACTCGGGCTGATTGATACCGCGGGCTGTGAGCATGGCGGAGAATTTGGCGCGGTCTTCCGCGCGGTCGATGTCGGTGGCGGCTGTACCGAGGATAGGCACGTGCTGCTCGTCAAGGCGTATAGCGAGATTATTGGGTATCTGCCCTCCGGTGGAGACGATGACACCATAGGGCTGTTCTATCTCAACGACATCCATGACCCGCTCGAAGGTGAGCTCGTCGAAATAGAGCCGGTCGCACATATCATAGTCGGTGGATACGGTCTCGGGGTTATAGTTGATCATCACCGACCGATAGCCCTCTCTCCTGATTGTGTTCAATGCCTGCACGCCGCACCAGTCGAACTCCACACTTGAGCCGATGCGGTAGGCACCCGATCCAAGGACGACAACGGCCTCCTCCCGTGGTGGAAGGCATGTCTCATGGGCGTTCTCGCCCGCAAATGGCTGGGCGGGAGCTGACTCATAGGTCACATAGAGGTAGTTGGTCTGTGCGGGATACTCGGCTGCCAACGTGTCTATTTGCCTGACAACGGGCAGTATGCCAATCTGCTTGCGCATCGTGCGCACTTGCAGGCCAGCCTCGGCCATGTTGCCGGTCGCCTCCTCGAGTCCGATGGCACGGGCTATCTGGAAGTCGCTGAATCCATAGACCTTGGCCTCGCGGAGAAGAGAAGAATACTCCTCCAGCCTTTCCTCGAAGGGGGCTTTCTGTCTCAGCCGCTCGTCGATATCGATGATGTGCTGAAGCTTATGGAGGAACCAGCGGTCTATCTTGGTCAGCTCATGGATTTGATCTACGGTGTATCCTGCATGTATAGCCTTCGATATGGCAAAGATGCGTTTGTCTGTAGGCTCGCGCAAGGCTGCGTCAAGGTCGGCAATCTCTATCTCCTTGTTCTCCACAAAGCCGTGCATCCCCTGCCCTATCATGCGCAGTCCCTTCTGTATCGCCTCTTCGAAGGTGCGCCCTATAGCCATCACCTCGCCCACCGACTTCATCGATGAGCCGAGCTCGCGATCCACGCCACGGAATTTCGACAAGTCCCAACGGGGTATCTTGCATACCACATAGTCGAGAGCCGGCTCGAAGAAAGCAGAGGTCGTCTTCGTGACAGAGTTCTTCAAATCTTTCAAGCCATATCCCAGTCCTATCTTGGCGGCCACGAAGGCGAGCGGGTAGCCGGTGGCCTTCGATGCCAATGCCGATGAGCGCGAGAGACGGGCGTTCACCTCTATCACGCGGTAGTCCTCCGACTGCGGGTCGAGCGCATACTGGACATTGCACTCGCCCACCACGCCCAGATGTCTGATGATGCGTATGGCCAGCGCGCGCAATTTGTGATACTCGCTGTTGGTGAGGGTCTGCGAGGGAGCCACCACTATCGACTCTCCGGTATGAATGCCCAGCGGGTCGAAGTTCTCCATATTGCACACCGTGACGCAGTTATCGTCGCCGTCGCGCACCACTTCGTATTCTATTTCCTTCCACCCCTTGAGCGACTTCTCCACGAGCACCTGCGGCGAAAAAGAAAAAGCCTTCTCGGCCAGACGGACAAGCTCGTCCTCATTGTCGCAGAAGCCCGAACCCAGCCCGCCGAGTGCGTAGGCCGCACGGAGTATCACGGGATAGCCCAACTCCGACGCGGCCCGCTTGGCCTCCGCTATGCTCTCACAAGCCTCGCTGCTGATGGTCTTCACCCCTATCTCCGACAGGCGGCTGACGAAGCGCTCGCGGTCCTCGGTGTCAATAATCGTTTCCACTGGTGTGCCGAGCACCTTTACTCCATAACGCTCAAGCACGCCCGAGCGATAAAGCTCTACACCACAGTTCAGGGCCGTCTGTCCGCCGAAGGCGAGCAGGATTCCGTCGGGGCGCTCTTTGGCGATAACACGCTCTACGAAGCCCGGCTCTACCGGCAGGAAATACACCTCGTCGGCCACACCCTCAGAAGTCTGTACCGTGGCAATGTTAGGATTGATGAGCACCGTGCGCACACCTTCCTCGCGCAAAGCCTTCAATGCTTGTGAACCGGAATAGTCGAACTCACCGGCCTCGCCTATTTTCAATGCTCCCGAACCAAGGAGCAACACTGTCTTTATCGTCTCGTTTCTCATATCGTTTACCGTTTTCTTGTTTGAAATTCCCTAGGGAATTTTATCTGAAAGATAAGCTTTCGCACAAAATTCCCTAGGGAATTTTTCCTAAAAGACCTATCTTTCGCATAAAATTCTCGTGATTACTTTTTACGGGTGCAAAACTTTTGCAAACCGGTCGAACAGGAACTCCGTATCAACCGGCCCGCTGCAAGCCTCGGGATGGAACTGCGACGAGAACCAGGGATTCGTCTTATGGCGGATACCCTCGTTGGAGCCGTCGTTCATATTCACAAAGAGCTCTTCCCAGTCTGCCGGCAGTGTCCGGGCATCGACGGCATAGCCATGGTTCTGACTGGTGATGTAGCAGTGGTCTGTGCCCAACTCGCGAACGGGCTGGTTGTGGGAGCGATGGCCGTATTTCAGTTTATAGATGCGTGCGCCCGCTGCCTTGGCCAGCAGCTGGTTGCCCATGCAGATGCCGCAAATGGGAGTGCCCGGATGCCCGGCCATATACCGGCGGAGCACCTCCACGGCCTCCCCGCACATGTCGGGGTCTCCGGGACCGTTGGTGAGGAAAAGCCCGTCTGTCTCCATACCTGTATAATCATAGTTCCAGGGAACTCGGACGACCTCGATGTCTCTTTCGGTCAGGCACCTGATGATGTTGGCCTTCACACCGCAGTCCACGAGTACGACCTTCCTCCGGCCTCCCTCGTTATATCGAATAATCTCTTTGCACGAGACACGGTCAACGAAGTTCACACCCGCGTATTGTGCGTCGGGGATATTGTCGGGCTGGTCGTCGAAAAGTATCTTTCCCATCATCACGCCGTGCTCACGCAATACCATGGTCAGTTGACGAGTGTCAATGCCCGTAATGCCGGGCACATGCTCACGCTTCAGCCAGTCGCCAAGGCTCTCCTGAGCATTCCAGTGGCTATACTGCTCGCTGTAGTCGGCCACGATAATGGCCGAGGCATAGATACGGTCGCTCTCCATGTAAACTGGCAAGCCGTTTGGTGCAAGCGAGAAAGGAGGCACACCATAGTTGCCTACCAGCGGATAGGTGAGCACCATGAGCTGGCCGGCATACGAGGGGTCGGTCAGCGACTCAGGGTAACCCGTCATGGCGGTGTTGAACACCACCTCGCCCGCAACCGGCGCATCGTAGCCGAAACTCTGACCCCGGAACCGGGTGCCGTCTTCTAATATTAAAGTCACATTTTTCATTACACGATTATTTTGTCAGAATTTCTCCTCATACTGATAACACTCCTCCATATAGCTGACGAACGCCTGATTGCACAACTTCGTGCCCCCGGGCGTAGGATAATGACCGGTGAAATACCAGTCGCCGCGATGGTTGGGGATGGCCGCATGCAAACCGTCGATAGACTGGAACACCAACTCTATAGGGATGGTCACACCCTCCGGACGCAGCATCTCTACTATCTTCTCGTTGATCTCCTCAACCGTGAACAGCTCATAAATGGCACGCACACAATTCCGCATCTCAGTCTTCGGCTTCTTCAGTTCTTCCTTACAGTCCTTGTAAACCTTGTCGAGAAGTTCGTGCATTCCTCTTTCCTTCAGCAACGCCACAGTTGCACGGAAGGCGCAGAACTCCTCCAACCGGGCCATGTCGATGCCGTAGTAGTCGGGATAGCGAATCTGAGGCGCACTCGACACGATGACCAGTTTCTTCGGACTCAGCCTGTCGAGTATGCGGATAATACTCTCTTTCAGCGTGGTGCCCCGCACGATGGAGTCGTCGATGACTACGAGATTGTCCTCGCCGGAACGAATGCTCTCATAGGTAATGTCGTAAACGTGAGAGGCGAGGTCGTTGCGCGAATTGCCTTCCGTGATGAAGGTTCGCAGTTTGATATCTTTCCACGCAACCTTCTCCGAGCGCACCTTCTCGCTCAAGATATGCTCGAGCTCGTCGTAGGTCGGTGTGTGCTCAAACGTTTGTATTTTCTTAATTTTCTTGTCAATCACATACCGTTCAAAACCGTGAAGCATCCCATAAAACGCCACCTCTGCCGTGTTTGGGATGAAAGAGAGGACGGTATGCGCAGTATCATAGCCGACAGCCTTGAGGATGGAGTCCACAAGCTGCTCGCCGAGCTGCTTCCGTTCGCGATAGATGTCGCGGTCGGACCCGCGGCTGAAATAGATGCGCTCAAACGAACAGGCCGAGTCGCCTTTTTGCTCGACAATGCGCTCCACGCTGACCTCGCCACTCCGCCTGACGATCAAGGCCTTGCCTGGCGGTAATTCCTCCACGTCTTCACATTGCAAATCAAACGTGGTTTGCAATACAGGCCGCTCACTGGCCAGGGCCACAATTTCGTCGTCCTTATAATAATATACCGGACGAATGCCCCAGGGATCGCGCATGGAAAACATCTCTCCGCTTCCGGTGATGCCGCAAACCACGTAGCCCCCGTCGAAACCTGTCATGGCGGTCTTCAGCACGTTGCTCATCTTCACATGGTCTTCTATGTAGCGGGTGATGTCGGTGTTCTCGAGCTCGAGTGCCTTTGCGGCGATGAAATTGCGCTCCACCTCGCGGTCAAGCCGATGCCCCATCAGCTCAAGCATGATATACGAGTCGCTGTACTGTCGCGGGCATTGCCCCTGTCGGGTGAGCTTCTCAAAAATCTCGTCAATGTTGGTCATGTTGAAATTCCCGCAAAGACAGAGGTTCTTGGCTTGCCAGTTGTTGCGGCGCAAGAAAGGATGGACATAGGAAAGGCCGCTCTTGCCTGTCGTCGAATAGCGCAGATGCCCCATGAAGAGCTGAGAGTCGCTCCATCCGCTGCTTTCCTCCTCTGTTTCCCCTGTGACGGAAGAAGGGCGAAGACATCTCCCGAAGATTTCAGTGATGGCATCCTTGCCTTCCGCACGCTCGCGAAACATGTACTCGCGCCCGGGGGTGTTGTCTATTTTCACGCAGGCAATGCCGGCTCCTTCCTGTCCCCGGTTGTGCTGTTTCTCCATCATCAGGTAGAGTTTGTTGACAGCATACATTCCCGTGCCATACTTGCGCTGATAATAGTCCAGTGGTTTCAGCAGGCGAATCATCGCCACACCGCACTCGTGCTTCAGCTGTTCCATCTCATTCCACGGTTACCGATTTAGCCAAGTTGCGGGGCTGGTCAACGTTTTTCCCTTTGCACACAGCCACATGATAGGCCAACAACTGCAAGGGGATGGTTGCTATGAGGGGTTCAAGACACTCAAGCGTGTCGGGGAGCTCTATCACTTCGTCGGCTATGCGGCTGATGATATCGTCGCCTTTGCTGACAAGCGCAATAACTTTTCCTTGACGGGCTTTTATCTCCTGAATATTGGAGAGAACCTTCTCGTACATCGCATTGTGGGTGGCAATGACTACGACAGGCATGTCGGAGTCTATCAGGGCAATAGGTCCGTGTTTCATTTCGGCTGCCGGATAGCCTTCGGCATGGATATAGCTGATTTCTTTTAGCTTTAACGCGCCTTCCAATGCGACAGGATAACTGAACCCACGCCCCAGATAAAGGAAGTTGTGGGCGTAGGTGAAAGTACGACTGAGGTCGGCAATTCGGCTGTTCAGCTTCAGAACCTCCTGCATCTTCGCGGGAATCTCCCACAACTGTCTGACAATCTGCTCATATTCTTTCTGGTCGATGGTCTGTTTCTCCCTGCCCAGAGCCAGCGCCAGCATGGTGAGCACTGTCACCTGTCCGGTGAAAGCCTTGGTCGATGCCACGCCTATCTCCGGGCCGACATGGATGTAGCTTCCCGTGTCCGTAGCCCGGGGTATGCTCGAACCTATCGCATTACAGATTCCGAAGATGAAGGCTCCGCTCCGCCTTGCCAGCTCTACGGCTGCCAATGTGTCGGCGGTCTCACCGCTCTGCGAGATGGCTATCACCACGTCGTCGGCTGTCACCACGGGGTTGCGATAGCGGAACTCGCTGGCGTATTCCACTTCTACGGGAATACGGCAGAAACTTTCTATGAGCTGCTTGCCGATGAGCCCGGCATGCCACGACGTGCCGCAGGCAACGATGACGATGCGCTTGGCACGGAGCAGCTGCTCCTTGTAATCGATGACGGCACTGAGCGTGACGTGGTTGGCCTCCACGTTTATCCTGCCGCGCATACAGTTGGTCAGACACTCCGGCTGCTCGAAAATCTCCTTCAGCATGAAGTGCGGATAGCCGCCCTTCTCTATTTGTCCGAGGTTCAGGTCTATGGTCTGCACCTGAAGGCTCAGCTCGCGGTTGAGAATGTTCACCACTTTCAGCTCGTCGCCCAGACGGATGACGGCGATGTTGCCGTCTTCGAGATAGACCACCTTGTCGGTGTATTCCACGATGGGCGTGGCATCAGAGCCGAGGAAGAACTCTCCGTCGCCTATGCCCACGACGAGCGGACTCTGCTTGCGGGCGGCGATAATCTGGCCGGGTTCGTTCTTGTCGAGTATGGCAATGGCATACGCGCCGATGACCTGATGCAGCGCAATCTGCACAGCCGTGAGCAGGTCGAAGTCTTTTTTGTTCATGACATACTCCACCAGCTGCACCAGCACCTCGGTGTCGGTGTCTGAACGGAAGGCGATACCCTTGGCCACGAGGTTGCGCTTTATCTCGGCATAGTTCTCAATAATGCCGTTATGGATAATGGCCAGATTTCCGGACTCCGAATAATGCGGGTGCGCGTTGCGCGACGAGGGCTCGCCATGCGTGGCCCAGCGCGTGTGCGCTATGCCGACATGCCCGGTAATATCCTTTTCCGAGCAGAAACGCTCCAAATCGGCAACCTTTCCTTTTTCCTTATAGACATTAAGGCTGCCCTCTTCGTTGATGAGCGCCACACCGGCACTGTCGTAGCCGCGATACTCCAGACGCTTCAGTCCTTTGACAAGAATGGGATAGGCGTCTTTTTTCCCAATATATCCAACTATTCCACACATAATCTTTTTACCTTAAACACTATAAAAAACGAGCGCCGATGCTTCGTGCACTGGCGCTCTGGTATGTCACTTTCTGGCAATGTTCACAATGAGCGACGCAAGCGAGACCAACGTACCTGTCAGCGTGAACCAGATGGTTGTCGACTGGCTGATTTCCGAAGTCTTAGCCTTTACCTTGTTCGGCTCCACGTATATCTGGTCGTTCTGCTGCAGATAGTAATAGGGCGAGTTGATGAGGTTTGCATCGTTCAGGTTCAGACGCACATAGTGCTTCTGCCCCGTAGCGTCCTCGCGCAGCAGGATGACATTGTCGCGACGGCCATAGATGGTCAGGTCGCCTGCCTGGGCAAGAGCCTCAAGGATGCTCATCTTCTCTGTCGTCACAGGGAAGACTCCCGGACGAGCCACCTCGCCCAGCACGGTTATGCGGTAGCTGGCCATCTTCACGGTGACAATGGGGTTCTCCGTTGCCGAGAGATAAGGCTTGATTTTCTCTGCCAACAGGTCTTGCACCTCCTCTTTTGTCAAGCCCTGCACGCCTACCTTGCCCACGACGGGGAAGTTGATGTTTCCACTGTTGTCAACAAGATAGGTCTGCAGCGTACCCTGACCCGTCGTCAGCGAGTTGTTAGCAGTAAACGTATTCGAGACGATGAGATTGAACGGACGCGAGGCATTC
The DNA here is from genome assembly GCA_017442765.1 of Prevotella sp. The sequence goes on along the minus strand of JAFRZC010000069.1, from coordinate 2,012 downwards.
GGGTCGAGCGTGCTCACGGTGATAGTGAGCAGGTCTTTCGGCATGATACGCGCATCGTAGAGACCCTTCGAGGCGGCCAGGCTGATTGAGTCGATGTTCTGGAAATAGGGTACTTGCTTGTAGCTGTTGCAGCTTGAGGTGAGCAGGAGCACAGCTGCGGAGAATAGTGAAAATAATAGCTTTTTCATTTTTTGTATGTGCTGTTCGTTAAAATTTCGACTGCAAAAGTACGATTATTTTCCGAGACCTACAAAGTTTTTCTGAAATATTTTATCTTGCCGCCGCAGAAGATTGGAAAGAAGATTGCGGCCGGCCTTTCCAAATGTTAAAAAACAGAGCTGACGGCGGAAAATTTTAACGCGCCTGAGCCTCCTAAATTAGGGCGGCGGGAGTCTTAGCCGCCGACACCCGAATATGCGCTTAGCGGCGATGCCGTGTAATTAGCTGAAAAACAGCGACTTATAGCCTTCATCCCTCATCTTTCATCCCTCTTCCGTTGCGAAAGATATATCTTTCACCTCCGAGACATATATGTTTTGGTCGGTGAAAGACCGTGTTTCGTGTTGCGAAAGACCATGATTGGGGAGGTGAAACATATATGTTTCGCATTTTAAGGGGAGTGAAAGGGGAGTTAAAAGGAAGTGAAGGGGAAGATAGGGGCGATTTTTGAAATGTTAAACCGGAATTTTCGTTTTAACATTTCGCGAGGTGAAAGATAGGTCTTTCGCATCTGTCATTAAGTTTTTTTAACTCGTCAATTCTGTCACTTTCATAATTATTTATTACCTTTGTAAAATGAATAACAGGATTCTGCTCATCTATACCGGCGGCACCATCGGCATGGGACCTGACGCGATGACGGGCGCGCTCGAGCCTCTCGACTTCAACCATCTTGTGGCCAATATGCCCGAGATTGCCTATCTCGAGACCGACATCGACATCCACCAGTTCGCTCCCCCCATCGACTCCAGCAACATGTCGCCCGCATTGTGGGCAGAAATTGCCACCATCATCCACGAACGCTACGACGACTATGACGGCTTCGTCGTGCTCCACGGCACCGACACCATGTCGTACACAGCCTCGGCCCTGTCGTTCATGCTGGAGAACCTGACCAAGCCCGTCATCCTCACAGGCAGCCAGCTGCCCATACGCCAGCTGCGCACCGACGGGAAGGAGAACCTCATCACCAGCATTGAGCTCGCCGCCGCCCGCGACGATACCGGCCGCCCGCGCGTGCCCGAGGTGTGCATCTACTTCAGCGGCAAGCTGCTCCGGGGAAACCGCTCGACCAAGCAGAATGCCGACGGGTTCAATGCGTTCGACTCGTTCAACTACCCGCATCTCTGCGAGGCAGGCGTGCATTTTAACTTTAACGACCACTGCATACTGAACCCCGACTATACCCGCCCCACCCTGTTCCATACTGCAATGGACGCAAACGTCATGGTGCTCTCGCTGTTCCCTGGAATAGAGGAAAACCTCATGCGCCACGTGCTCGAGGCAAAAGGACTGAGAAGCGTCGTACTGCGTAGCTATGGCAGCGGCAACGCCCCGCAGATAGCCTGGATGAGCCGACTGCTGGCACAGGCCGCCGAGCGGGGCATCACCATCGTGAACATCAGCCAGTGCGTGTCGGGCAGTGTCGCCATGCAACGCTACGAGACCGGCTACCAGCTGCAAGCATCGGGTGTCATCAGCGGACGCGACAGCACCGTAGAGGCCGCCGTCACCAAACTCATGCACCTGCAGGCACGCTTCAGCAATCCCGACGACATACGCCAGTACCTGAACATCAGCTTGGCCGGGGAAATCAGCAATCTATTATAATTTATTTATGAACCCATAAAAAAAGAGAAAAGACAATGAAAGAACTGAAAGGAACAAAGACCGAGCGCAACCTGCAAGAGGCATTCGCAGGCGAGTCGCAGGCACGCAACAAGTACAGCTACTGGGCCTCGAAAGCCAAGAAAGACGGCTACCAGCAGATAGCCGCCATCTTCGAGGAGACG
>JAFRZC010000068.1 GCA_017442765.1 Prevotella sp. | reverse complement strand
TTGTCGCGCTGATCGATAAAAAATCCGGTCTTCTGCCCTCGCAGCCAGTCGATATGAAATCGCAAACGGTTTTCCACCGCGACATCATCGGCATGGCCTCCGACAAGAAAACCGTTTTCCGACTCCACCCCAGCCTTATAGGGCAGTGTGGTTTCGCTCTTGTAAAAAATGTTCTCAATATGCAAGTCGTCAAGCTTCAACAGGGCGTTGCTGATAGCCATGCGAACCTCATGCATACCTACGCTATGTGCCTGAACAACTGCCGTTGTGCCATAACAGTCAACAACCAATCCAGGCAGTTGGTCGCCCTCGCCATGAACAAGGCGGAACGTGTTTCCCGCATCGCTCATGGCGACACCTGCCGCCTTCCGCATGGCTAAAGCCTTCTGCAAACGTTTGAACCAGAAATCATCATTAATCTCTGCCTCTTCAAACGCAAGCATACGAACGGCAATGGTTCCCAGTTGGTAGTGTCCGATGCCGAGCAACTCGCCTTCAGCGGACACGACACGCACCACGTCGCCTTCCACGATCCCCTCATCCATGTGCGAGAGAGCACCCGAGAAAACCCAAGGGTGATGACGCCTGAGGCTTTCGTCCTTTCCTCTCTTCAAACAGACGTGTCTATACTTTTCACTCATCATTATTCTTCACCGATTGATTGATTTGCTTGTTTCCTGCGGCTCAGGCTCAACAACTTTCACCAACTGGAAATCGCCGGTTCTTTCCAACCGTTCAAGCTCGCCGTATATCCTCAGACAAGCCCATGCGTCTAACGCGGCATATTGCCGTTGGCGCTCATTGAGTTCGGGCGCATCCCAGTTGGACAGCTGCTGGCGCTTGTTGATTTTCTTATGGAAAAGATTGGCATAAATCTTCTGCAACGCAAGATCCTCAATGCCAATATTACGAACAAGATGCTGCAAATCGACAAAATTGCCGGCAGTGAATTCCCCACGCCGATGAAGCGATAACAAGTCATCGTGCCACGACAAGCCTATCATAGGCACATCCACATTCTCAAGCAGTCGCTTCACAGACGGCGTAATCCCCATCTTGTTCAGTCGGAAGAGGAAACACTCTTTTCGTGTGGCCACTTGAAGAAGAGAAACCTTGTAAATCTGTCCTGGACGAAACGATGGCCTTGTCTCCGTATCAACGCCCAGCATGTCGCATGAGAGCAAGAAGCGGACAGCCTTTCGCGCATCAGTCTCGTTTGTGATGACCACAACATTCCCCTCGAACGTTTCAACGGGAAGAGCTGAGAGCATCCGCTTATCATATTTGTTGTAAATAAGCCTCGGCATTACCTATTTTTATCTAACAAAGTGCAAAATTAGAAAAAAGTTGCGAAAATATGGCAGTTTCTTATTTTTTTCCACTATTTTTGCAAGGAATTTTCAGAAACAGATAAATAATGAGAAAGAAAACCACAAATAAAAAGCCCAAAAACTTTAAGGAAACGATAGGGCTCCAAAACATTTTAAGCAACGAAAAGACCGACTTTCTGTTAGGAATCATCCTATTTGCCCTATCTGTCTATGTCATCATCGCGATGATTTCCTACTTCGGTACCGGCCAAGCCGACCAAAGCGCATTAGAAGGCATGAGACCCGGGCAGTGGCTGAACACAAACCACGAGTTCACCAACTACTGCGGCAGCTTTGGCGCCATCATTGCCTATGCGCTGATCACCTTAAACTTTGGCCTTCCTGCATTTCTTATACCAGCTTTCGCAATATTGGTGGCCCTTCAGCTGATGGGGGCCTACCGGATAAACCTATGGAAGTGGTTCTTCGGCATGGCCGTTGTCATGGTATGGAGTTCCGTGACATTTGCGAAGTTCCTCACACCCATCATGGGCAATCAGGTATTCAATCCGGGTGGCAATCATGGAGCCTACTGCGTGCAACACCTCGAAAACCTTGTCGGCTCTCCGGGATTGACGGCTATCTTGGCATTGGTCGCCATCGTGTTCCTGACCTTTCTAAGCACGGAAACCATCAACGTCATCAGGAAAACGCTTAACCCCGGACTCTTGATGAGCAAGATAAAATTTGAGGTCACCAACAACAATAAAGACACAGAGGACAATAATGACACGCCGCACGACTCTGAGCCTGCCACCGTTATTGATACCACTGATTTTAATCATCTTCAGGAAGATAAAACCAACACAAAAAAGCCAGTGGGTAAAACCACGGTCGATGAACCGTCTCTCACGGTTGGAAGAGGAAAAGACGAGGAAAAGGCCGATGGCAAGCGAGTTGCCACGGAGACCGACCTCAGCAAGCCCATCAACCCCCGCGAGCCGTTCACGCGATATAAATTCCCCACGCTCAACCTGCTGAAGAAATACGATAACGACGGCAAGCCGGAGGTTGACATGGACGAAATCAAAGCCAACAACAACCGCATCGTTGAGGTACTCAACTCGTTTGGTGTCGCAATCCGCGAAATCAAGTGCACCGTAGGTCCTACGATTACGCTCTACGAGATTACTCCCGCCGAGGGTGTGCGCATCGCGAGAATACGAAACCTCGAGGACGACATTGCCCTGAGCCTCGCTGCATTAGGCATACGTATCATCGCGCCCATGCCAGGGAAAGGTACCATCGGCATAGAGGTGCCCAACAAGAAGCCGAACATCGTGTCGATGGAGAGCATCCTTAACTCACGCAAGTTCCAGGAATCGAACATGGAACTGCCCATCGCACTCGGAAAGACTATCACCAACGAGGTCTATATGGTTGATCTCGCAAAGATACCCCACCTGCTCGTTGCCGGTGCTACAGGACAAGGTAAGTCGGTTGGTCTGAATGCCATCATCACATCATTGCTTTATAAGAAGCATCCCAATGAGCTGAAGTTCGTGCTCGTCGATCCGAAGAAGGTGGAGTTCAGTGTCTATGGCAGCATTGCCGACCATTTCATGGCTTGCCTGCCCGAGAACGATGAGGAGCCGATTATCACCGACGTATCGAAAGTGGTGCGCACGCTGAACGCCCTTTGCGCCCTGATGGACCATCGCTACAATATGCTCAAGATGGTACATGCGAAGAACGTCAAGGAATACAATCAGAAATATGTCAATCACCAGCTGAACCTGACCGACGGCCACGAGTACATGCCCTACATCGTCGTTATCATCGACGAGTTCGGCGACCTGATTATGACGGCAGGCAAGGAAATCGAACGCCCCATCTGCCGCATCGCACAGTTGGCACGCGCCGTGGGCATCCACATGGTCATAGCCACCCAACGACCCACAACCAATATCATCACGGGTACCATCAAAGCCAACTTCCCGGGCCGCATGGCTTTCCGCGTGATGTCGCAAATTGACTCAAGAACCATTCTCGACCAAAAGGGAGCCGACCAGTTGGTGGGGCGCGGCGACATGCTTATCAAGCAAGGCGGCGATCCCGTGCGCGTACAATGCGCTTTCGTTGATACGCCTGAAGTGGAACGCATCAACGAATATATCGAAGACCAGCCAGGCCCGCAAGAGCCGATGGAACTGCCCGAACCCGTCAGCGAGGATAGCGGAAGTGCCGGGGCTGTCAGCGGTGGAGGCGGAGGAAGCGTAGGAAAGCTCGACTCTCTGTTCGAGCAGGCCGCGCGCTTCATTGTCAACACCCAACAAGGCTCCACGAGCATGATACAGCGTAACTTTGAAATCGGCTACAACCGTGCCGGTCGCCTGATGGACTCGCTCCACAAGGCCGGCATCGTAGGTCCTGCCCAAGGCAGCAAGCCACGCGATGTGCTCGTTGCCGACGAGAACCAGCTGAATACAATTCTTGAGCAATTAAGAAACGCATAGACTCCACATCAAGAGCGATAGGGTTATCAATCATAAAACATACATTCTCAGCATGAAAAAGATAGTTTTATTCTTCATAACAAGTGCCCTTTGCATTGCGACCTTCGCGCAAAGCAGCACACAGGCTCGCGCCATCCTCGACAAGACGGCAAAGATTGTCGGACGTTCGGGAGGCGCCCAGGCCGATTTCACCATGTCGAGCCCGAAGGCGGGAAGCGTGTCGGGAAGTGTCTATATCAAGGGCAACAAGTTTCATGCCCGCACACCGCAGGCCATTGTATGGTTCAATGGCAAGACGCAATGGAGCTACATGAAGAAAACAGATGAGGTGAGCCTGTCGAACCCGACACAGGCTCAGCAGATGGCCATGAACCCCTATACCTTTATAAATATGTATAAGAGTGGTTTTGCGCTGAGTATGAAGAATGAGGGTGCTAACTATGTCGTCAAACTGACGGCTCAGAACAAGCAGCGTAGCGTTCAGGAGATGGTGGTCACCATCAACAAGAAAACCTACGTACCCTCGTTGATAAAGATGCGTCAGGGACAAACCTGGTCAACAATAAGCATTCGCAACTTCAAGGCCAAGAACCAGCCCGACGGTCTTTTCACCTTCAACGCCAAGGAATATCCTACGGCCGAGATTATCGACCTCAGGTAGTTTAGTGGCTCGCGGGCTCGCGGGCTTGTCAACTCGTCAACTTGTCAACCAGTCAACCCGTCAACTCGTCAACCCGTCAACTTGTCAACTCGTCAACTAATCACTTTTCAATTATCAAATGACACCATTCGAGATTTTCAAGACCCTGCGCCGCCACCGCAAACTGGCAGAGAAGAGGAGTGTCAGTTTTCAGCAGAACAAAGCCGCAAAATACCTCATCTGGTTTCTTGCGGCCTTTATCATCATCTACCTCATGTTCTTTGCGGTGATGTTCGCCTTGATAGCCAACGACAGCGCCACCACCACCTCGGTTGAGTTTATCTTCGGGCTTTTTCCTTTCATCCTCACCCTCGATTTCCTGTTCCGCTTTACGGCTCAGCAGACCCCTTCGCAGATTATCAAGCCTTACGTCCTGTTGCCTTTGCCACGCTACGCCTGCATCGACTCGTTCATCGCATCGTCGCTCTTCACCTCGGGCAACTTCATCTGGTTCGCCATGCTTGTCCCCTATCTGCTCATGGCCGTTGTGTTCAGCCACGGCTTTTGGCTGTCAATAGCTATTCTCGTCTTCTTCTGGCTATTGATTATGCTCAACAGCCAATGGTACACCCTCGTCCGCACACTCATCAACGACACCGTAGCCTGGTGGCTTTTGCCATTGGCCGTATATGCACTTGTCTTTGCACCGGCCTACATTGGCAGACATGCGGGAATGGGCACGCTCTTCAAAGACTATGCGAACATTGGAAAACTATTCTCCGAAGGAAACCTGTGGCCATGGCTTGCCGTCATCGCGTTGCTGACGATTGTCATTCTTGTCAACCGGCGTGTGCAATTCGCGCACATTTGGAAAGAGCTCTCACGCACAGAGACCACCCGTCTGCGCCATGTCAGCCGGTTCAGCTTCCTTGCCGGCTATGGAGAGATTGGGCAATACATCGCCCTGGAAATCAAGACCATTCTTCGCAATAAAAATCCGCGCAAGAGTTTCATCTTCGGCACGGTTATCGTTTTAGGCTTCAGCCTGATCATCTCCCTGACCGACATCTACGACTCGCCCTTCATGACCAATTTCTGGTGTCTGTACAACTATGTCATCTATGGAGCCATGATGCTTGTGCGCGTCATGTGCAACGAGGGCAACTATATCGACTGTCTGATGGTACGCAAAGAGAATATCCTCAGCCTGCTCCGTGCCAAGTATGCGTTCTATTCCATCATGCTGTTCTTCCCCTTCCTGCTCATGCTTCCTACGGTGTTTAGCGGCAAGTGGACACTGCTCATGCTCATCTCATATGCCGTATTCACAGCAGGATTTCAGTATTTCGTGCTCTTTCAGCTGGCCGTCTATAACAAGCAAACCGTTCCGCTGAACACGAAGTTCATCAGCAAGGGTGGCATGGAGAACAACTATTTCCAGTTTGCCGCCGAAATGGTGAACTTCATGATACCCATGATACTTGTCTCCATCCTGCAAGCCTTCCTCAGCAACACCGCATCCTACGTCATCCTGCTCGTCATCGGACTGACCTTCATTGCCACCCACAGGCTATGGCTGCGCAACATCTACAACCGGCTCATGACCCGAAGATACCGCAACATGGAAGGCTTCCGCTCATCAAGATAATTTATGTTGTCAACTCGTCAACTTGTCAACTCGTCAACTCGTCAACTCGTCAACTCGTCAATTATCAAATGCACTTCACCGGCATCATCATCGCTATCTCAACATTCCTGATTATCGGGCTTCTCCATCCGCTCGTTATCAAGACCGAGTACCACCTGGGAACCCGCTACTGGTGGGTATGGCTTGTTGCAGGCATAGCGTGTATATGTCCCGCCTTTCTGGTCGAGAACGTCATCCTGTCCTCCCTGCTTGGTGTGACGGGCGCATCGCTCCTTTGGGGAATAGGCGAGTTGTTTGCACAGAAAAAGAGAGTAGAAAAAGGCTGGTTCCCCATGAACCCCAAACGTAAGAACGAATACCTCAACCCCGATGAAGACCGAACTGCTGCTTGTAGGCAAGACAACAAATAAACACATCGCGGCACTGCTCGACCTCTATACCCGGCGGATAACCCGCTACATGCCATTCGCCGTCACCGTCATCCCCGAGTTGAAGAACACCAAAAGCCTGAGCGAGGAACAGCAGAGGCAACGCGAAGGCCGGCTCATCCTCCGACACCTGCAACCCGCCGACACCCTCGTACTCTTAGACGAACGCGGTAAAGAGCTCCGCAGCATAGAGCTCGCCCAGTGGCTCACGCAGAAACAGCTCGTCGCCCGTCGACTCCTGCTCGCCATTGGCGGCCCCTACGGATTCTCCGGGGAGGTCTGTCAGCGAGCCAATGAAAAGCTGTCGCTCTCGCGCCTCACCTTCTCCCATCAGACGGTCCGCGCCATCCTCGCCGAACAGATCTACCGTGCATGCACCATCATCAAAGGCGAGCCCTACCATCACGAATAGAAACCAAAACACTAAAACAACAAAGACCATGAAACCCTTAAAAACATTTATCATCGCCCCAATGCTCCTTGCCGCCCTTTCCGCCAAGACGCAGCAATCCTATACCACTGGCAACGGCGTAGCGGTGTTTGTTCCTGAAGGGTTTGATGCCTCGCAGCATCTGCCCTCCCCCATCTTCGTGCGCGAGTTGGTGCCGACAGGCGAAGTGCCACATGACTGGCAATTACGTCCGCAGTTCACCACCGAAAACGGAAAGAGCATCGTATCTATCCATGTAGGCGACAATGCTGACCTCTACGGCACCGGCGAGGTGTTCGGGCATCTGCGTCGCAACGGCGAGACAGAAAGTTTCTGGAACAAAGACAATGGCGCCTACGCCGCCGAAAACGGCAAGCGACTCTACCAGACCCACCCCTGGGTGCTCGGTGTGCGCAAGGATGGCACAGCCTTCGGCATCATAGGCGACAACACGTGGAAATCACGCCTGACCACCGACAGCACGGTGCGCTTCGAGAGCGACGGTCCAGCCTTCCGCGTAGTCATCATAGAGAAAGACTCACCTGAGGAAGTGCTAAAAACCCTTGGCCAGCTCAGCGGCACCATGTCGCTACCGCCGCTCTGGTCGCTCGGCTACCAGCAGTGCCGCTTTAGCTACCATCCCGACACCCGCGTAAAAGAGATTGCCGACACCTTGCGACTGAAGCAAATCCCTTGCGATGTCATCTGGATGGATATCCACTATATGGACGAGTACCGCATCTTCACCTTCAACAAAAACGAGTTCTCGAAACCCAAGGAACTCAACGACTATCTGCACAGCAAGAACCTCAAGTCGGTCTATATGATTGACCCAGGTGTAAAAGCCGACCCCGACTACTTTGTCGATAAGGCGGGAACCGAGCGCGACTATTGGGTGAAAGACAAGGACGGCAACGTGTTTGAGGGTAACGTATGGCCAGGGAAATGCCACTTCCCCGACTTCACCCGTCCCGAGGTGCGTCAGTGGTGGGGCACGCTCTATAAAGACTTCATGGCACAAGGTGTTGACGGTGTGTGGAACGACATGAACGAGCCCAGCGTCTTCGACGGACCCGACGGCTCCATGCCCGAGGACAACATCCATCTTGGAGGCGACGGACTTTCCAAAGGACCGCACCTGCGCTATCACAATCAATACGGTTTCAACATGGTACGTGCCTCGCGCGACGGCATCCTGCAAGCCAATCCCGACAAGCGGCCCTTCGTGCTCTCACGTTCCAATTTCCTCGGCGGACAACGCTATGCCGCCACATGGACGGGCGACAACTGGTCGTCGTATGAGCACATGCGCCTCAGCATTCCCATGACACTCAACATGGGACTCACCGGACAGTGCTTCAACGGCCCCGACATCGGCGGCTTCCTCAACAACTGCACGCCCGACCTGCTGGCCCACTGGACGGCTACAGGTGTTTACTTCCCCTTCGTGCGCAACCACAGCTGCGACGGCACCATCAATCAGGAGCCGTGGGCGATGGGAAAAGAAACCGAAGATGCCTGCCGCACCGCCATCAACCGCCGCTACCGTCTGCTACCTTATATCTACACGCTCTTCCGCGAAGCCTCTGAGAGTGGGATGCCCATCATGCGACCCGTATTCCTCGCCGACACCCGCGACACCTCGCTGCGCAGTGAAGATCAGGCCTTCCTGCTCGGACAAGACCTGCTCGTCATCCCCCGTTGGGCAAAGAACCCGCAACTGCCCGCAGGCGACTGGGACCTCATCAGCTTTGAGAACGAACAAGCCAACAACTACCAAGCCTATGTAGCCCTGCGCCCCGGTGCCATCGTGCCGATGGCCAACCTCTGCCAGAGCACCGAGGACCTGAGCACCGACTCACTCACCCTGCTCGTCAACCCTGCCGCCGACGGCACAGCCGAAGGCATGCTCTACGAGGACGCGGGCAACGGTTTCAGCTATCGGTCGGGCGACTATGCTCTCTATCAGCTGAAGGCCACTACACAGGGCAAGAAGCTGACCGTCAGCATCAGCCAGACCGACGGCAAGCGCACCGGCACGACAAAACTGTTGCGCGTCGGTATCGTGGCCGACGGCAAGGTAACCTACTCGCCGTGGACACAGGCGGAAAGCATCACCATGAAAGCCGTCATCGACCGTTCACCCACCCTACAGGCCGACAAGCTCAAATTCATCGAACTGAAAGAATAGTCACCCGTCCACAACTAATAAACAGCACAGAGCCTCGCAGAGAATTTCTCTGCGAGGCTCTGCGTTCAGTGCCATCAAATTCTATTTAAAAGACACTGGAACAGTATACCTCACACGCGCAGGTGTGCCATTGTTCTTGCCTGGCGTCCACCTCGGCATACTACTTACCACACGGACAGCCTCTTGATCAAGCATCGGGGCAACAGGACGAACAACTTCCACATTAGACACAGAACCGTCGGTCTCGACTATAAACTGCAAAACGACACGCCCGGTGATACCTGCCTTCTGTGCTTCAATCGGATACATGATGTGATCTTGAATCCATGAGAGGAGCGCACCTTGTCCACCAGGGAAAGATGGCGGCATATCCACGACATCATACACCTTCTGACTTGCACGTCCTTTCGATGCTTGAGGTTTGCTTACCTGCACGGAGGGCTTGCGCTGGCGGTTTGTCTGTCGCACCTGCGCTGTCAAGGTCTCAGCTGACAGCAACATCATTAACAAAAAGGACAGACCCAGAAAAAGTTGGTTTAATGGTTTCATTGCAATGACAATTTAAGTTTAATGTACGGACTATATCAATTGCAAAAATACAAACTATCTGGCGAACTGACAAATTTCCACGCTATTTTCTTCTCTCCCCAAGGTTTTTTAAGGAGAATGGTTCGGGAATTCCATGTCCCGAACTACAACTTTTTGTGTTAAAATCTGCAGAGTTCAGCCGGAAATTTTAACGTCGAGAATCGCGCGAAATCGAAGCGGTGGGATAGTTGCCCACCAAGGCGGAGATAAGAGCACAGCGGGGATGACTTGTAAGTCGCTGCAAAACAGCGACATACAGAGCCTCTCACCCTTTACTTCTCACATTCCACTTCTCAAACATATATCTCTCAGCTCCGAGAGATATATGTTTCGGGTGGTGAAAGGCGGTCTTTCGGAGTGCGAAAGACGGTCTTTTGCAAGGTAAAAGATATACCTTTCGGAAGTGAAGGGTGAAAAGTGATGAGTGAAAAGTGGGTGAAGGGCGAGTTAAAGGGACAAAAACGGTGATTTGGAAAATGTTAAATCGGAAATCGGGTTTTAACACTTTCTGGTGGGAAAGATATATCTCTCACTGCCACCATTAAGATTTATTAACAGGTAGATGAACAAAAATGGTTTATAAAACATTAATGAGTATTTATGGGTGCTCTCGTTGACTTTTTCGACCTCTGTCGCGACTCGGCCATTCAAATAAATTTGACGGCTCTCGCTGTTCCATCGGTTGGCTTCGCCTTCCTCTGTCACGACTCGGCTGTGCTCATGCAAGCATGGCACCGCTCTCGCTGTTCCATCGGTTCGAGAAAAACCGAATAAAAATTTGGTTTTCTGCTCACTTAGTTGTATCTTTGCACAAAAATTCATCCATTATGGAATTTACAGCTAAGCAAATCGCTGAATATGTTGGCGGGCGCGTAGAGGGCAATGAGTTGGCTACGGTCAACAGCTTCGCCAAGATTGAGGAAGGCAAGGAGGGTGCCATCTCGTTTCTCTCGAACCCCAAGTACACCCATTTCGTTTACGACACAGCTTCGTCGGTGGTGCTCATCGACGAGGACGTGGAGTTGGAGCGCCAGGCCAAGCCCACGCTTATCCGTGTGAAGAACGCCTACGAGTGTGTGGCACGGCTGTTACAGCTCTACGAGTCGATGAAGCCGCGCAAGCAGGGCATCGACCCGCTGGCGAGCATAGCGCCGACTGCAAAGGTGGGCGAGGGATGCTATGTGGGCGCGTTCGCCGTCATCGGCGACGGTGCCGTCATCGGCAACAACTCGCTGATTGAGCCGCACACCGTCGTTGGCGACCGCGTGAAGATGGGCGACGACTGCCATATCTATCCCAACGTGTCGGTTTATCACGACTGTGTGCTGGGCAACCGCGTGACGATTCACTCCGGCACGGTCATCGGTGCCGACGGCTTCGGCTTTGCCCCGACGGCTGACGGGTTCGACAAGATTCCGCAAATTGGCATCGTGACGATTGAGGACGACGTGGAGATTGGCGCGAACACCTGCGTTGACCGCTCCACGATGGGCAGCACCTACGTCAGGAAAGGTGTGAAACTGGACAACCTGATACAGGTGGCGCACAACGTGGAAATCGGCGAGAACACGGTCATCGCCTCACAAACGGGCATCGCCGGCTCTACAAAGGTCGGGAAGTGGTGCATGATGGGCGGACAGGTGGGCATGGCCGGGCATATCACCATTGCCGACCAGACGCACGTGGGTGCACAGGCGGGCATCACCAACTCGGTGAAGAAACCCGGGCAGACCATCATCGGCTCGCCCGCATGGGACGCCAAGGGTTTCATGAAATCGGCTGCCGTGTTCCGGCATCTGCCTGAGATGTATCAGCAGATAGCCGCTCTGAAAAAGGAGATAGAGGAACTGAAGTCGCAGCGTAGTTAAAAATAAATTGTACATCATAAATCGTAAAATTGTAAATGAAACAGACAACGCTTAAAGGCAGCTTCTCCCTCTGCGGGAAAGGTCTGCATACGGGGCTGAGCCTCACCGTGACGTTCAACCCCGCACCCGAGAATACCGGTTACAAGATTCAGCGCATCGACCTCGAGGGACAGCCCGTCATCGACGCGGTGGCCGAGAAGGTTATCGATACGCAGCGCGGCACCGTCGTCGCCCAGGGCGACGCGCGCGTCTCGACCATAGAGCACGGCATGGCTGCTCTCTATGCCCTCGGCATCGACAACTGCCTCGTCCAGGTCAACGGCCCCGAGTTTCCCATCCTCGACGGCTCGGCTGCCATGTATGTGGAGAAAATCAGACAGGTGGGCATCGAGACACAGAACGCGCCAAAGGACTTTTACGTCATCCGCAAGAAGATTGAGATAAAAGACGATGAGAGCGGCTCCTGCATCACGCTGCTGCCCGACGACGAGTTCTCGCTGACGGCCATGTGCTCGTTCGAGTCGAAATTCATCAACAGCCAGTTTGCCACACTCGAGAAGATGGAAGACTTCGAGACCGAGATTGCCGGTGCCCGCACGTTTGTCTTCGTACGCGACATTGAGCCGCTGCTTCAGGCAGGCCTCATCAAGGGCGGCGACATGGACAACGCCATCGTCATCTACGAACGGCAGACCACCCAGGAACGGCTCGACATGCTGGCCGACATGCTCAACGTGGAGCACCGCGACGCCAACGAGCTGGGCTACATCCAGCACAAGCCGCTCGTGTGGGAGAACGAGTGTACCCGCCACAAGCTGCTTGACATCGTGGGCGACCTGGCACTCATCGGCAAGCCCATCAAAGGCCGCATCGTGGCCACACGTCCGGGGCACACCATCAACAACAAGTTTGCCCGGCTGATGCGCAAGGAAATCAAGAAACACGAGATACAGGCACCCATCTACGACCCCAACGAGGAACCCGTGATGGACAACAACCGCATCCGCGAGCTGCTGCCCCACCGCTACCCCATGCAGCTGGTGGACAAGGTGGTGGAAATGGGACCGACCACCATCGTCGGCGTGAAGAACGTCACCGCCAACGAGCCTTTCTTCGTCGGACACTTCCCCGAGGAACCCGTCATGCCCGGCGTGCTTCAGGTTGAGGCCATGGCACAATGCGGAGGCCTGCTCGTGCTCAGTCAAGTGGAAGAGCCGGAGCGATGGTCAACCTACTTCATGCGCATCGACGAAGTGAAATTCCGTCAGAAGGTGGTGCCGGGCGACACACTGATTTTCCGTGTGGAACTGCTCCACCCCGTCCGCCACGGTGTGTCATCGATGAAGGGCTATGTCTTCGTAGGCGACCATGTTGTATCAGAAGCGTCCTTCACCGCACAAATCGTGAAGAACAAGTAAGAAGGATTTATCGAGTTGACGAGTTGACAAGTTGACGAGTTGACAAGCCCCCTCCCCTTCGGGGGGAGGTCGGGAGGGGGCTGAGGAATGAGGGATGAAGGTTTTATAGATTAAACTAACAATCCCTCATCTCTCATCCCTTCAAATGCTTATATCCAACAGATTTTCTCCTGTCGTCTGGATGCGCAGATGATAGTGGCTGCCGTCGTAGCCGATGCGCATCAGGCGTTGCGGCTCGGTGGGCTTCGGCGTGAGGGCAAGTGCCACGTGCCCCATCGTGCGCCTGAGGTTTAGCTCCACACAGGGATTCACCACATAGCGGCCGTCCTGGCGAATGACCATCATATCGACCCCGAAAGGACCGACATACTTTCTCTTCAGAGCTGCCCGCATGACATAGCGCGTTCGCCTGATGAGCGCATCAATCAGGTCAGGCGCGACATATTGCGCCAGCATCTCGCGTTTCGCCTCTTCCGTTGCCAGCACGCTACCGAGATAGGCACCATTGCGTGTCGCGAAAAGCGACAAGCCGAGATAGCTCACCACGCCGTCGCGGTCGATACTGAACTCCATCCCGAAATCCTTTACCTTATTATAATAGGGCTCCACCATGATGCCGCCCTGTTGGGCAATGACGTTGCCGACCCAGTTCCGCCCGGCCTCCGTCAGTTCCTCCGTCACATATCTGACACCGCGCCCCGACGAGCTCCAGGGAGCTTTCAAGACCATCGGACGAGGGCTGTCTTCCACTGCGGCAAGCTCGGTCACGTAGTCCGCCCGCCCGACGAGCCGCTCGTCGGACTTCACGATACGCGCCAGCAAATGCCTCGCAGCCCATTTTCGACAACTCACCTGACGGATGAACGACAGCTGCCCCTCGCTCGCCATAGCAAGATGGCGGCTGCCCAGCGACTTCAGCTGATGGCGCAGGGCACGGTTCCATCCCCAGGGCGATACATCTATGGGAGCGTCCCAAGATGCTACGTCGCGAAGCGTCACAAACTCCACATTCCGCACATAACGCCCTGCCCGACGCGCCTGCTCACGGGCACCCTCGACATTCTCCACCAGCACCTTGTCGCCCTCCGAGGCCCACAATGCAGGAATCCATCCCAGGTCGGCACGAAGCTGCCGCCCGGCATGGGGAGCCGTGTATTGCGACTGGTTGGCCGCCAGCGCAAGGTCGTGGTCGGGATTAAAGATGTGAAGTGTCATATCAATGGCAAAGATACGAAAAAAAATTTTACCTTTTCATGTTTTTTTGTATTTTTGCAAACTGATTGGAATTATATTTAAAATTTAGGATTCGCTTCGCAAAGAAATTCTACAAAATTGACTCAAAAATTATTCAAAATCGTTTTGTCTAATTTCGATTCATAATTTTGAACTAATTTCTCGTCGAAGACGATAAAACCTATACCAGCAATATGGAAGCATTCTATCGCACACACGCCTATCTCGTAGAGCACACCAACGCTCCCGTGCGTCGTCGGCTGATGGACGAAATCGACTGGAACGACCGACTCATCGGCATCAAGGGCACACGCGGCGTGGGCAAGACCACGTTCCTCCTGCAATACGCCAAGGAGCGCTTCGGCGTGAACAACCGCCAGTGCCTCTACGTGAACATGAACAACTTTTACTTCCAAGGGCGCGGCATCGCCGACTACGCCGGAGAATTTGTCAGAGAAGGCGGACGCGTACTGCTCATCGACCAAGTGTTCAAACAGCCCGACTGGAGCCGCGAGCTGCACAAATGCTACGACCTCTACCCCGAGCTCAAAATTGTGTTCACTGGCTCAAGCGTGATGCGGCTGAAAGACGAGAACCCCGAGCTGGGCGGCATCGTGAAGTCCTACAACCTGCGCGGCTTCTCCTTCCGCGAGTTCATCAACCTCAAGACCGGCAACAACTTCCAACCCTACACCCTCGACGAGATTCTCTCCGACCACGAGCGCATCGTCAAGCAGATCTTCCCGAAGGTAAGCCCGCTAAAATATTTCCAAGACTATCTGCACCACGGTTTTTATCCGTTCTTCCAAGAGCAGCGCAACTACTCCGAGAACCTGCTCAAGACGATGAACATGATGACCGAGGTCGATATCCTGCTCATCAAGCAGATAGAGCTCAAATACCTCACGAAAATCAAAAAACTCTTCTACCTGCTTGCACAAGAAGGTCCCAAAGCCCCCAACATCAGCCAGCTCGCACAAGAGGTGGAGACCAGCCGCGCCACCGTGATGAACTACATCAAGTATCTGGCCGACGCGCGACTCATCAACCTCATCTACCATCCCGGCGAAGACTTTCCCAAGAAACCCGCCAAGGTGATGATGCACAACACCAACCTCATGTATGCCATCTATCCCATTCAGGTAGAACAGCAAGATGTCATGGAAACTTTTTTCGTCAATGCGCTATGGAAAGACCATATCGTCAACCAAGACGGCAAAAGTTCCTACTACATCGTCGATGGCAACCGGCGCTTCCGCATCATCGACGCCGCCACCGAGCATAAGCTCCATCTCTCGCCCGATGTCATCTATGCCCGCTACAACACCGAGGTGGGACTCGACAACCGCATCCCCCTCTGGCTCCTCGGATTCCTCTACTAAGGCGAGGAGAGCGCACCGTAAGCCTTTACATCCCAACCGCTAAGCCTTTGCAATGCGAAAGACGGTCTTTCGCAAAGTAATATAATATATATTACTCGGTAAAATAATATATATTACTCAGTAATATAATATATATTGGTCGGTAATATAATATATATTACTTTATTGAAGTTTAGCTTTCGCATCATCATTCGCCGTCGAACGGATTACGCGAAGCAAGTTTTTGTAAAGTAACGGCAATTATTCAAAAAAAAATTGTACCTTTGCAAGCAGTTCGGGGAGAAATCCGGACAAGACAAAAAGCATTCGCTATTATTTCGCGTTCAGCCAAAAGCCTCGGAAACTTTTTGGAAATAACAACGCACAGAGATAATATGTGATAAGGTGTTTCGGTATGGAACATCTTGACAATTCGTATATAGCAATGCATTCACACTTAGGTGTGGTGCATACTTATAGAATTGTTGAGGTTTCCGCTCCGAGGCTGCCTCAAAGCTGAACGCAATAAGGTGCATCACGCCTTTTTTGCGTCTTGGCGTGATTGATAGTTGATGCAAGAACGAACACTATCAATCGCATTATGGCAACAAGAAATTTAGACAAGGCAAAAGTAGCCAAGAAGGACGAGTTTTATACCCAACTCTCCGACATTGAAAACGAACTGCGCCACTATCGCCAGCATTTTCGCGGCAAAACCATCCTCTGCAACTGTGACGACCCTTACGAGAGTAATTTCTTCAAGTATTTCGCCAACAACTTCAACGCCTTCGGATTGAAGAAACTCATTGCGACCTGCTACAACGGCTCACCCGTACAAGGCTCGGAACTGATGATTGATTTCGGAGAGTTTACCGAAGAGCCAAAGAAAATAGCCTACAAAGTAGAGATAACAGAGGTGAGCGACATGAACGGTGACGGACGCATTGACTTAGCCGATGTGCGCTATCTGATACAAAACGACAAAAATGTGCTCTCCGTGCTGAAAGAGAACGGAGACTTCCGCAGCCGTGAATGTATCGAGCTACTGAAAGAGGCCGACATCGTTGTCACGAACCCACCCTTTTCGCTATTCCGTGAATATGTGGCGCAACTGATGGAATATGAAAAGAAGTTTATTATTATCGGACATCAGAATGCAATTACATATAAGGAGATTTTTCCACTTATCAAGGATAATAAAATGTGGTTAGGCTATGGTTTCAAAGGTGGAGCTGCCCATTTTGTTTCACCCTATGAGGATATAGCAAAAGCAGGTGACCATAGACGAGGAATGATAAGAGTCTCTGGAGTTAATTGGTTTACAAATTTGGAAATACCGAAGCGCCACGAAGAACTAATACTTTTCCATACCTATTCCCCAGAAGAATATCCCAAATACGACAACTACAATGCCATTAACGTGAATGCGACCAATGATATTCCTGTTGATTACGATGGTGCAATGGGTGTACCTATTACTTTTCTCGACAAATACAACCCCGACCAATTTGAAATCATCAAATTTAGAAAAGGCGATGACGACAAAGACCTAAGCATCAATGGCAAGTGCCCTTATTTCAGAATTCTAATCAAACGCAAATAACATGGACATCGAACTAAGAAAGATTACCGTCCGCGAATTGACGGCGGGCTATGAGGACAACGAGGAGGCTGGCGTAAAAGGCTTTGGCGGAAAGTTGGACATCCGCCCACCCTATCAGCGTGAATTTATCTACGACGAGAAGAAACGCGCCGCCGTGATTACAACCATC
>JAFRZC010000067.1 GCA_017442765.1 Prevotella sp. | reverse complement strand
CGGCAAAGCTCAAACGAGTTTGGCTTTGCCCTCGCTTACTCGCAGCCTTCAGCAATCTGCGAATAGTAAAACCTCCACCACAGCCCACATCAAGCATAGTCCATCCGTCTTGCACATCCACGAGCTTCAGTCCCCAGTTGGTCAGCGGGGCATGTGTATAATTCATGAAACTCAGCATTACACGTCCGAGTGCTCCCTCTGGTCGTGCACACTGACTGAAAAATGATTTCAAAATGTTTGCCATAATCGTTTGCAATAAATAACTGGCTGCAAAGGTACTGCAAAAAACAGAGGT
Organism: Prevotella sp.; assembly: GCA_017442765.1. Next base: position 5,564 of record JAFRZC010000067.1, on the reverse strand, counting down.
GCGCAATACCTAAAACTCGGTGTTTTTAAGTATTGATTCTTTTATTATAAAGGTATAGCGTTAAATCTTGTAGATTTTTGCGAAGGATTGCGGCGAATGTGCGGAAAGTTTTGTAACTTTGCATGCAAAAGTGTGCGAGAACGGGCTGCGCCTCGGCAATTGGAGCGTGCTCCATTGCTCTCAGCTTGCACCGTCCTTGCAACCGATTATGAGATTCCAGCGATGAGAAAGAGTGAGGTGATAACAATGTTTAACGCGAATTGTTGGGAGCCGATTTAGGCGGGCGAAGATAGCAAAACGATGCATCTTCGCCTGCTTTTTGCATCTTTAACGGGCAAAGCGAACAATAATTGAAATAAAATGCTTAACTTTGTCGCCAAATTCATAACATAAATGATAAACGATATGAAAATGAATAGTATGTTCAACGAGACCGACATCATATTGGCCATATACCGTGGACTGATTTCAAAGAATACGGCAGATGGAATCCCCGTTAAACTCCGTCCTGCAAGTGTTGTTGGCACAGTGCAGGACGACCCCTTTGACTGCTGGATTGAGGATGAAATAAAGAAGACGCTTCCCGACACATTTGAGGTATTCCACTCTGGCCAGCTGACCACGCCCGACTTAGTGGTGCGTGACAAGAAGACTGGTCTCATCGTCGGACTTGAAATCAAGAAGCTCATTCAGAACGACAAGGGCAAAGACCCTCGCGGCATGACCATCGACTACAATAGCTGCCTCCCTTGCGGCAAAGCGATGGTTAAGGTCGGCGGTGACACAAACATCGTGCCTTGCTACTATCTTTTCGCGCTTCTTTCGCCCGAAAGCGACAAGATAATCACGCTTATCATTCTCGATGGCGACTTCATCAACTACGATTTCGAGCTTCATAAGGAGGCCAAGTATTCAAACTTCACGGAATACAATCACGGCCCATACGGCGAAGGATCCGTGCGTCACCGCAAGATGTACACATATCCCAATCCGCTCAATTCACAACTTGAGTTTTTCCATCTGCATCAGATTCTCGTCCTCAAGAAGAGCGCATTGGCTAAACGCCCAGAGGCCAAGAACGTGAAGGAGCAGATTGTAAGGACTGACAAGTACAACAATTCATTCTACTACTCGCTGATTGACGAGACAAACCGCAAGTCTAAGCCCAACAAGCTCGTTACGCTGACAAACATCTTTGATGCCTGCAAGAAACGCAAGCCGAAGGAGCGCGTGGCCTACATTCCCGACATACCCAAACTTGAAGAAGCGGAATAATGTTCACAGTTCAGCAAAACGAAAGAAGCAGCTACACCTACTTGGGACTTTTCTCGGGTGCTGGTGGTCTTGATTTGGGTTTCGAGAAGGCGGGGTTCATTCATACGCAGTCGAGCGACATTCTCGATTACGCTGTCAACACACTCAGGCAGAACCGCCCCGATTGGGATGTGCTTTGCCAGGATGTCTGCGAATATACGCCCGATTTCCGCGAGGGTCTTGACGTGCTTTTGGCCGGATTCCCCTGTCAGGGATTCTCGCTTGGTGGCAATCGCGACGAAAACGACGAGCGCAATCAGCTTTACAAACAGGTTGTGCGCATTGCTAACATCATGAAACCCCGCGTCGTGGTCATGGAGAACGTGCTCAACCTCCGAACGATGATGCATCCCGTCACCCGCAAGCCGTTTGCCGTTCAAATTGCCGAGGAAATGGCCGAGATTGGCTACACTACCCGATTCCAATTCTTCCGCGTCTCAAACTACGGCGTTCCGCAGACGCGCCGCCGCTTTATCTTCATCGCCTACCGTGGCGACACGCTATCCCACTACGCATTCCCGATGCCTCACCGCGAAACAGGCATCCGTGACTTCATTTACGACCTTGGACAAGACCTCAACATCCAATTGCCGAACCATGACCCGCAGTGGGGCTTCGACAGCTACGTCCACAATGAGACGCATGAGCCTTTCGATGAAACAGAGGAAGCAATCCCCGTCCGATTCAGCCGCACCGCCTCCGAAGGCACGCCTATCAGAACGTTCGACGCTCCGTTCCCTGCCGTTGACACAGCTACTGTATGGGGCTGGGCGCAGGGCCACGTCGAAGCCACGCGAATCGACAAGAACAGAGACGAAGCCCTCTTCGTGCGCAACCCTGAATCAACGGCGAAACTATGGCGCGTGAGTGCCAGCAGACTTCGTCCCTTCACGGCGAGGGAGTACGCCCGTTTGCAGACCTTTCCTGATGACTGGGTATTCACCGGCAACAACAAGCGTGAGGTTCAATTGCAAATAGGAAACGCCGTTCCAGTAATTTTTGCAAAGATAATAGGCGAGAGCGTCCGCGAAGCACTCGAAATGCTGGACGGAAAACGTAAAAGACAAAGCGAAGTGGTACAAATGGAACTTTTCTGAATGGACGAGAACGCAATTCATCAACTTAAAGCTAAAGACAAACGATTGGCTAAGGTCATTGAAGCTATTGGCGAGTTGGAAATACGCCAATACAGCGATAGTTTTCACTTTATAGTTAGAGAGATCGTTGGCCAAATGGTTTCCGCTGCCGTAAAGAAAGTAATTTTCAATCGTTTGGAAGCAATATGCAACAATCATATTACCCCTGATTCTATAATAAGACTCAACATAGAGGATTTGAGAGGTGTCGGACTATCGAACGCCAAAGCTGTATTCATTCATAGCCTTGCTGAAAAAGTAGCAAACAGAGAAATCGACTTCGAGCTTTTTTCAAGTTTATCAGACGAAGATGTCATGAAACATCTGACGTCAATTAAAGGTATTGGAAGTTGGACTGCAAAGATGTATCTTCTTTTCTTTCTTCGACGTGATGACGTTTTGCCATTTGAGGATGGGGCATTTCTGCAGGCATACCGTTGGTTATATAACACCAAGAAATTCGATAGGGCGAGCATCGAGAAGAGATGCAAGAAATGGAAACCTTATACATCAATTGGTGCCAGATACCTTTATCGAGCCTTAGACACAGGTCTTACAAAACAGCCAATAAAGGACTTCTTAGAAACAGATCTCACTAAGGCAAAGTGATTAATAGTTGTTCCATACATTTTAGCAAATAAATCATAAAATCCCGTTGGCGTTGCAGTGCTATCGGGTTTTTTATGTAATTTTGCAAAAGAATTTGATTTATTGAGGTAAAGAGCCAACAGTTTTTCGCACCATCTTATTAGAACCACAACAACAAGCGCGAATGACGAAGGCTGCCAGCTCACTCCCATTAGAGGCGTGGGCATTGGTAGTTTTCGACAATGTCGCGCAAGGAGTGGTTCCCCTAAGATGGATTGTTTGATTATGAAGGTGCTTCGCGCCTCTTTACCCAAGAAACAGATTCATCATAAAAAGGAATTATAACAAAGATAAATAGCGGATAGTATGAACATGTCAAACCATCAAAAGGACGGACGCCCTCCGCCTGTGCACCGCGGAGCAGTCGGCGAGAGTGAAAAGTTTTTCGGACACTGAGGACGAGCGGTCGGCGAGGGCCAAAAGTTTTGGAAAGTGGCAGGACGAGCGGTCGGCGACGTACTTTTCAGAAGAAAACACCGAGTTTGAGCACTCGGCGAGGCTGTTTTGAAAAAAATTCATGGAGTTTGAGCGGTCGGCGAGGCTCTCGGGAAAAGTTTTCACCGTGTTTGAGCGGTCGGCGACGCAGAAAGTAAAATATTTATCAAAGTTTAAAGTGTAATAGAATATGGGAAAGACAAAAATCAACAAGGCTGGCTGGGATTCGGCTCCCAACGCGTTCTACGTGGCTGCGATGCGCAAGACGGACGACCTGAACGGCGGCCAGGAGACGGAGAACCAGCAGTGGCTGACGATGTCGCAGACGTTCCACCATGCGTTCCAGACGCTGGACGACGCCTACCAGCGGTCGCTGTCGAGCCTCTCGACGCAGACCATCGCCGAGAAGGACGAGGAGCGCGACGTGTGGGGGCAGGTCATCGAGCAGGTGTCGAAGCAGTGGGCGCGGATGCCCGATGCGTCGATGGCCATCCACGGGCGCAGGGTGCATCAGGTGTTCACGGACATCGGCTTCCGCACGTCGGAGGCGCTGGTGGCCGAGAATGAGAAGGTGACGAACATGGAGCAGCGGTTCCAGGAGGCCGACCTGACCGCCGGTCTGACGGCGATGGGGCTGCTGGAGGCCAACAGGCGGTTCGCCATGCTGACGATGGAGATCAGCACGCTGATGAGCCAGCGCAGCGCAGAGGACGCCACCCGCGTGAAGGGCGAGCTGAAGGCTGCCCGCGAGGCGATGGACGTGGTGTTTGCCGACTATGTGGAGCTGACTAATGCGCTCATCGTGACCGGCGCCGCGCCCGAGCTGGAGAGCCTGGCCGCCGTGCTGAACGCGGAGTACAAGAAGATAGACGACCAGATCAAGCAGTCGAAGTCGCTGCCCACGGTGCTGGTCTCGTCGGAGGTCGTGGGCAACCACCGCTACTCCGTGCCCGAGTTCGCCACGTGGCAGACCATCGTGGAGCAGAACGAGAAGGCCTTCGCCGTGGCCACCGACGGAAGCAACCGCATCCTCTCGCTCGCCGCGAAGGCCTCGAAAGTCGGGGGGCTGTACCTGACGCTGAAAGGCGTGGCCGTGAAGCCGACGGATGCGGTCGATGCGAAGAAGGAGTACTCGCTGGCGTACATCGCCCCGCAGCCGGAGCCTACGCCGGTGACGCCGGAGTAAAGAAACATCTTAGAAAATCTTAAATCCCGAGGCGGAATGACTTCGCTCTCGGGATTTTTTTCGTTTGGTTCAATAACCTTCACGCCTTAGTATCGATTTCTTACTCCTTCACCGCTCCTACGATGTCGTCGATGGTGGCTACGGTATGGCCGTCGCGGTGGCGGAACAGGTTCAGGATGTCGCGCACGGTCTTCTCCTCTTCCACCTGCTCGTCAATGAACTGGTCTACGAAATTGATGCTTGCAATAGATGGCTGACCATCACAGCCAGCCATCTCACTAAACTAAACAAATACTTTATGAATTTTATACCTGTGATTTCGTTGCCGATTTCGGCTGCAAAGGTACGACAAATAAATAAGGTACGCAATACCTAAAACGCGGTGTTTTAAGTATTGCACACCAGCAAAGTCCTGCATAAGCAGGTTAATCAGAAATAGGTATATCTGTTTAGATAATTACAGCCGTTCCGCCCAACGGAAACCGAATGACATCCTGGACACATAGCCATGCAAACGTGGCGAATAGTATTTTGCTGAATAAATCGCCCGCTTCGCAGAATAATTTTGGCCGATCACCAATGCCGCAGGTAACACAGTTTCGACTGAGACGGGCAAGATGGATGTTAGGCTGGACGAAGGCTGCACTTGGAATCTCACAGCAGACACCTATATCACATCATTTACAGGCGATGCCTCGCACATCAAGTCCAATGGCCACTACCTATATGTGAATGGTAAGGAGTTGAAGACTAAGGAGTAAAAAGTATTGTATCAGGATTAAATAGGCCCCGGCTTGCATTTCTGCAGGTCGGGGTCTTGATGTTTTGAAGTGGAATCACTTTAT
>JAFRZC010000066.1 GCA_017442765.1 Prevotella sp. | reverse complement strand
GTTGGGGTCGAGGGCATCCCAGGGGTGAGGAGTGAGCTGCTTGAGGCCGAGGGCTATGCGGCGTTTGGCCTCGTCGAAGTCGAGGATGACGACGTTGATCTTGTCGTCGAGGTGGACGATCTCTTCGGGGTGGCTGATGCGGCCCCAGCTGAGGTCGGTGATGTGGATGAGGCCGTCGACACCGCCCAGGTCGATGAAGACACCGTAGCTGGTGATGTTCTTGACGACGCCTTCCAGCACCTGACCCTTCTCGAGGTGGCTGATGATTTCGGCTTTCTGGGCCTCGATTTCGTCCTCGATGAGAGCCTTGTGGCTGACGACGACGTTCTTGTATTCGTGGTTGATTTTGACGACCTTGAATTCCATGTTCTTGCCGACAAAGACATCGTAGTCGCGGATGGGCTTGACGTCGATCTGCGAGCCGGGGAGGAAGGCCTCGATGTTGTCGAAGACTGTGACGATGAGACCGCCTTTGGTGCGGCTCTTGACGTAGCCGGTGATTATTTCCTGGTTCTCGTAGGCTTTGTTGACGAGCTCCCACGACTTGAGGATGCGGGCCTTCTTGTGGCTGAGCATCAGCTGGCCGTTGGCATCTTCCTGGCTCTCGACGAAGACCTCAATCTTGTCGCCGGCCTTGAAGTCGGGGTTGTAGCGGAGCTCCGATGCGGGGATGACGCCGTCGGACTTGAATCCGATGTTGACGACGGCTTCGCGGTCGTTGATGCTGACGATGGTGCCTTCGATGACTTCCTGCTCGGTGAACTGGTTGAAGGTCTTCTCGTAGGCGGCACTCTGCTGTTCGATTTCGGCCTGGTTGGTTTTTTCGGACTTGTTGTCGATTGCACCCCAATCGAAATCCTCCAAAGGTTTGACATCTTTATAGTTCATAAAGAAAAAAAAAGTGTTTTTGTGACCCCTGCCGGTCGGTTAGACATGAGTTAAGTGACTGTGTTTTATCGTTTTGGCAGGAAAGCGACCGCACAATCGCGACTGCAAAGATACACATTATATTGAAATATTGAAAATTGATAATTGAAATTATTGGTTTTACGTTTGAGGTTTGACGTTTTGTTTTATGTTTTACGTTTCTCTCGCAGATTGCAGTTTACAGATAGCAGTATACAGTTCTCAGTTCACAATTACATTTTTTTTTCTTACTTTTGCATTTTCTTTTTCCCGTTGTCAGTCATGCAACTCAACCGCGTATTCCATCGATGCTGTGCCGCCAACATGCTGATAGTCTGCTTCGCTATCTCGTGCAGTGATGTCGCTAACGCCCAAAACGACTCGGTCGGAGGGGTGTTCCGTTTTGCTGACACAGTCTATCCTTCGGTGGGGAAGCTCAAGTATCAGGTCGACCTCTTCGACAGCCTCACCGACGGTATGCCTACATCTTTCGATGACCTCTATGATGATACGCCGGGCATTTTCACTTTCAGGGGCAACGGCTTCCGCAATGCTCCTTTTACGGGGCATGTTGAAGGCCGTCCCGACACGGTGACGGTGGAGTGGGTCTTCTGCACGGCATACGACGGACGCATGACAGACTATGGCGTGTGGGGCGGCGGCACGGGATGGACCGGGCAGCCTCTCTATGTCTGTTGGCCCGACAGCGCGGTGGAGCGTTTCCGCGTCGAGTCGCCGGCGTTGACCGATGCTTTTTCGACCGAGGAAATCATAGTCGGCTCGCTGGCGTCGTGCGTTTACTTTATTGATTTTGCCAGTGGCGACAGCTCGCGTCGCTCGCTGCCGACAGACAATACGATAAAAGGGACGGTGTCGCTCGACCCGACGCTCAACGGCAACCTCTATGTCGGCCAGGGAATACCATGCACCGGCTCTTTCGGTGCTCTGACATTCAATCTCTTCAAGCATCGTCGCAGCCATTTCTTCGGACGTGACCGCAAGGCTTGGCGAGGCTGGGGGGCCTACGACTCGTCGCCGCTTCGTGTCGGCGATTTCCTCTTCCGCCCTGGCGAGAACGGCACGCTCTACAAGTTTCTCATCAAGGGCGACAGCCTGAGGCTTCACAGCACGCTGCGGTTCAGACGTCAGGGGGATGCAAGGGCTGCCGGCATGGAGGCGTCGATGGCGTTCTGCCAGAGCCGAGGCTACGTCAGCGACAACCGTGGCAACATCGTCTGTTTCGACCTCTCGACGCTGCAGCCCATCTGGTGCTACGACAACCACGACGACAGCGACGGCTCGCCGGTGCTGGCTGTCGAGGATGGGCATCCCTACCTTTATACTGCCTGTGAGGTCGACAAGCAGGGCCCTACGGGCGTGTGCCATTTCGTCAAGCTCGATGCCGAGGACGGCGGCCTGGTGTGGCAGCAGACCTTCGACTGCCGCCGCATTGTCGACGAGGACAAGACCTTCGACGGTGGACAGTTCGCGACACCCCTTATCGGGGTTGGCAACTGCGACAGTCTGATCTTCACAAATATAGTGACCAACTCCACGCCGGGCATCAAAGGCGACTTTGTGGCCCTCAGCCGCAAGGATGGGCGCGTGCTTTACCGCACGACGTTGAGGCACTACGCCTGGTCGTCGCCCGTGGCGTTGCTCAACGACGAGGGCGAGATGTTCGTCTTCACCGCCGACACGCGGGGGCGCGTCTACCTGATTGACGCCCTTAGCGGCGAGATACTGTTCAGCAAACGCGTGGGCGCCAATTTCGAGTCGTCGCCGATAGTTGTAGACAACCATATTGTCCTCGGCTCACGTGGAAGAAAAATATACAAAATGAGTGTAGAGTCTAGAAACTCTAGATAATCTAGACAATCTAGAAGCTCTAGACAATCTAGAAGCTCTAAACAATCTAGACAGTCTATACAATCTAGAAAAAAAACAAGAAAACATGAAACGAATTATCTTTTTCCTTCTTTTCATCTCGACAGCTTTTTTTCTTTCGGCGCAGCAGCTGAAGTCATTCAAGGGCAAGGTGAGCGACGCATACAACTTCTGGATCTGCACTCCCGAGGGCTACAGCAAGGCCGACAGTGCCAAGCCGCTGGTGGTGTTCCTGCACGGGCGTAGCCTTTGCGGACGCGACCTGAACCGTGTACGCCGCTACGGTCCACTGAACGCCATCGAGAAGCATGGCCTCAAGCTCGACGCCATAGTGCTGGCACCGCAGAACCCAGGCAGCAGCTGGCGGCCCGACAAGGTGATGCGCCTTGTGGAGTGGACCAAGAGCCGTTATAATATCGACACCAGCCGCATCTACCTGATAGGTATGAGCCTAGGTGGCTATGGCACCATCGACGTTGCCGGCACCTATCCTGGCTGCTTTGCTGCTGCCATGGCGCTGTGCGGAGGTGGCACCATCAAGGACTATTGCGGTCTCAACGAGCTGCCGCTCTGGATATTGCATGGCACTGCCGACCGTGCCGTAGGAGTGGGAGCCTCGCAGAGGGTTGTCGACGCCATGCGGAGCTGTGGGGAGAGCCGTCGCCTGATATGGACACCGCTGAAAGGCGCCAACCATGGCCGTCTGGCGCGTATCTTCTATCTGCCCGAGACCTACCGGTGGCTCTTTGCCCACAGTCTGGCCGACACAAACCGTGCTGTGGACCGCACCTTCAGCATCACCACGGAGACGCTGAACCGCAAGGTCTACCGTGAACTGCTGAGATCGGAGATGATAGCCGTCGACTACACCCGTGGCGCGCCGGCACCGTCATCGCCCTCCGACTATGCCGACCAGGAGGATGACGGCGACACGGCGCGGGTGGCTTCTGCCGCTCTTGGCGATGAGGAACAGCCAGCGGTCAGGAAGGAGCCGGAAAAGCAGTATTACAAGATAAGGAAAGGCGACACACTGAGCAGTATAGCGCGCCGCCATCATACGACGGTCAAGGCACTCTGCCGCCTCAACGGGATGAAAGCCGATACCACCCTCCGTGTCGGCAAGCGCATCAGGGTGAGGTGACTATTCGTTGACGATTTTTTTTTGCTTATCGATAACGTTCCGTTGCAATGGAGGTGGAGTCTGTTATGGCAGGTGTAAAGGTGAATTTTTCAGGTAGGATCAGGGGAACGTCGACGACCCACCTGCCTTTCTCCTTGATGAGGCAGAGCTCGTTGGTCGAAGTTGTCAGGGGTGTGGTCTTGGTGTATAGCACCCAGGCAGTGTCGTTGAGGACGACGATGCTGTCGATGGTGGCTGTGGCGGGGGTGTTGGCTAGGATGTAGGAGGTGTCGGTGAGGGGGAGAATTCTGTCTTTGATGAAGGGCAGTGTCGTGTCGCGGGTTTTTTCTGACGCATATTGTTTGGCCTCATCGATCTGATAGTTGCCTGTGGCGATGATATAGCCGTAGGCAGTGTTGCGGATTTCTTTTTCGTCGTTGTTGCAGGCGGTCAGCAGTGCTGCTGCCAGCAGGGAAAGGAGAACTGTTTTTTTCATGATTATTATTTTTGTTCTTAGTACATGACAAAAATGTCAACAATCATACTACCAATAAGTTATCAACATTTTTATCTTGATAACTTTTATCTGTTTTCTTTGTATAAAACCTTGGATTTCAGTAATTTTGTAAGAAAAATACCACTAATTCTTATG
>JAFRZC010000065.1 GCA_017442765.1 Prevotella sp. | reverse complement strand
GGATCAAACTCTCCATTGTAAAATAATAATATGTCTGATTCCATCGCAGGACACGCAATCCTTCCTTACCGTGGTCGCTGGTCAAAATAAAAAAACCAACGGGTCACATTTCTCTACCCGGCGGACACACCACGGACCCGTCATCCGAATAAGGGACGGGAAACCGGCGCGCCGCCGCTTCTTGTACTACTTGTCTGTTTTATGAAATCCTGTCAAAGAACTCTATCCGAATATGCCAGCGCGCAAAAAAATGCGCGAAAGCGGATGCAAAGGTACGATAATCCGGCCGAACTGCCAAAACATTCTCAAGGAATTTTTCACGGAGGAGCGATTTTTAACATTTATTTGCAGAAGCGTGAGAAGAAAGAGGGGATTACACCTTATTTATTATATATATCACACTCGACATATCACACACTCGCACGTATATCACGCACTCGCGCGAGGAGTCCATCGTGGAGAGACCGGGATTTGTGGGGATGAACTGGGATATTGGGACGATGATATTGGGACGATGATATCGGGACGATGATATCGGGACGATGATATCGGGACGATGATTGGGCTAAGTGGCAAAAAAAATGGCATATTGTTTGCTGCATGAGAAAAAAGCAGTATCTTTGCAGTGGAATATCAACGCTGCTGTTGAGCTTACGCGACACGAAAAAAAACATAAAAGGAAGGAAGAATTATGGAAATCAACGAATTTGAGAAAGTTGTACGGCAGGAGCAGGGTTCGCTCTCGCTGGCTTTCCCCGCGCTGATGCGGAAGGTATATGTGTGGATGACTCTGGCACTGGCCATCTCGGGTGTGACGGCCTACGGTGTGGCTCACTCCGAGAATCTGCTGATGCTGATTTATGGCAACCGTCTGGTGTTCTGGGGGCTGATTATCGCCGAGCTGGCCTTGGTCTTCACGGTATCGGCAGCCATCAACCGTCTGTCGCTCACGACGGCGACGCTGCTGTTCATTCTCTACTCGGTGGTCAACGGCGCAACACTGTCGTATATCTTCGCGGCATTCTCTACAGCTGTCATCACCAAGGTGTTCTTTATCACTGCCGGCACATTCGGTGCAATGGCCGCATACGGTTATTTCACAAAGAGCGACCTGTCGAAGATGGGCAAAATCGCGTTTATGGCACTCATCGGGCTCATCATCGCCTCGGTAGTGAACCTGTTTATGCACAGCCCGGTGCTCGACCTCATCGTAAGCTACGCCGGTGTGCTGGTGTTTGTAGGTCTGACAGCCTGGGACACGCAGAAGATCAAGCAGATGCTGGCGATGCAGGAGTTTGCCGACGAGGGCGCACAGAAGATAGCGCTGATGGGTGCGCTGTCGCTCTATCTCGACTTCATCAACCTGTTTATCTACCTGCTCCGCATCTTCGGCGGCAGCAGAGACTGACATCTTTCACATTAGATCATTCTTTTCTCAAACTTAAATAATCCGTCGTCCTGATCAAACTGCTCTGGCATATTTGAGTCAGGGTAATGGTCGTTGAAGAACTCAACGGCATGGAAACCGCAGCGATTGATGTAGAAGTGGATATTGCGGCGGTCGGAATACGGTGTGCTGATTAGTTTTACTTGATGCATCTCATTTTCAAGAGCATAAAATTAGTAAAAAAATATCAAATCACTTGCATTCGCCTTCCAAATTTTGTATCTTTGCAAAACGAAAGAAGAACACACGGAAAAAATTCCCTAGGGAATTTAGTGCGAAAGCTTAGCTCTTGACAGAAATTCCCTAGGGAATTTTCTGCAAAAGGACAGCGTTTGGATAGCATTAGTGTATAACTTAATAATCGAACAACATGAAGTATTATCTTAGAAAGGAAACAAATCCACAAAGAAAAAGCTACGACAGATGGAGTGCCGTAGCCGTTCACGACGAGACCATTAGTCAGCAGCAGATTGAGCGCGAGGTACAGGCAAACTGTTCGGCGAAGGTATCGGACGTGAAGCTGGTAATGACCGAAATCATCGAGACCATTGAGCGACACCTGAAGCGGGGCGACCGCGTCAGGCTCGACTACTGGGGGCTGATGAAACTGGAGATTGAGTCGCGCTCGGTGGAACGCGCCGAGGACTTCGACACACGGAAGCATGTCCGCGCCCTGCGCCTGCACTTCCTGCCCGAGAGCCGCCGCGGCCGCCAAAGCATGTATTCGGGTGTGAAGCTCGAACGGGTAAAAATATAGTTACACATAAAAAAGACAACGCCAGACGGGTTGTCTTTTTTATATATAGAATTTCAGATGCAATTCTCTTATTCGGCTTTTAAGCTGTCCTGATACCACAGGAAGAGTTTTTCCACTCCTTCCTCTATCTCGACCTTGTGCGTCCAGCCGAGGCGATGGAGTTTTTCTACGGAGATGAGCTTGCGAGGGGTGCCGTCGGGCTTGGTGGCATCGAAGACAATCTCACCGGTGAAGCCCACGGCCTTGGCGACGAGCTCGGAGAGCTGTCGGATGGTCAGCTCCTTGCCCGTGCCCACGTTGATGTGGCAGTTGCGTATCTCACCGAATGAGGGGATGGCCCCTCCCCTGCCCTGCGTATGGTCGCGGTCAACGGTGCCGTCGGCTTTTGCGCCATAGTGTACGGAGGAATACTTCTCAATGCCGATGATGTCTTTGAAATCGACATTAAGCAATATGTGCACAGAGGCATCGGCCATGTCCTCGCTCCAAAGGAACTCGCGCAGCGGCGTGCCCGTTCCCCATAGCTCCACCTTATTATTATATATTCCATACTTGGCGAGCACGCGAAGGATGTCATCATTTGGTGACGACCCGTTGATACCCTCGACAGGGCGTTTGTCCATGTCGGTGCGGATGGCAGCCCAGTCGCCGTCGTGGATGAGCTTGGCCAGATAGACCTTCCGCATCATGGCGGGCATGACGTGGGAGTTCTCAAGGTGGAAATTGTCGTTGGGACCATAGAGGTTGGTGGGCATCACGGCGATGTAGTTGGTGCCGTATTGCAGGTTGTACGACTCGCACATCTTCAGTCCCGCAATCTTCGCAATAGCATATTCCTCGTTAGTGTATTCGAGCGGCGAGGTGAGCAGACAGTCCTCACTCATGGGCTGAGGAGCATTCTTCGGATAGATGCAGGTGGAACCGAGGAAGAGTAGTTTTTTTACTCGGTGGGCATAAGCCTCGCTGATGACGTTGCACTGCATCTTCATGTTCTGCATGATGAAGTCGGCACGATAAAGCGAGTTGGCCATGATGCCGCCTACGAAAGCAGCTGCGAGCACGACGGCATCGGGCTGTTCCTCGTCGAAGAAGCGTCGCACGGCAAGCTGGTCGGTGAGGTCGAGCTCTGCATGTGTGAGCCCCACAAGATTGTTGTAGCCCCGCTGTTTCAGGTTATTCCAAATGGCAGAGCCTACCAGTCCGCGATGCCCGGCCACATAGATTTTGGCTTGACGGTCTAACATATTCTTACAACTGAGCTTTCAAGTGGATTTTCTTCACAAACCGCATGTCGTGGTCGATCATAATCTTGACCAATTCGGGGAAAGTAGTTTTGCGCGGATTCCATCCGAGCTTCTCCTTTGCCTTGGTAGGATCGCCAAGCAGTTGTTCTACTTCAGCAGGACGGAAATACTTGGGGTCAACCTCGACGAGCGAGCGACCAGTGGCCTTGTCGATACCACGCTCATCAATGCCCTCTCCCTGCCACTCAAGCTCGATGTCGACATGATGGAAAGCCAACGTGGCAAACTCGCGAACAGTGTGGTATTCGCCAGTGGCGATAACGAAGTCATCGGGCTCGGGCTGCTGAAGAATCAGCCACATGCACTCGATATAATCGCGGGCATAGCCCCAGTCGCGCAGGGCATTGAGATTGCCGAGATAAAGTTTGTCCTGATATCCTTGGGCAATCCGGGCAGCGGCAAGGGTAATCTTGCGGGTGACAAACGTTTCTCCGCGCCGCTCGCTCTCGTGATTGAAGAGAATGCCGTTGCAACAATACATACCATAGCTTTCGCGATAGTTCTTGATAATCCAGTAGCCATAGAGCTTGGCCACAGCATATGGCGAACGGGGATAGAACGGCGTGGTCTCACGCTGCGGTATCTCTTGCACCAGTCCATAAAGCTCACTTGTCGATGCCTGATAGATACGGCAAGTCTTCTCCAGGCCACAGATGCGCACGGCCTCAAGCAACCGGAGCACGCCCACGGCATCGGTGTCAGCGGTATATTCTGGCACTTCAAACGACACCTTGACATGGCTCTGAGCAGCGAGGTTATAGATTTCAGTAGGCTTGGTCTCACCTATGATACGGATGAGCGACGAGGAATCGGTCATGTCGGCCCAATGAAGGTTGACAAGCCGTTTCTGCTTCATATCGCGCACCCATTCGTCAAGATACAGATGCTCAATGCGGGCAGTGTTGAATGACGATGAACGGCGCAGCAGACCATGAACCTCGTAACCTTTCTCAATTAGAAACTCGGCAAGGTAGGAACCATCCTGACCTGTTATGCCTGTGATAAGAGCGACTTTTCTGTTTTCCATGGCTATTCCTCGCTGAATTGTTTTATTCGTTGTTCTTCAGATAGTTTGCAAATGAGAAGGGTGTCGTTGTTCTCGGCCACGATGTAACCATCAAGACCTTGCACAACAACACGCTTCTCCTGCGCGGTATGGATGATGCAGTTATGAGAATCGTAGAGTTTGATGTTCTCCCCGATGAGTCCGTTGCCGTAGAGGTCTCTCTTTGTCTGCTGCAACAAGGAGCCCCATGTGCCGAGGTCTGTCCACCCGAAATCAGCAGGGCAGACGAAAATCTCCTCGGCATTCTCCATGATGGCGTAGTCCACCGAGATGCTCTCACACTCCGGGAAGTGCTCATCTATCTGCTGTTGCTCCTCAGGAGTACCATAGATGGGCAACATGTTCTCAAACACCTTACTGATAGCAGGACTGTAGATGCGGAAAGCATTGACGATGGTAGAAACACTCCAGATGAAAATACCGGCATTCCAGAAATAGCTGCTCTGGGCTATATAGTGCTTGGCAGTCTCCTCGTCGGGTTTTTCGCGGAAAGAGTCAACCCTATAAATTTCTTTGTTGCGCAGTGAGCTGCCCGAGAGATCGGCTTGTATGTAGCCGTAGCCCGTTTCTGGACGGGTAGGCTTCATGCCAAGTGTGACGATGGCATCGGTCTCGGCAGTGAACTCCATACATGCGGTGACAACCCTTCGGAATTCCGCTACGTCGGCCACGAAGGCATCGCTCGGAGTCACTACGATGTTCGCACTGGGATCCTTGGCCTTGATACGCCAGCTTACGTAAGCAATGCAAGGTGCCGTGTTTCTCCGGCAAGGCTCCAGAAGAATGTTTCCTACGGGAATGTCGGGAAGCTGCTCATGCACCTGCTCAAAATATTTCCTGTTGGTTACCACCCATACATTCTCAGCAGGACAGATGCCTTCAAACCGTTTGAAGGTCAGTTGCAACAAAGACGAGCCGACACCCAGCACATCAATAAACTGTTTAGGATGCTCAGTGGTGCTCATGGGCCAGAAACGACTTCCCACGCCACCGGCCATAATAACTAAATGATTATTGACTTGAGCCATAACTAATATCAATTGCAATTAATGGCACAAAGGTAATAAAAAAAATGGAAAGCAAAAAGTATGGACGGAAAAATATTTTTCCAAACGGAAAAATATCAAAAGTCGAAAAGCGGGAGCGACTGGTCTATTTCACTGAATTGGGGTGTATTATCTTCGTCACCTTCGAAGAACTGCAGTCTGAGCTGCTGGCTTTCGGGCATGTCCATATTCAGGCGATAGATACCGCGTATGTCTGTCTTTTCTATGATGCTATTGGCATTCTGGGCATGAGCGACAAGGTATCTCGCCACATAGGCATGTACTTCTTCGTAGTCCGCAGGAGCAAAAAACGAGTTACAGGCATTGAAGACATGCCGGGAGATTTTCTTTATAGAAAGGCCCTCGCCCCCGGCTTCGGTCAATACTCGCAGTATTTCGCTCTCGTAGTTCATGGTCATAGTTGAAAAATAAGAGGTTGAAAAGAGCCATATTTTGTTTGACTTTTCAACCTCTTAACTTGTCAGCCGCTTTTCTTATGCCAGTGCAATAAGATTGTTGTCAGCTTTCACCTTACCCTCTTTGAAGAGCCAGCCAATACCGAGGTAAGCCTCTTCTGTGGTAATCTTTGCGGCCTTTGCGATGTCAGCAGCCTTCATAGCTTTCTCGGCTGCGGCAAGTGCCTGATAGACATCACCGGCGCGGAAGCCAACATTCTCAGCATTGATGACAACTTCAACTTTCTTTGCAGCAGCTTTCTTAGGAGCGGCGGCTTTGGGAGCAGCGGCCTTTGTGGCGGTTGCCTTAGGTGCTGCGGCCTTCTTGGTAGTTACTTTTTTTTCTGCCATAACTTTTTTTGTTTATAATTATCCTGAATCGTTGTGAAACAGGTTAGCTTAAAAAGCTGGTGCAAAGTTAGGCATTTCCACGTATCCCCCAAAAAGTCAATCGGCTGAAAGTCTTTAATTTAACTTTTTCTTGACTTAGGTCAAATTGGCATTTTCACTTTCAGTTGCAATTCGTCGAGCTGTTTCTGGTCGATGGCCGACGGTGCGTCGAGCATCACGTCGCGTCCGGAGTTGTTCTTCGGGAAGGCTATGCAGTCGCGAATGCTGTCGAGTCCGGCCATGATGCTGACGAAGCGGTCGAGGCCAAATGCCAGACCTGCATGTGGCGGAGCACCATACTTGAACGCATTGATGAGGAAGCCGAACTGTGCCATTGCCCGTTCAGGGGTGAAGCCGAGTATCTGGAACATTTTTTCCTGCAACTTGCCATCGTGGATACGCAGTGACCCACCGCCAAGCTCTATGCCATTGCACACGAAGTCGTATGCCACGGCACGAACCTTGGCCGGGTCGGTGTCGAGCAGAGGGATATCTTCGGGATTGGGTAGCGTGAAGGGATGATGGGTTGACATGAGTCGCTGCTCCTCGTCGCTCCACTCGAAGAGCGGGAAATCGACTATCCACAGGCATTCGAACTTGCCCTTGTCGCGCAGCCCAAGTCGGTCGCCCATCTCCAGACGCAACGTACAAAGCTGGGTACGTGTCTTGTTGGCGTTATCACCGCTAAGAATAAGCACAAGGTCTCCATCCTTGGCGCCTGTCTTCTCTTTCAGCCGCGCCCACACCTCAGGCGTGTAGAATTTGTCGATCGAACTTTTCACCGTACCATCGGTATTGTATTTCACATAGACCAGCCCTTTCGCGCCAACCTGCGGACGCTTCACGAAGTCGGTAAGCTGGTCGAGCTGCTTGCGAGAATAATCGGCGCAGCCAGGAACGACGATACCACCTATGTAAGCGGCTGTATCGAATACGGAGAACGTGCCGGTACCCTTCAACACGTCCATTAGTTCCACGAACTCCATGCCGAAGCGCAGGTCGGGCTTATCGCTGCCGAAGCGACGCATGGCCTCGTGCCACGTCATCTGCCGCAACTTCGCCGGCAGCTCCACCCCACGCACCTCCTTGAACAGATGGCGGGCCAAATCTTCAAAAATCTGGAGCACATCTTCCTGATCAGCGAACGACATCTCGCAGTCAATCTGCGTGAATTCCGGCTGACGGTCGGCACGCAGGTCCTCGTCACGGAAGCACTTGGCAATCTGGAAGTAGCGGTCGAACCCGCTGACCATCAGCAGCTGCTTCAGCGTCTGCGGACTCTGCGGCAGCGCATAGAACTGACCTGGGTTCATGCGGGAGGGCACCACGAAGTCGCGTGCTCCCTCGGGAGTAGAACCAATTAATATTGGTGTCTCCACCTCTATAAAATCGCGGCTGTCGAGGAAGTTGCGAATCAGGATGGTCATGCGGTGGCGCAGTTCCAGATTCTTCCTCACCGCGTTGCGCCTTAAGTCGAGATAGCGATATTTCATGCGCAGCTCGTCGCCGCCGTCGGTCTGGTCCTCTATGGTAAACGGCGGTGTCAGGCTCTCGCTCAGCACGTTGAGCTCGGCAACCAGAATCTCTATGTCGCCTGTCGGCAGATTGGCATTTTTCGACTGCCGCTCGCTCACCTCGCCCTTCGCCTGAATACAATACTCGCGTCCGAGTTTATTGGCCTGCTCGCAAAGCGCGGCATCCTTCGACTCGTCGAATACCAGCTGGGTAATGCCGTAACGGTCGCGCAAATCGACAAACGTCATGCCGCCCATTTTCCTGACTCGCTGAACCCATCCGGCAAGCGTCACACACCTGCCGGCATCGGAGAGCCGCAGCTCCCCACAAGTGTTAGTTCTATACATAATATTTTCTGCGTTTGTTTTATTTTCAGAGCGCAAAATTACTAAAAAAGTTGAAAAGATAACCGATTTTATTAAACTTTTTGTACCTTTGCACCGTCATAGCAATAAAAAATAGGAGACTGAAGATATGAAAAAGCTGTTATTCATGGCCATGATGCTCGCATTTGCAGGCATGGCTTCGGCACAGACAAAGCAGGCCGAGATAAAGTTTGACAAGACGGTGGTTGACCTGGGCACATTCCCCGAGAGCTCACCCGTTCAAAAATGTGTATTCACCTTCACCAACGTCGGCGACGCGCCCCTCATCATCAATCAGGCCGTTGCCAGTTGCGGCTGCACCGTGCCCGACTATACGAAGACTCCCATCAAACCCGGAGAGAAGGGCGAGATAAAAGTGACCTACAACGGAAAAGGCAAGTTCCCCGGCCACTTCAAGAAGTCGATTACCGTCCGCACTAACGGTGCTACGGAGATGACTCGCATCTATATAGAGGGCGACATGACCGAGGTGAAATAGCAAACGACATTAAATCATAAAAAATTCCCTAGGGAATTTTCTGCGAAAGACCGTCTTTCAGAAGAAATTCCCTAGGGAATTTTTTGTCATACTTTATAGACGAGTGCAAGAGACGTTGGTGACTATGGCTTGGCCGACAGTGTCTCCACCGCGCGACTGACCGCCGTTCGCACGTAGTGGCCGTCAGCTATGAGGGCACCGACACGTTCCACATTGCGCCGCATGGCTGCCATCTCCTCGTCCGTCACACGGGAGAGCAGTTCCGGGAGTTCTTCCAGGCTGTCAACGGTAAGCCCAATCCCCTCGCGCCTCAAGACAGGGGCCACGGCCGAGCCGCTCCACACAATGACCGGCAGACCGGCACGCAGATAGAATGAGGTCTTGTGCGAGAGACAGAGACCCTGATAAACACCATAGTAGCCCGTGCTGCCCGTAACGGAGTTGCTGTCCCAGACGAGTCCGAAGTTGCCCTTGACCGTTGCGATGAATGCGTCGGAGTCCATAAAGGGATTTACCTTTATGTGCTTCGCTTGTCGCAGACCGGCCATGTCGTTCAGGTGGCCATAGAGGTGTATGTCGTAGGGCAAGTCGCGCTTTGCCAGCTCCTCAAGGAAGAGTGTCTTGCGCCGGCGGATAGAACCTGCATAGACGATTACGGGACTGCCCGCTGCGGAGGATGTCGGCGTGTCCTGCGGTCTGACCGCATCGGAACGGAAATCCCACAATCCGAGCACACCGACACTGTTGATGCCACGCTGGCGAAGCCAGTCGGCCATGGCCTCAGTACCCACAATCACATAGTCGGCCAATCGGAGACTGTCGGTATCGACCGTCTCGGGCAGCTCAACATGGTGGTAGCATCTGAAGTCGTGAACCAGCACAATGGTCTTTGCCCCTTTTCTCCTCGCCAACCGGCACAGATACTTGAAATACTTTCGCAACGGATATTGCAGAAACAGCACATCGCCCTTGCGAAGACGCATAGTAGCTTTCGTAATACCTGCCAGATTGAGAACAAACCCCGCGACTTTACTCTTTACAAACGTACGCTTTAGTCCCAAGTTCTCTCCACCCATCAATGCGATGGTATCCTCGCTGTCTTGCTTTGCCTTAAACCCGGCAACCCCGCTGTTAGGATAATTGCGTGATATATAACACAGCCTCATAAATACATGATTATCTGCTGCAAAATTATAAAAATATAATGAATTACACGCAATGAATTAAAAATTATTTGTATCTTTGCCGACAAAATCAAAATATGACAACGACCAGAAAATGAAAAAGTCAGCTTTACTTCTTTTATTTTGCTTCATTAGCATAGTCTCGTATGCCGCCAAGGCCAACGGCGAACCAATGACGTTCACGCAGAGCGACGGCACAGAGATTACGGTGCACCTCTACGGCGACGAGCACTTCTCATGGTATGCCACGCTCGACGGCGTGCTGCTCGTGCGCACAGGCAACGATTTTTTTATTGCCGATGTTGACGCTGACGGCGAACTCACTCCTACGGCAGTCCGTGCCCACGACCTGTCGCAGCGCTCTGCCGCCGAGCACAAGATGGTCTTGTCGCAGCATCGCGACCGCTTTTTCTCAAGGAAAGCCGAGCTGCGCCGCGAGGCCATCCGCCGCCGCGAACCGCTGGGAAACGCCACCCCGCACTATTTCCCGCATACGGGCTCACCTACGGCAATCGTCATTCTCGTCAACTTTGCCGACACGACATTCGTCGTGGACGACCCTGTAAAAACGTTCGAGCAATATCTGAACGGCGACGAGCAACTGGACTACGGACACGGCGAGAACCGCAACATCTGCAGTGTCAGGCAATACTTCGAGACATGCAGCTTCGGACAGTTCTCGCCTAAGTTCAAGGTTGTCGGCCCCGTCACCGTGTCGAAGGGAATGGCCTACTACGGTGCCAACGTCGGAAACACGAAAGACAAGAACTACAAGGAGATGTTGACCGAAGCATGTAATCTGGCCAACGAGCAGGAACTTATCGACTTCGCCGACCCCGCCTATGACTCCGACAACGACGGAGACATAGACCTGGTCTATTTCGTCTATGCGGGCTATGGCGAGAGCAACGGGGGCGGCGATAACACCATCTGGCCGAAGTCCTCGACAACAAACATCACCCTCAGTTGTGGAAAGAACATCCGGCGTTTCGGACTCAACAACGAGCTCAACGCCCGATGGGGACACAAAGACTTCAAGGACGAGAACGGCAGACCCTACAAGCATATCAACGGCATCGGGCTTTTCTGCCATGAGTTCAGCCACACGATGGGGCTGCCCGACCTCTATCCCAATACCGAATCGGCACAGGTCAACAACCAGGAAATGGAAAACTGGAGCCTGATGGACGGCGGCGAGTATGTGGACTACGGCTATAAGCCCGCCGCCTATACCGCATGGGAGCGCGAAGTGGTAGGATGGCACGAGATAGAAACCTTGTCAACTTATCAGCACATCGACCTCAAGACGATTGACGATGGCGGAAAAGCCTATAAGATGCTCAATCCTGCCAATAGCGCAGAATATATCGTCATCGAAAACATACAGCAGAAAGGCCTGAACCAAGGAGCATTAGGACACGGTCTGCTCGCCTATCACGTGGCATGGCCGTCGAAGACGGTCAACATGAGCGACCGTCCCAACAATACGAAAGACTATCCGCGCATGGCCGTCATTCCTGCCGACGGTTTGCTTTTCAGTGCCTACCTCCAAGGAACACAAGAACCTTGGGGAACAGGAAGAGCCTATAAAAGAGACGATAACGGCAATTATGTTTTAGACGAGAACGGCAACAGAATCATTATAGATCATGTCGTTACGAAAGAAGACTACGAGGCTCAACACGCTGGCGATCCCTTCCCCGGTAAGGAGAATGTCACCTCGCTCGAGTGGAAGCTCAGCCTGCCCAATTACGTCTGGTACACCCCCGCTAAAGAAGATGATGCTAACAACGAAGAATATGTTGCAAGCAAGAAATATCCCGTCTATCAGGTTCTCCGCAACATCAGCGAAGATGTCAATACGGGCACCGTATCATTCGACTTCTATGATGATTTCACAACGGAGATCAAGGGTGCTTCGCTAATGAATGAAGAAATGACGAAAAATAGCCGTCTGGAGATTTATGACCTTCAAGGGCGTCACATGGCCGACAACGCTCAGCTCCTGAAAGGCATTTACATTATCAAAGGAAAAAAAGTTGTCATCAGATAAACCGAAAAGAGATAAGCTTTTGCAATAAATTTTCACGAGGATTTCTGCCGAAAGACGACCTTTCGCATGAAATTCTCGTGTTTTTTTTTCGTAGATAGCAAGGCGTTAAGCCCGAAAAGGCTAATAGACACGTGGTCCGAAGATGGCCGTTCCGATGCGGACGAGGGTTGAACGGCACTGGCAGGCTATCGTATAGTCGTCGCTCATGCCCCAGCTGCGCTCACAGAACGACGGCTGGTTGGCAAAATACGTTGCTTTCACCTCATCGAAGAAATCGGCAGCTACGAGCATCTCATGCCTAATCTGCTCTTCATCGTCGGTCAGCGAGGCCATCATCATCAGACCGCAAATCTCCACATGCTCCAATGTGCGCCATTCTCCATCGGCCAACAGCGCACGACAATCATCAAGCGAGAAGCCGTACTTTGTGGCCTCCCCTGCGATATGGAGCTCAAGCAGCACCTTGACGACACGCCCGCAACGGGCGGCCTGTTTGTTGATTTCCCTTAACAGCTTCACCGAATCGACGGCCTCCACCATATATATATAAGGTGTAATGTATTTCACCTTATTGGTCTGGAGGTGACCGATAAAGTGCCACTCGATATCCTGTGGCAAAGCCGGAACTTTCACGCGCAGCTCCTGCTCGTGGCTCTCACCGAAGACACGCTGTCCGGCAGCATACGCCTCCATGATGTCGGCAGCGGGATGGAACTTGCTTACAGCCACTAACCGCACACCCTCGGGAAGGCTACTCCGTATCTGCCTCAGATTTTGTGCGATGCTCATAGACATCCATTATCTTGGTTTCCATGATGTTGGCTATCACATAGTCAATCATCGTGCCACTCATCACCTCCTCAATATTCTTCACCGCGCCGTTGAACGTGGCGGCCTGCACCAAATAGGTCACCATGGTGCGCTTCTCTTTCTCGGTCTTCTCGTCGATGGTGATGAACTGCAGTTTGGTCTTATACCAGCGGTCGTCGTTGGCATTCTCACTGAAGAAGACCTCGCCATAGACAGCCGGCGTGATATTCTTCACCTCGAACTCGCCGCTGATGTAAGGCGACATCTCGTGCGTAATCGTTTCCTCGGCCTCACCAAACGATAACGCATCAACCACGTAAAGCTCTGATACTTTTTTCAACATACCATCCTCTGCCGTTCTGTCATAACGCACAGAGGTCTCAAACCATTTTGCTGTTCTGCTTCTCATTTCTATTTACGATTTTACGATTTACGATTTGAACTTCTGTCTGCAAAATTAAAAAATAATTATGAACTATGTGCCATGAATGATGAATTATTTTGTACCTTTGCAGCGAAATTTGTAAAAAAGACTGAAAATGCCGGAGATTTCCATACGCGGACTTGAGATGCCGGAGTCGCCTATCAGAAAATTGGCTCCGCTGGCACAGGCCGCAAAGAACAGAGGTACGCGGGTGTATCACCTGAACATCGGACAACCCGACCTGCCTACGCCCCAGGTAGCACTCGATGCGCTGAAGCGTGTGGACCGCACCATCCTCGAATACTCGCCCTCGCAGGGTTACCGCTCCTATCGGGAGAAACTGGTAAGCTATTACGCGAAATACAATATCGATGTTACCGCCGACGACATCATCATCACCTCGGGCGGCTCCGAGGCTGTGCTCTTTGCCTTTCTTTCCTGTCTGAACCCAGGCGATGAGATTATCGTACCCGAGCCTGCCTACGCCAACTACATGGCTTTCGCCATCTCGGCCGGAGCCGTCATCCGCACCATAGCCACGACCATCGAAGAAGGCTTCTCCCTGCCGAAGGTTGAGAAATTCGAGGAGCTCATCAACGAGCGCACCCGCGCCATCATGATCTGCAATCCTAACAACCCGACGGGCTATCTGTACACGCGCCGCGAGATGAACCAGATACGCGACCTTGTGAGGAAATATGACCTCTATCTTTTCTCCGATGAAGTCTATCGTGAATATATCTATACGGGTTCTCCCTATATCTCGGCCTGCCACCTTGAAGGCATCGAGGAGAATGTCATTCTTATCGACTCCGTCTCAAAGCGTTACTCGGAGTGCGGTATCCGCATCGGCGCACTCATTACGAAAAACAAGGCCGTCAGACAAACCGTTCTGAAGTTCTGCCAGGCACGCCTCTCCCCTCCCCTTATCGGCCAGCTTGTGGCCGAGGCCTCGCTTGATACACCAGAAGAATATATGAGGGAAGTATATGATGAATACGTGGAACGTCGCAAATGCCTCATCGATGGACTCAACCGCATACCCGGTGTCTATTCTCCCATTCCCATGGGCGCGTTCTATACCGTCGCCCGTCTGCCAGTAGAAGATGCCGAGGACTTTTGCCGCTGGTGTCTTGAGAGTTTTGAATTTGAAGGTTGTACCGTCATGATGGCTCCTGCCGCAGGCTTCTACACCACACCCGGCGCAGGCCGTAACGAGGTGCGCATAGCCTACGTGCTAAAGAAACACGACCTTGAGCACGCCCTTATCGTACTGCAAAAAGCCCTCGAGGCCTATCCCGGGAAAAAAACACCATGAACCTGCCCTTGTTCTTAGCCCGTCGCATCAACAGCGACGAAGACAAAAGCCGAAAAGTGAGCCGTCCGGCTATTCGCATTGCGACGGTCGGCGTGGCTATCGGACTGGCCGTGATGATTGTGAGCATCTGTGTGGTGCTCGGCTTCAAGCATACGGTACGCAACAAGGTAATCGGTTTTGGCGGCCACATTCAAGTGGCTAATGCCCAGACCCACCAGACAGGAGAGGAACAGCCTGTGCTCATGTCTGATTCTCTTCTGCGCGTACTGCGCCTGTCAAAAGGTATAGACCACGTGCAACGATACACCTATAGGCAAGGCATTCTGAAAACCGACGACGACTTTCTGGGAGTTGTGCTCAAAGGTGTCGGGCAGGAGTTTGACACGACTTTCATCGCCTCCAACCTCATATCCGGCTGCGTTCCTGCATTTTCCGACAAGTCGAGCTCAAACAAATTGCTCATTTCAAAGTTCATGGCCGACAAACTGCGGCTAAAGACCGGTGACCGGCTGTTTGCCTATTTCATCGACCAGAATGGTGTCCGCCCACGACGATTTACCGTCTGTGGTATCTACCAGACCAATCTCACGCAATATGATCAACTCATCTGCTTCACCGACCTCTATACAACCGTGAAGCTAAATGGTTGGGACGACAAAATGGTAAGCGGCGCTGAACTATCTGTAACCGACTTCAATGCAACCGACGAAATTGCGACCCGACTCGCGGGACATATCAACGGTACCACCGACCTAGCCGGCAATGTCTATTCCATTGCCACCATCCGGCAACTAAATCCCCAGATATTTTCGTGGCTCGACCTGCTCGACATGAACGTATGGATTATTCTCGCGCTGATGATTGCCGTGGCTGGCGTGACCATCGTCTCCGGCCTGCTCATCATCATCCTCGAGCGTACCACAATGATAGGCATCCTCAAAGCTTTAGGCGCACGTAACAACACCATCCGGCACACATTTCTCTGGTTTGCCGCCTTCATTGTCGGAAGGGGAATGTTGCTGGGCAACATCCTCGGCTTTGCCCTCGTGCTGATACAAAAGCACACAGGAGTTGTGCATCTTGACCCTCAAACCTATTATGTCTCAACCGTTCCCGTGGAAATCAATCTGCCGCTTATATTGCTGCTCAACCTTGCCACGCTTCTTATCAGCATCTTCGTGCTTGTGGCTCCCAGCTATCTTATCTCACACATTCACCCTGCAAAATCTATGCGCTACGAGTAGCGAAAAATGGAGTGTGATAAGTTAAAAAATATAAATCTTACTATTATTCGAAAAAACTGCACAAAAAATTTGGAAATGTGCATGGAAGTGATTACCTTTGCACAAAATTTTTTTATTTGTGCAATGAAATCAATTCAAAGTTTCAACAAATGCATTGAACAAGCGATAATAGAGAACTGGGAACAAGACGCGCTCACCGACTATCAGGGCGAGACGCTCCAGTATCGCGATGTAGCTCGCATCATCGAAAAGCTTCATATCGTTTTTGAGGAAAGTGGCATCCAGCGTGGCGACAAGATTGCCTTATGCGGACGCAATAGCTCCCACTGGGGCGTGGCATTCTTGGCCACACTCACCTACGGAGCCGTGGCAGTTCCCATTCTCCATGAGTTTACCGCCGATCAGGTGCATAACATCGTGAATCACTCAGGCTCACGCTTGCTCTTCGTTGGCGACGTGGTGGCCAAAGGTGTCAATGCCGATGCCATGCCAACACTTGAAGCCATTATCAACCTGCCCGACTTCTCGCTGATGATGTCGCGGAATGAGAAGATCAGCTATGCCCGCGAGCACTTGAACGAGATGTTCGGCAAACGTTACCCCAAATTCTTCCGCAAACAGCATGTGGCATACCACGAGGATGATGCCGAGGAGCTGGCACTCATCAACTACACCAGTGGCACGACGGGCTTCTCTAAGGGCGTGATGCTGCCCTACCGTGCCTTGTGGGGAAACCTCGACTTTGCCGTTACCGAGCTGGGCGCAAAGGTATCCCCACATAGCAACATGGTAAGTATTCTTCCCATGGCCCACATGTACGGCATGGCCTTCGAGTTTTTCTTCCCATTCTGCCACGGCATACACCTCTATTTCCTCAACCGCCTGCCCAGCCCGTCGCTTATCGCCAAGGCATACGCCGAGATAAAGCCCTCGCTGGTCATTGCCGTTCCACTTATCATCGAGAAAATCATCCGTAAGCGCGTCTTCCCGAAGATACAAAACCACGCCATGCGCCTGCTGCTTAATACACCCATCTTGAACAAAAAGGTGAAGCAGAAAATTTGCGAGCAGGTATATCAGGCCTTCGGTGGCAAGGCATACGAGGTTATCATCGGTGGCGCGGCCCTCAGCCAAGAAGTGGAACAGTTCCTCATGAGCATCGACTTCCCCGTCACCGTGGGCTACGGTACCACCGAGTGCGCCCCGCTCATCAGCTACTGCGACTACCGTTACTTCCGCCCGCGTTCCTGTGGCCGCGCCATCTACCACATGGAGTGTCGCATCGACAGCCCCGACCCCGAGAACATTGCCGGCGAGATACTCACGCGCGGAACCAACGTGATGCTCGGCTACTACAAGAACGACGAGGCCACGCGCGAGGTGCTCGACCCCGACGGCTGGTATCACACCGGCGACCTTGGCACGATGGACAGCGACGGATTCATCTACATCCGCGGACGGTCGAAGAACATGCTGCTCAGCGCCAACGGCCAGAACATCTACCCCGAGGAGATTGAGGATCAGCTCAACTCAATGGCCATGGTGGCCGAGAGTGTTGTCATACAAGATGCTGACCGCCTTGTCGCACTTGTCTATCCCGACATGGAGGAGACGGAAGCCATGGGCTTCAGTTCAGAAGATGTGGCAGGACTGATGGAAGAAAACCGGATACAGCTCAACCAGCTGCTTCCGCCCTTCAGCAAAATCGCCGAGATTAGAATCAGGGAGACCGAGTTTGAGAAAACTCCTAAGAAAAGTATTAAACGCTATCTATACCAGCCATGACCATTCCGAGTTTCAACGCACTCATTCAAAAGAGCATCACCGACCATTGGGATCTTGATGCGCTCACCGACTATAAAGGCGCGACATTGCAATACCACGATGTAGCACGGAAAATAGAGAAGCTGCATATCATGTTCGAGCACAGTGGCGTACAACGCGGCGACAAGATTGCCCTATGCGGGCGCAACTCCGCCTGCTGGGCCGTGGCCTATCTTGCCACACTCACCTATGGTGCCGTGGCCGTGCCCATCCTCCATGAGTTCACCGCCGACCAGGTGCATAACATTGTGAACCATTCAGACGCACGCCTGCTCTTTGTAGGCGATGTGGTAGCCACAACCATCGATCCGACCAAGATGCCTGGTCTCGAAGGCATCATCAACATTCCCGACTATTCGCTCTTGCTTTCGCGCACCGACCGGCTGACCTACGCCCGCGAGAATCTGAACAAGATTTTCGGCGAGCGCTATCCCAAGTATTTCCGTAAGGAACACGTCAGCTATTATACCGAGCAAAGTCCCGACGAGCTGGCACTCATCAACTACACCAGCGGCACAACGGGCTTCTCCAAGGGAGTGATGTTGCCATATCGCGCACTGTGGTCAAACTTCGACTTTGCCTGCGAGGCCATGGGAAAGCATCTCGAGGGAGGGAAAAATGTGATTTCCATTCTGCCCCTTGCTCACATGTACGGCATGGCCTTCGAGTTCATCTATGAGTTTCTCACTGGCAAGCACATCTACTTCCTCACCCGCATTCCATCACCTGCCATCATTGCCGCAGCCTTTGACGAAGTAAAGCCCGCCATCATCATTGCCGTACCCCTCATCATTGAGAAAATCATGCGCAAGCGTGTCCTGCCGCGCCTACAGACCCGGCGCATGCGCCTGCTGCGCACCATGCCTGTCGTCTCCGGTGTCGTTAACGAGCGCATCTGCGAGCAAGTGCGCGAGGCTTTCGGCGGGCAGTTCTATGAAATCATCGTGGGCGGCGCGGCCTTCAATCAGGAAGTCGAGCAGTTCCTCCACAACATCCGATTCCCCTATACCGTAGGCTATGGAGCCACCGAATGCGCCCCCATCATCTGCTATGCCCCCTGGGATCAGTTCCGGCCGGGCTCTTGCGGCCGGGCTGCCAAGAACATGCAAGTGCGCATTCTCAGTCCCGACCCCGAGAATATTCCCGGTGAGATACTGGCACGAGGCCCCAACGTGATGCTCGGCTACTACAAGAACGACGAGGCCACACGCCAGACCCTCGACAGCGACGGCTGGTATCACACCGGCGACCTCGGCACCATGGACGACGAGGGAAATGTCTATATCAAAGGACGCTCCAAGAACATGCTGCTCGGAGCCAGCGGACAGAACATCTACCCCGAGGAGATAGAAGACCAGCTCAACTCTCTGCCCTTCGTCGCCGAGAGCATCGTCGTGCAGAGGGAAGAGAAGCTCGTCGCACTCATCCATCCCGACTACGACGAGGCACAGTCGCTCGGACTCACTGGCGACGACATCCGCCAACAGATGGAGCAAAACCGCCTGACCCTCAACCAGGCACAGCCGCCCTACTGTCGCATCGCCACGGTTGAGCTTCATACCGAGGAATTCGAGAAAACACCCAAGAAAAGCATCAAACGCTATCTTTATAAGTAAAAACAAGCTCAATGAATCGGCCAATAACGCTAAGGGAAGTCTAAACGATGGTCTTTCGCGATAAATTCCCTAGGGAATTTTGTGTTAAAGACCTATCTTTCATGATAAATTCCCTAGGGAATTTTCATGAAAGCGTGTTTTTTGAGAAAAATTATTCGTAATTTTGCAAACATGACAAAGGCCGTCATGACGGCCATACAAACAGCCACGCAACATCGCGGGGCAATACTCCCAAGCCCCATCAACCTTAAACCCACAGCAAAACTATGAGCAAGCTGACTATCTACAAGGCGAGTGCCGGCAGCGGAAAAACCCATCGGCTGGCAATGGAAATCATAAAGCGGCTTGTCGTGAAGCCCACGGCCTATAGGGAGATTCTGGCCGTAACATTTACGAACAAAGCCACTGAAGAGATGAAGCAGCGCGTGCTGACCCACCTTTACGGCATCTGGAAGGGTCTGAGCGGGAGCAGGGTCTTTGCCGCCGACGTGGAGCGCGAGCTGCGGGCGGAACACCATTTCAGCGGAGACATAGGAGAAAGGGCGGGCATGGCACTGGCGCTCATTCTTCACGACTATCACCACCTGTGCGTGGAAACCATCGACGCTTTCTTTCAGCGCATCCTGCGTGAACTGACCCGTGAGCTCGACTTGGCGACCGGACTAAAGATAGAACTTGGCGACAAGCTGGCAGTAAGGGAGTCGGTGGATCTGCTCATGGGAGAGATGAAACCAAATACCGGCATCCTGAAATGGATTCTCGAACTGGTGAATGAACAAATGGACGAGGACCGGAGCTGGAATGTTGCGGAACTGGTAAAGTCGTTTGGCGAGAATATCCTAAAGGACTTCTATAAGGAAAAGGCCGGCCAGCTCTCTGAGATCTTAAACAGGAAAGCGTTTTTCCAAAAATTCACAGAGACGCTGAGGAGCCTTCGCCGCGATGCCAGGCAAGCTATTACAGACTTTGCCGGCCGTTTCGAGCGCATCATGGCAGAGGAAGGGATGGACATGGACTGTTTTGCAAACGGGAAATCGGGCATCGCCGGCTATTTTCTGAAGCTCACTGACGATTTTGCCGACAATGAGAAGATGTTGGGCAAGCGCGTTGTCGGAGCACTCGAGAGCCGTGACCCGGAGGCATGGCTGCGAAAAAGCGACCTGAAGCAACATCCCGAATGGGTCGGCACGGTCAAAGACCGGCTGCTTCCATTGCTTGTGGAGGCGGAGACGACACGAAAGAGACAACTGAGAACCTACAAGTCGGCCGACCTCACGCTTCGCCACCTTTACAAACTCCGGTTATTGGGCAGCATTGAGAAAAAGGTGAGAGAGCGAAACGAGGAGCTGAACAGGTTTCTGCTGAGCGACACCTGCGGCCTGCTCGGCGGACTCATCGCCACGGGCGACGCGCCATTCATCTTTGAGAAGACCGGCGGCGGGCTGAGCCACATCATGATTGATGAGTTTCAGGACACCAGCCGCTCTCAATGGCACACTTTCAAGGTTTTACTTGACGAGTGTCTGAGCCACCACGGCAACACGGGACTCATCGTAGGCGACGTGAAGCAAAGCATCTACCGATGGCGCTCGGGCGACTGGCGGCTGCTGGCCGACATCCGGCAAGAAATGAGCGGCACGACGATTAGCGAAGAACAACTGGGGAAGAACTATCGCTCGGAGGGCAACATCATTGCGTTCAACAACCAGTTTTTCGCCTTAGCTGCCAACCTCGAATACCTACGTCTGAAAGATGTTGTCGGCGAAGACAAAGCCAACCAACTGAAACGGGCATACCAAGAGGTAGAGCAGCAATATCCGAAAGAAAAACCATGGAAAGGCGAGATTACCGTCGCACTACTCCCCGGCAAAAGCAAGGACGCATCGACAACGTATGAAGAACAGACACTTGCCTTGACCAAGGAACGCATAAAAACATTATTGGACAATGGCGCCGAACCGAGTGAGATAGCTGTTCTCGCCAGATCGAACAGAACCATAGAAAAACTTGTGCAGTATCTTCAGCAGGAACTCCCCACGGCCACCTTCGTATCCGACGAGGCATTTCGCTTAGACTCGTCAGCCGCAGTGAATATTCTTATCAATGCCTTACGCCTGACAGTTCAGGAAGACAACCAGATAGCCAGGGCTGTTGTTGAGAAGTACGAGGGTACGGGGGTACGGGTGTACGAGGGTGCAAGATTAGGCTTTTCGTTAGCAAAACTATCCTCACTGCCCCTCTACGACCTCGCCTGGTGCATTTTCGCAGAGCTACGACTTGACAGGTTTGACGGGGAGAGTGCTTTTGTGTGTGCCTTCTTCGATGAGTTGGCTAAATTCATACAAGACCGCAACATACCTGACGTGAAGAATTTCCTCTCATATTGGGACGACACGCTCTACAGCAAAACTATTCAGAGCGACAACACCACCGGCATACGACTGCTCACCATCCACAAGAGCAAAGGACTGGAATTTCCACATGTTCTCTTGCCCTTCTGCGACTGGCAGCTCGAAAAGACTTATACCCTCTGGTGCGAGCCGACAGAGGCTCCCTACAACCAATTGCCCGTTGTTCCCGTTGATTTCAGCGCCAAGGGAATGAAAGACAGCATCTACGAGGATGCCTATTGGCAGGAGCATTTGCAGAATACGGTAGATAACCTGAACCTGCTCTACGTGGCTTTCACCCGTGCGTCCAAAAGCCTGTATGTCATCGGCAAGCAAAACGACAAGAACAGCCGGTCGCACCTTATTGAAGAGGTAATGGAAAGTTCCTGGGAGGAAAGTCAGGGGCTCCCCCCCGTCCTTTCTCCCCTCCCGGAAAGGGACTCTGAGTGGAAAATATGGCAAATGGGAAGCCTTGAGAAAACCATCGCCGCTGCCCCTCGGAGGGCGACGGAGGAGGCTTCTGTCAAAATTGAGGGAAGTTCTTCCATAAACGTTTTCACCCAAGAAGCACTCCCTGTCAGAATGGACATCAAGCCGTCAGGTCGCCATTTTGAGTTTCTGCAAAGCAATCAAAGTCAGAAATTCCTGTCGGCCGACGAAGACACGAAAGACAACACATTCATCCAACTGGGCAGCCTGCTCCACCATGTCCTCTCGAACATCCGCACCCTCGGCGATGCCGAGCCCGCCATTCGCCAATTAGAAACAGAGGGAGTCTTGCCCGACGGTGACATACGCCCCGATAAGCTCATCGCAATGCTTCGCGAACGACTCCACCATCCGCAAGTGGCAGAATGGTTCGCCCCCCGATGGAAGGTGCACAACGAATGTAATATTATTTACACCGACCCAGACACAGGCGAGCCCGTCAACCGTCGCCCCGACCGCGTGATGACAGACGGGCAACAGACCATTGTAGTGGATTTCAAGTTTGCCACACCATCGCCGGAGCATCACCGCCAAGTAGCACTCTACACAGGTTTGCTCAGGGAAATGGGCTATACCAACGTCAGCGGTTACCTCTGGTATGTTTATAGAAATCAAGTTGTTGACGTTTAGTGTTTAATTTTTCAACCTCTCAACATGAAAAAAGACTGTTTTCTTGCCCACGTTGCCGATGACCTCCTTACAACCTACGGCACCGACCTCTCTCAAGTGGCCGTCGTCTTCCCCAACAAGCGTGCCTCGCTCTTTTTGAACGACCACCTCGCACGCATCAGCGCGAAACCCGTCTGGAGCCCGGTCTGTCTTACCATCAGCGACTTTTTCCGGCAGCAGAGCTCACTCGACTATGTTGACCCCATCAAAGCCATTTGCGACCTCTATAAATGCTACACAGCCATAACTGGAGAGAACGAGACGCTCGACCACTTCTACGGTTACGGGCAAATCATCGTATCCGATTTCGACGACATCGACAAAAATCTGACCGACGCAAAGAGCATCTACAGAAACATTGCCTCGCTCCACGAGCTCGACGACATCTCATTCCTCTCGATGGAGCAGAAAGCACTCATCACACAGTTTTTCCAGAACTTCAATCCCGACAACCAAACCCTTCTCAAGCAACGGTTCATCAAACTCTGGAGCCGAATGGCCGATATCTACGAAGCCTACCGCAAAAGGCTGCGCGAGCAAGGCATGGCCTACGAGGGAATGCTCTACCGC
>JAFRZC010000064.1 GCA_017442765.1 Prevotella sp. | reverse complement strand
TTGGGCATCTCTTCTTTCTGCAGGTTGAGCAGCCGCTGGAGCATCGCGGCCACCTGCTGCTTCGACGCGCTGCCGTTGCCGGTGATGGCCATCTTGATTTTCAGCGGCGCGTATTCGTGTATGGGGATGTCGCGGTGGATGGCGGCGGCGATGGCCACGCCCTGTGCGCGTCCGAGCTTGAGCATCGACTGCACGTTTTTTCCGAAGAAGGGTGCCTCGACCGCCATCTCGTCGGGCAGGTAGGCCTCGATGATGCCGGTGACGCGCTCGAAGATATGTCCGAGGCGCAGATAGGGGTCGGTCTGCCGCCGCAGGTCGATGACACCCATGGCCACCATCTCGGCTTTGTTGCCGACGGCGCGGATGACACCGTAGCCCATGACGTTGGTGCCCGGGTCGATGCCGAGGATAATCTTCTCTGGCTTCATCGTTCGAGGTAGGGATTGTGGGCGAGCTCCTCGCCGATGGTTGTGGCAGGGCCGTGGCCGGGCAGCACGCTGGTGTCGTCGCTGAGCTGCGCGATGCGCCGCAGGCTCTGTATAATCTGCATCATGGAGCCGCCCTTGAAGTCGGTTCGCCCGATGCTTTGGCGGAAGAGCGTGTCGCCGGTGAAGAGCAGGTCCTCTTCTTTGCAATGCAAGCACACGGAGCCGGGTGAGTGCCCCGGGGTCTTGATGACGTGCAGGACATGGTTGCCGAAGCTGATCTGGTCTGGTAGCGGAAGAGGATCGGGGTACTGCCCGTCGAGCCTGATGCCGTAGAAGGTCTCGGCCTGCCGGTCGAGACGGCGCATGAGTGAGTGGTCCTCCTCGGCCACCTCGGGCTGCAATCCGTAGGTGGCATGGACGAACGCGTCGCCAAAGTGATGGTCGAGATGTCCATGTGTGGCGATGAGGCGGACAGGCCGGAGCCGCTTTTCCTTGATATACGCGACAATAGCCTCGTGCTCCTCCTCATAGAACGCGCCGCAGTCGATGATGACGCACTCGTTGGTCTCGTCGCTCAGTATGTAGCAGTTTTCCTGCAACATGTTGCAGACGAATCGTTTGTTTTGTATCATTTTTGCTTACAGTTTATTTCGATGACGTTTTTCTCTTTGAACCATTCTTCCTCAAAGTAATTGCTGACGGGGATGACTTTGGCTGTTTTGTTGAAAGGGCGCAGCTCCTCGGCAAGGTCGCCACCCTTCAGGCAGATCAGGCTTCCACCCGGCAGGATATTTTTCCGTGCGATGCGCATGAGATCGGGCAACGGCATGACGGCGCGGGATACAACGTAGTGGTATCGGCCCCGTTCGTCCTCACCGCGCTGGTGTATGGCCTCGACGTTGCGAAGGCCTATGGCTGCGGCAATCTCTCCGGCAACCTTGATTTTCTTGCCCGTGCCGTCGATGAGCCGGAACCGGCACTCGGGAAACATGATGGCAAGGGGGATGCCCGGAAATCCGCCGCCCGTGCCGAAGTCGAGAATGCGTTGTCCGGACTGGAACCCGACGGCCTTTGCGATGGCCAGCGAGTGGAGCACATGGTGCAGGTAGAGGTTGTCGATGTCCTTGCGCGAGATGACATTGATCTTGGCGTTCCACTCCCTGTATAAGCCGGCCAGTGCGGCAAACTGCGCCTGCTGTGTGTCGGTGAGGCTGGGAAAATATTTCTGTATGTGCTGCATGTCGGACAGGTTAGAATGTTTCTTGTAGCAACCCCTTCAGCGAGCTCTTGTCGATGTCGAGCCTGATTTCCCCCATGTCGTAAGGAGCTATCTCGGCAGGGTTGTAGATGAACTGGATTTTCTTCTTGAAGAGGATGAAATTGTCGGGAATGTAGATGTTTCCATCGACGAGCACCTGCTTCCTGGCCAGCCCGTCGGCATCGGCAGCATGGAACTTCCGGCAGAGCTTTTTCAGGAGTTCCTGCTGTAGTGTCTGCTCATAGCCGTGCCTGAAGATGTCGGTCAGCGTGAGTACTTTTCCTGTCCTGACCTCGATATTGCGCACGACGGTCTGCCGGGTGTTGTGCGTGCCGCCGCCGAAGAAGTCGATGTCGGCCACATAGGCGATGATGCCCTCGCAGGCGGTCATGGTGGAGGTCTTCAGGGTAAATGAGTTTTCGTAGGAGTCGGCATTCTCTGTGTCGTCGAGATAGAGCGGGGCGTAGTCGCGTTTGTACTGGCCGATGTAGCGGCAGACGAATGAGTCGAGATATTGCTCAGGGGTGAGCGCCACGCTGTCGGTGTTGACATATCCGGGCAAAAGGATGCCGGAGTTGAGGATGGCGCGGTTGATGGACTCGGCTCCTTTGCCTTTGGCCACCTGCAAGGAGATGCTCACGCTGCATGTTGGTGAGATGGTGTCGCCCAGCAGTACGGCACTGGTATCGACAGTCAGGGTGTCGAAGCGGAGACCGGTAATGTGGACAGGCTTGCCTTTTTCCTCTGCGCAGGTACAGAAAAACAGCGCGATAGCCGACAGGATGAGCAGCTTTTTCATGCTGCAAAAGTAATAAAAAATCATCATTCATCCCTTATCTTTCATTTTTTTTTGTACTTTTGCAGCGTTTTTCATGGTAAGCACAAAAGGAAAATGTTGAAAGCAGCCCTTTTCGACCTCGACGGTGTGGTTTTCGATACAGAGCCTCTTTATACGAAGTTCTGGGAACAGCTGGGGAAAAATCTCCATCTGCCCTACGACAACTTTGCCAGTGTCATCAAGGGCATGACGCTGGTTGAAATTTTTGAGCGCTATTTTCCCGGAGAAGAGCTGCAACAGCGCATCCGCCATTGTGTGGAGCAATATGAGCGGGAGATGAGCTACGCCTATGTCCCTGGCTCTGAACGGGTGTTAAGGGAATTGAGGCAACGGGGTGTAAGGCTGGCCATCGTGACGAGCAGCGACACGGAGAAAATGAGAAATGTCTATCGGCAGCATCCCGAACTGAGCGACTGCTTCGACCTGATACTGACGGCAGAGGACTTTGAGAAAGGAAAGCCCGCACCCGACTGCTATCTGAAAGCACTCGAGGTATTCGGGTTGGAAGGCAGCGAATGTGTCGTTTTTGAGGATAGCTTCAATGGTATCAAGGCTGGGAAGAATGCGGGAATAAAGGTCGTCGGAGTCGCCACCACCAATCCGAAAGACTTGCTGCTCCCTGTCTGCGATGCCGTGATAGACAATTTTGAACACGTCAGTATTGACAAATTATTGAGTTTCTAAACAACCAAGTTATGGGAGGATATTTAATTAAAGACAACAAGAAAATCACGACGAAGACGTTTGCCGAGATGAAACGGCAGGGCGAGAAGATAGCCATGCTCACGGCCTACGACTTTACCACAGCGAGCATTCTCGACCAGGCAGGTGTCGATAGCATCCTCATCGGCGACTCGGCCTCAAACGTGATGTGTGGCAACCAGACCACATTGCCCATCACCATAGAGCAAATGGTGTATCATGCCCGATGCGTCTCTAATGGAGTAAAGCGGGCGCTCGTCATCTGCGACATGCCCTTCGGTTCCTACCAATCCTCTCGTGAGAACGGAATACATAACGCGGTGAAAATCATGAAGGAGGGACTCGTGGATGCAGTGAAGATAGAAGGCGGTATTGAGTTCCTCGATACGATAAAAGGCATCCTCGCCGCAGGCATTCCCGTTTGCGGACACCTGGGACTGACACCACAGAGCGTACACCAGTTTGGCGGCTATGGCCTTCGTGCCGTCGAGGAAGCCGAGGCACAGAAATTGCTGAGCGACGCGGAGGCACTCGACAAAGCCGGCTGCTTTGCCATCGTGCTCGAGAAGGTACCGGCCAAGCTCGCCGAGGAAGTCACCCGGCACGTCTCCTGCCCTACCATTGGTATCGGAGCAGGCAACGCAACCGATGGGCAGGTGCTCGTCTATGCCGACATGATGGGACTGACGCAAGGCTTCCGTCCGAAGTTCCTCCGCGTATATGCCGACCTGGCCACGCAGATGACCGACGCCGCAGGCGACTATGTGCGCGACGTGAAAGCCTCCGCGTTTCCCTCTGCCGAAGAGAGCTATTAGTCTCTCACACAATAAAACGGGAGGTTTTGCGTTATAGAAATATCATGAAGCTGAAATATTTATTATTCGCAGTAAGTGTCGTGATGATGGCCGCCTTTGCCGCCTCGTGCAGCGAAGACGACAGTTTCACCACGTCACCCTCCCATCTGCTGACCTTCTCAACCGATACGGTCAAGCTCGATACCATCTTCTCCACCGTGCCCACGGCAACCCAGTCGTTCTGGGTTTACAACCGTTCGGGCGACGGCATCAGATGTACGAGCGTCCGACTTGAGCGCGGCAACCAAACAGGATTCCGCGTGAATGTCGATGGTGCTTATCTCGGGCAGGCATCGGGATATCAGGTGCCCGACATAGAGGTGCGCAACAAAGACAGTATCCGCGTCTTTGTCGAGTTGACCTCACCTCAGACAGGCAGCGACAAACCGAAGAAAATAGAGGACAACCTTGTCTTCATGCTTGAGAGCGGCGTGCAGCAGAAGGTTAACCTTAATGCCTTCTCGTGGGATGCGACCATCCTGCGCAACCCCGTCGTCAGCAACGACTCCGTCATCACCGCCAGCGACAAGCCCCTCATCATCTACGGCGGACTGACCGTGAAGGAGGGGGCAACGCTCACCATCACCGAAGGCTCCACCCTCTATTTCCATGGCGACGCGGGTATCGATGTCTATGGAACACTGCTCACACAAGGCACGGCGGAGAACAATGTGGTGTTGCGCGGCGACCGCATCGACCGCATGTTCGACTACCTGCCCTACGACTTCGTGAGCGGCCAGTGGCAGGGAATCCATTTCTATGAGAAGTCATACGACAACAAAATTGTATATACCGATATCCACAGCACGTTCAACGGTATTGTATGCGACTCGGCCGATGTCTATAAAGAGAAACTATTGCTGCAGAACAGCACCATTCACAATTGTCAGGGGCACGGGCTTATCGCCTACAACTGCCTGACGCGCGTCTATAACTGCCAGCTGTCGAATACTCTCGGCGACTGCCTTTCCATTCATGGCGGGCAGTGCGACGTGAACAACACCACACTCGCACAATACTACCCCTTCGATGCCAATCGTGGAGTCGCCCTTCGCTTCTCCGCCATAGAGCATCCGCTCTTGATGTTCAAGTGCCAGAACACGCTCGTCACGGGTTATGCTGACGATGAGGTGATGGGCGAGACGGGCGAGGAGGCCACGACCTTTGTCTATCAATTCGACCATTGCATCATGCGCACACCCGAGGTAGAGGAGGAGATGAAGGCACAGTTCGTCGATGTGATATTCGAGAATCCCGAGGACACCATCACGGGCGGAAAGAAGCACTTTGCCAAGATCGACACCGACAACCTGCGCTACGACTTCCGGCTCGACACCATCAGCCCTGCCGTCAACGCCGCCGACCCGCTTACGGCTCTGCCCATAGACCGCGACGGACGCACACGCGACGACCAGCCCGACATCGGATGTTTCGAATCATTCAAGACAGAAGAATAACCGACCTGTAAATCCTTATCTCTCATGAAAGAACTGAATATTGAAATCAAGCTCCGTCAATGTCAGATAGACGAACTTGCACCCGCTGACCGGGAACTCGTGGAGAAAGCCATCGAGGCAACCGCCAACAGCTATGCTCCCTACAGCCATTTCAATGTCGGCGCAGCCATACGGCTCGACGACGGACGTGTCATGATAGGAGCTAATCAGGAAAATGCCGCCTTCCCCTGCGGGTTGTGTGCAGAGCGGACAGCCATCTTTGCCGCTCAGGCCCAATGCCCCGACCAACCCATCACCGCCATCGCCATCGCCGCCAAGAACCAAAGCGGACTCCTCTCGACTCCCATCAGCCCTTGCGGACAATGCCGGCAGGTGATGCTTGAGATAGAAGACCGCTACAAGCGGCCGCTGCGCATACTCCTTTATGGCACCTCTGGCATCATCGTCGTTGACAGCACAAAGGATCTCATGCCCCTCTCTTTTGTCGATGCGAACATGCATTGACGAATTGCCCTAATGGCCTATTTTTCTCGAAATACAAAAAAACTTTTCAGAAAATTTGGCTATTTGAAAAGAAAGCATTACCTTTGCACCCACATTTACGGACAGACCCGAAAAGGGAAGTTTGGGTGAGTGGCTGAAACCAGCAGTTTGCTAAACTGCCGTACGGGTTCCCGTACCGGGGGTTCGAATCCCCCAGCTTCCGCAAGCGAACTTTGAAATATGGTGGATTCATCTAATGGTTAGGATACAAGATTCTCAATCTTGGCATAGGGGTTCGATTCCCCTATCCACTACTATAATTACCCTGTAGGTCAACGACTTACAGGGTAATTTGTTTTTCCCAGGTGTACAAA
This sequence comes from Prevotella sp., assembly GCA_017442765.1. The sequence goes on along the minus strand of JAFRZC010000064.1, from coordinate 2,263 downwards.
AAGTTATGGTTGTTTAAATTCTTGTGGCAACCTGGTAGAATAGGGCAGAGACAGCCCAGGCGATGGCGGTGGTGTAGAGGGCGGTGAAGAGTGCCCAGCGCCATGAGCCTGTCTCGCTCTTGATGGCGGCAATGGTCGCGATGCAAGGGAAGTAGAGCAGTACGAAGAGCAGGAAGGCGTAGGCGGTGACGGGTGTCAGATGCTGTGCAAGTGGCGAAACCGTCGCGCCTTGGAAGCCTCCGGCTTTTTCAACCTCCCCACGTTCCACTCTCCGCTCTCCACTTTCCTCTATCCACTCTCCGCTTTCCACTTTCCTCTCTCCACTCTCCTCCAATGCCTCTCCACTCTCCTCTACATTATAGAGCACGCCCATGGTCGAGGCCACAATCTCCTTGGCCCCCACGCCGCTCAGAATGGCCACGTCGAGTTTCCAATCGAATCCTTGTGGACGGAAGACGGGCTCTATGCCCTTGCCGATGTGCCCGATGTAGCTCTGTTCCTGTTGCTGCTGCTTGCTGAGACTGTCGTTGTGCGGGAAGTAGCCGAGTGCCCAGACGATGATGCTGGCCACAAGGATGATGCCGCCCATCTTTTTCAGGTATTGTTTTCCTTTCTCCCAGGTATGTCGCAGCATGGCTTTCCATGTGGGCACGCGATAGGGTGGCAGCTCCATCACGAACGGAGTGTCCTCGCCTTTGAAGACGACCTTTGAGAAAAGGCGGCTCATGAGCGCGGCGGTGAGGATGCCCACGACATAGAGCGAGATCATCACCGACGACTGGTATCGCGGGGCGAAGACCGTGCCGATGATCATAATATAGATGGGCAGTCGTGCCGAGCAGCTCATGAAGGGCAGGATGAGCATGGTGATGAGTCGCGACCGTCGGCTCTCGATGGTTCGCGTGGCCATCACGGCGGGCACGTTGCAGCCAAAGCCCATGACGAGGGGGATGAACGACTTGCCGTGGAGCCCGATGCGGTGCATGAGCTTGTCCATGATGAAGGCTGCGCGAGCCATGTATCCCGAGTCTTCCATGAACGAGATGAAGGCATAGAGGATGAGGATCTGCGGCAGGAAGACGATGACGGCTCCCACACCGCCGACGACACCGTCGATGAGCATGTCCTTCAGCGGTCCTTCGGGCATCAGCGTCTGCAGCCGGTCGCCTATCCATCCTACCCCCATGTCGATCCAGTCCATCGGGTATTGCCCGAGCGAGAAGGTGGTCTCGAACATGAGCCACATCATGGCGATGAAGAGCGGGATGCCGACGTAGCGGTTGGTGAGGATGTTGTCGATGAGGTGGGTGGCCTGATAGACGTCTTTTTTGTTTCCCGTCTGGTATTCGGCTTCCTGCAGTGCTCCGTGTATAAATCCGTACTTGGCATCCATGATGGCGGTCTCGCTGTCCTCGTTCAGATGCTGGCGTATGTCCTCGGCAGCCTTGTCGCGCGTCTGGTAGAGCCGTGTGGTGTCGCCGAGCATACTGGCCAGCCATTTCTCGGTCTCCTTGTCGTATTCCAGCAGTTTGATGGCGATGTAGCGCGTTGAGAAGCGGCGGCTGATGCGCTTGGTTTTTTTCAATTCGCTTTGTACGGCTTCTATGGCGGCCTCGATATAGGTGCCATGGTTGATGTGCAGGTGGCGTGCGGTCGTCTCGGTGCCTTCGGCCACGGCGACGACGGTGCGGAGCAGCTGGTCAATGCCCCGTCCTGTGGTGAAGACCGTCGGCACCATCGGCACGCCGAAGAGGGTGCTCAGCTGTCCGAGGTCGATGTTGTCGCCTCGGTTCTCGGTCTCGTCGAACATGTTGAGGGCGCATACCATCGGGATGTCCATGTCGATGAGCTGTGTGGTCAGGTAGAGGTTGCGCTCGAGGTTGCTGGTGTCGATGACGTTGATGACCACGTCGGGCGTGTCCTCCATGATTTGTTTCCTCACGTAGAGCTCTTCGGGCGAGTAGGCCGAGAGCGAATAGGTGCCAGGCAGATCCACGAGTTCGATGTCGTAGTCCTCGAAACTGACATGTCCCGTCTTCGCATCGACGGTCACACCGCTGTAGTTGCCCACGTGCTCGCGTGCGCCGCTGGCGAAGTTAAAGAGCGAGGTCTTGCCGCAGTTGGGGTTGCCCACGAGGGCTACGGAGAGACTTCCGCCAGCCTCACTCCCGGCAGCAGGCTCACCCCCAGTTCCGGCCTCACCCCCGCCCCCTCTCGCAAGGAGAGGGGAGTGGTCAGTTTTGCCATTAGTGTTTCCTATTAC
>JAFRZC010000063.1 GCA_017442765.1 Prevotella sp. | reverse complement strand
CCATGTGCCAGCCAGCGGGATGCGCTGTCCGGAGAGGGCAGTGGAGGTTGGGCGGATGTGCATGTCTTTACTGTACATACCACCAAGTCCGCCGGTGTCGTGGATGCGAATGGCTATTTGTGCGGTGCCTGCCTTCACGAGCCCGGCAGGAACCTTGTATTCACGGTTGAAAGCGACACCAAGGTGGCTGCCTACCTCATTATTATTGAAAAAGACGATGTCATCGTCGTCGATTGCTCCGAGGCTGAGCAGCAGTTCTTGTCCGTCCCATGCCTGCGGGATGTCAATGCTGCGGTGATACCACACGATGCCGTCAAAGGCCCCGTAGTTTTCCTTCAACTGATCTTCGAAAAGTCCCGGCACCTGAATGGGCACGGAGTCATGGAAACCACCGATGAGAGTGTGCCGTCCGTTGCCATAGGTGGTATGGCCGTCGAGCTGTGACACCTCTTCATTCCATGCGTCGAGGTCGCGGGCATATTGTTGCTCGCGTTGCAGACTGTCGGTTGGCATCGTCGCCACTTTCTCGACGGCTTTGTGAAAATAGGGCATGTTGCCCAGAGCCTCCGCGCTGACCCAAGGCTCTGCGAAGGTGGAGCCCAAACACGATTCGATAAGCCCGATGGGGATAGTCTTGTCGAGTTGCTCGGTCAGTGTGCGCCCGAAAAAGTAGGCGGCAGCGGAGAAAGCAGGGATGGCATCCGACGAGCAGACGCGCCATCCGCCGTCGGCGGCATGGACGGTGGACTGGGGTGTGGCAGCTGCCGATGTCTCGATACGCAACAGGCGGATTTGCGGATATTGGTCAGCGCGTTGTATCTCCTCTTCTGCATTTCTAACACTTGCCACGGCCATCTGCATGTTCGACTGTCCGCCACAAAGCCATACCTCGCCAATCATCACGTTGCGCAGAACGGCGGAGAGTCCTTTCTGTCCAGCCTTTCGCCGTTCGGTCAGCGTGATGTCGTAAGGCCCGCCAGCCTCTGGAGTCTCAATTCTCAAAAAGAAATGGCCATTGGCGTCGGCTGTGGTTTGATAAGTCCGCTGGTTCCACGATGTGGTGGCGCTGACGAGATAACCGGGCTTTGCCTCGCCCCAGATGGGAGCTGAGGTCTGCTGTTGGAGCACCATGTTGTCGGTAAAGAGGGGTTGCAGTCGCACCTGTGCAGCAACTGCTGCCGTTGTCAGGACGGCGAACGCCATCAAAAGAAGTCTTTTCATATCATCCGTTGCTCATTTAATATTTCAATTTCCGACAAAGATACAAAAAAATGAACATAAATAATGCATAATCGATAATTTTTTCATAATTTTGTAATCAAATGAAGGTTATTTGATAATTAAGTATGAAAACAACATCATTATTGAAAAGAACGTTGGTTTTAGTCATGACGTTTGTCTTTAGCGCGGGTATCGTCGCGCAAGTGCCCTTGGGCAATACAGAGAAGCCGTTGCGCTTAGCGGTGGCTGGTGTGACTCATGGACACTTGTGGGAGGTTGTCCGCAGGATTCCCTGGGGCGTCTTCGAGGTGGTCGGCGTATGGGAGGCCGACGATGTCTATCGTCAGGACAACGGCCTGCGCGGTCAGGTCGGGGACGACAGTTTCTACAAAGACCTTGTCCGGATGCTCGACGAGCGGAAGCCCGAGGCGGTTGTCGCCTACGGCAGCATCTACGACCATCTGCAGGTTGTCGAGGCGTGTGCCCCGCGCGGTATTCACGTGATGGTGGAGAAGCCGCTGGCGACCACTGTCAAACAGGCGCATCGCATCGCACAATTGGCGAAGAAGCACGGCATCATGGTACTTACCAATTATGAGACTTCATGGTATGCCAGCAACCACGAGGTGAAACGTCTTGTCGGTGAGAATGCCGTTGGCTCTGTGCGTCGCATCAATGTCTATGACGGTCATCAGGGACCTTTTGAGATCGGTTGCGGAAAGGCTTTCACCGACTGGCTCACCGACCCTGTGCTGAATGGCGGTGGAGCGGTTATCGACTTCGGATGCTATGGCGCGAATCTTGCCACGTGGCTGCTGTCGGGCGAGCGTCCCCTGAGCGTGCAGGCTGTCTTGCAACAAAACAAGCCGGACAAATATTCCAAGGTCGATGACGATGCCACCATCCTCGTGCGCTATCCTCACACGACGGTGCAGATTATGGGCTCGTGGTGCTGGCCGATGAATCGCAAGGACATGTATGTCTATGGCGACCAGGGCTATATCTACCAGAAAAACGCGAACGAGCTGGAGCTTCACAAGGGAAATACTGAGGAGCGGCTGACCGTCGGACAAAAGGCATCGGGCGACAATACCCTGCGCGACCCCTTCTATTATCTGCGGGCTGCCGTGCGCGGACAAGTTGCGGTCTTGCCCACTGATCTTGCCTCGCTTGAAAACAACGTCCTTGTCGTTGAGATTCTCTGTGCTGCCATCAAGAGCAATAAGACAGGAAAGGCCGTTAATCTGTAGCGACGTGTTAACGGCCTATGAAATCGACCACTAACCGGAATACGGGTTCATAGCTGTCGAAGACGGCATGCTTCCAGTCGTCCTGTGGCGTGTGGTAGTATTGGAAGGCGTCGCCCTTTTCGTTCTCGAAGAAGATGCAGGGCACCTGCCGCTGGGCAAAGGGATAGTGGTCGCTATTGGCCGCCAGCTTTCCGCGGTTCAGTTTCTCGAAATAGTTTTTCCGGGCATTGATGGACTCGAACTGCTGGAACCCCGGCACCCCTGCGTCGCTCGTCTCGCAGTAGAGCACACGATTGTTGTCGCCTATCATGTCGATGTTGAATAGATATTTGATGCGCTCCAGGGGAACGACAGGGTGGTTGACAAACCATGTTGACCCTCGCAGGTTGGCATCCTCGCCCGAAAAGGCTACGAAGTAGATGTCGAACTTCGGACGATGTTTCGCAAAATGCTCGGCCAGCGTTACCAGTGCGGCCGATCCCGAGGCATTGTCGTTGGCTCCGGGATAGAACACGTGACGGCCCAGATTGCCCAAATGGTCGTAGTGGGCGGTGAACATATAGCAGCTGTCGCTGCGCTCGCCTCTTATTTTCGCAACGACATTGAAGCACTCATAGCCTTTATAAAACCTATTGTCCACATCTACGCAGACCGTTTTTCCTCCTTTTATACATTCATCAAGAGCCCAGAACACAGGCTTGTCGATAACCTTTTCCCCATAAGCCTTATAGAACTTCAGCGGCTCGTTCCATGTGTAGATGAGTCCTCCGTTGGGTGCGCCGTCCTTGCGTTGCAGTCGGGCGAAGTCGTCGCGGTGCTTGTAGGAAAACCAGAAGTCGCAGACCACCATAGCCCCCTTGTAGCGCGGCAGCTCAAGGTCGTGGAACAGCTTTTCGGAATTGTAGTTCAGCGTATCGACAAAGTAGAGGGGAAAACTGCCCTTCGCGCCTGGTGAGAACTCGCGTAGCGTGAAATCGCGGCCTGCCGCCAGTCGTTTGCCGTCAACCGCCATCTTCATCTTGCGGGGGAAGGTATTGATGTCGAGCGTGAACGGCTGTCGTGTCACCTCGTCAGCCCCAGCCCGCCGGTAACACCGTTCCAGATAAGCACCCGCTTTGTTCGCCCCGCCCAGCGCATACCCGCGTCCTTGAAATCTTGCAGAGCTTAATGCTTTCACCGTCTTTTTGTACAACTTCACATTTTGCGCATCGGCCATACTCCATGCACAAGCCAATAGGATAAAGAACAAGATTTTTCTCATGGTGTGATAATTGTTTTTCTTCCTAAAAAAAATTAATTATGGTGCAAAAATACAAAATAAATATCAATTATCAAGTGTCTATAATCAATTTTTTGTATTTTTGCAGCGGACAGATAGAAAAATGAATACACCAGAGAAGATGAGAAAAATAGTTTCACAAATGGTCTGCGGTCTGCTCGTTGTCCTGCTGGCTTTCCCGACCATAGCCGTAGCGCAGCCTAAGCAGGGCAAGTGGTCGATTATTCCGAAGGTGGGTGTGACCATTTCGAAAGTCAGTGGCGATAAAATATTCTACCTCCAGGAGGGCGGCGGGGGCGGTGTCTCGGCGCAAGAGAGCAACTCCAAGTACAAGGCCGGATTTCTCGGAGGGGTCGATGTGCAATAT
>JAFRZC010000062.1 GCA_017442765.1 Prevotella sp. | reverse complement strand
GACCGCCAGACCATCGACGAGTTCAAGGACGTGAAGCAGAAAGTGGAGCAATATCTCGACCAATACAAGTTCCGCGAGGCACAGTTCGAGGCCATGAACCTGGCCCGCATCGGCAACCGCTACATCACCGAGTGCGAGCCCTGGAAGGTCTGGAAAACTGACCCGGCACGTGTCGAGACCATTCTCAATATTTGCCTGCAGCTGACGGCCAATCTCGCCATTGCCTTCGAGCCGTTCCTGCCCTTCTCGTCGAAAAAGTTGCGCGCGATGCTCAACATCGACAGTTTCGACTGGGAGCAACTGGGTGCCATCGACCTGCTCAAGCCCGGTCATCAGCTGGCAGAGCCCGAACTGCTGTTCGAGAAGATTGAGGACGAGACCATCGAGGCACAACTGAAACGTCTTGAGGACATTCGCAAGGCGAATAACGCCGCTGCCCATCAGGCTGCCCCGATTAAGGAAACAGTTTCGTTCGACGACTTCGAGAAGCTCGACATCCGCGTGGGACATGTCAAGGCCTGCGAGGCCGTTAAGAAATCGAAAAAGCTGCTGAAGTTTACCATTGACGACGGCACGGGCACCGACCGCACCATCCTCTCCGGCATCGCCCAGTACTATCAGCCCGAGGAGCTGGTAGGCAAGGATGTGCTGTTCGTCGCCAACTTCGCCCCGCGACAGATGATGGGCATCGAAAGCCAGGGCATGATACTCTCGGCCGTGGATGCCGATGAGAGCCTCGTCGTCACCACGACCCTGCGACCGGTCAAGCCCGGCTCGCAAATAGGATAGTTGGCAAGTAAACGAGTTGACAAGTTGACGAGTTGTTAGTTCCTTGCAACAAACAGTAATAACTCGTCAACTTGTCAACTCGTTTACTTGTCAACTCATCATTTTTTTCAAAAAAAATTGCTGATTTTTTTGTTTTTTAATATTTTTTGTCTATCTTTGTGCCATTATTGGGGCTTTTGCCCCTGCAAATGCGAATGCAGTCAGACAAATTTTAAATTATATACTATTATTATTAACAATTAAAATTACAGATTATGGAAAATGTAGTAGCTACCCCCATGATGAGTTTCATGGATGCAGTAAAGAAGTGTTTTGCTAACTATGCCAACTTCAACGGCCGTGCACGCCGCTCTGAGTTCTGGTGGTTCTATCTGCTCGTAGCCGCCGTCAATGGTATTCTCGGCTGGATTCTTCAGATTTTCGCTGCCAAGAAGGCCGCTGTTGTCAGCGAGGCCATCTCGGTGATGTTCTCCGACCCCGACAAGCTGGCAGCACTTGAGGCACAGGAGGCAAGCTATGCCAACATCAACCTGATTATCATGATTGTCATGGCAGTCTGGGCTCTGGGCACCTTGCTCCCCATGCTTGCAGCAGGCGCACGTCGCCTCCACGACGTGGGCAAGAGCGGTCATCTGCAGTGGTTATGGCTGGTTTGCGGTATCGGCGGCTTGATCCCCCTGATTATGTGTATCCCCGACGGCAGCCCCGCTCCCAACCAGTATGGCGAGTCGCCCAAATATGTTCCGCAGACTGTTTAGGAACACCGTACTTCAGTACGTCTGAAGCACGGAAACTAGAAGTCCCGACCGACGGCTTTGCCCTGAGCAAGGCCGTCGGTCTTGTTTGTGAGACTGGTGCCCGTTGAATACGGCCTGTAAGGCCGGTGACCCCATAGCCCAGGGCATCGCCCTGGGTAAATATAACCAACGATACCGCCCTGAAAGGGCAAAAGCTATGGAAATCAATGCTTTTGCCCTTTCAGGGCGAGATGAATTACGCCCCGACACCCAGGGCGTTGCCCTGGGCTATAAGCTGCTGGCCTTACAGGCCGTAGTTTTCATAGGCACATCTGCTGGCGTTACAGGCCGTAGTTTTCATAGGCGACATCTGCAGGCCGTTACCAACAGTTTTTGTGATTTTTTAAGTTTTCGGCATCGGGAAAAGTGGCGTGAGAATCGAAAATTCTGAAAAAATTTTTTTGAATCGGAGAAATCTTCAGCCATGAGCGACTTTGGCTAAGTTACTGATTTTAAACTCTATAAGGCCTGCATAGTCCATAGGACTTATGCCTCTCATCGCGAAAGATAAGCTTTCGCCTTGCGAAAGACCGTCTTTCACCCTTCAAAAGACCGCCTTTCGCACTCCAAAAGATGGTCTTTTGCAACCCGAAACATATATCTTTCGCAACTCAACGGAGCGGAGCGCGAGGATGGAAGGATTCTTTTCTGCATAGAAACTGCATGGAAATGCAGCTCCGGAAAATTTTAGCCGTTTTTTGCCGGCAAAAAATCAACCCTGTTTTTGTGTTTTATTAACAGAAACAGGGTTAAAAAATCTGAATGAAGATCAATACTTGAACGACGATCCGCCGATGAACTCGCGGAGCAGCGAGGTGGGCGGCAGTTTGTCGTAGTCAACGGCCTTTATGTAGCGCAGGAACTTGCGCAGCCGATAGGCCTCGGCATACTCAGGGCAGTTCTCGGGCACTTCCTCGAGCACGGGCTCGGCCTGCTTCTTGATGACGGCGAGCTCGTAGAGCATGGCGGTGTTGAACATCACGTCGGCCTCCTCCTGATAGGGGAATATCCACTTCTGCTCGCCCCGACGGACGCTGGGCCAGCGGCGGATGGTGTCCTGTGCCGAGCAACCGCGATACTTATGGTCGCGTATGATGCGACGCAGCAATCGGTTGTCGGTGGTGGGAATGTAGTTGTGGGTGTCGAGCAGAATGGTGGTGAGTGCCGAGGCATAGACGCGGAACTTTTGCGCTGCGGGGATGCTGGCCGTGAGCTCGGGGTTGAGCGCGTGGATGCCCTCTACGACGAGCACCTCATTCTCGCGCAGCCGCAGCAATTTGCCGTTTCGTGTGCTCTTGCCCGACTGGAAATTATACTTGGGCAGCTTCACCTCCTCACCACGGAAGAGAGCTGTGAGCTGCTCGTTGAGCAGAGGAAGGTTGAGCGCATAAAGGCTCTCGAAGTCGTAGTCGCCCGTCTCGTCGCGCGGAGTATTCTCACGGTCAACGAAATAGTCGTCGAGCGAAATCATTACGGGCCGGATTCCGTTCACGGCCAGCTGCGTGGCGATGCGCTTGCAGGTGGTGGTCTTGCCGCTCGACGACGGCCCGGCCAGCAGCACCAGCCGCACCTGCTTGCGCTCGGCTATCTGCTCGGCTATCTGGGCGATTTTCTTCTCCTGAAGGGCCTCGGCCACCTGGATAATCTCGTTGGCGTGACCCTCATCGACCGCCTTGTTGAAGGCCCCCACGGTGCCGATGCCCATGATCTTCTGCCAGCGATGGTGTTCCTGGAAGATGTCGAACATCTTGTCCTGCCATATCATCGGTGCCAGCTCGGCGGGATTCTCCACCCAGGGTATGCGCAGCAGTGCCCCGTCGTAGTAAGGCTCAAGGCCGAAGAGGTGGAGCTGCGCGGTGTTGGTCAGCATCGAGCCGTAGAAATAGTCGGCATAGCCGTCGATCTCGTAGTAGGTGGTATAGAGCGAGCCGAGCGTCTCGAGCAGCCGCACCTTCGAGTGGGTCCTGCGCTGGCGGAACAGCTCTATGGCCTCCTCTGTGGGAACCTCGCGGCGATGGATGGGTATGGCGGCATCGATGATTTGCTGCATCTGCTCACGAATGCCGGCCACCACCTCGGGTGTAACTTCAACGTCGAGGTGCAGGTCGCAGTAGTAGCCGTTCGACACGGGAATGTCGATGACCACCGAGCCCTCGGGGTAAAGGTCGTGCACGGCTTTGCAGAGCACGAAGAAGAGCGAGCGCGTGTAGGCCCGCGACCCCGACGGCGAGGTGATGTCGAGAAACTCCACGTCCTTCGGCTTATACACGCGGTAGCGCATACCCTCTATCTTGTTGTTCACATGGGCGCACAGCGGCTTGTTCACCATTTGCAGGCCAGAAGCGCAGTAAACCTCTTCGAGCGTGCTGCCAAACGGAACCTTTATCAGCCTCCCGCTGTTCTGGCAACGGATTTTTACGGTTTCATTTTTCATTATTTATTTTCATTTTATGTTTTTTCGTGGGTAAAATTAAGAAAAAAGATTGAATGAACCATATTGTTTTCATAATTTTTATGTAATTTTGCAGCGAAATCACTAATATCACCTATTCATGTTAGTCCTCCTAAAGCTTCTTGGCTCGCTCGCCCTGCTGATGTTCGGTATGAAATCGATGAGCGACGCGTTGCAGAAAATGGCCGGTCCGCAGCTTCGACACGTGCTGGGCGCGATGACCACCAACCGTTTCACCGGTATGCTGACGGGTACCGTTGTTACCGCCTCCGTACAGTCATCTACCGCCACGACAGTGATGACCGTCTCGTTCGTCAATGCCGGACTGCTCACGCTGGCACAGGCCATCTCGGTCATCATGGGCGCCAACATCGGCACCACGCTCACGGCATGGATCATGGCCTTAGGATCGTCGTTCGACATCAGCATCGTCAGCTACGTGGGATTCTTCCTCGGCATCATACTCATCTATATGAAGAAGCACCGCTACATCGGCGATTTCCTCTTCGGACTGGGACTGCTGCTCTTAGGACTGACCACGTTGCGACTCACGGGCAACGAGATGGATCTGGGACACGATCCGAAGGTGCTCAACTTCTTCCAGTCGTTTGACCCCAACTCTTTCTGGACTACGCTGACATTCCTCTTCCTGGGTGGAGTGCTGACCTTCTGCGTGCAGTCGTCGGCTGCCGTCATGGCCATCACCATGTTGCTCTGCGGCAGCGGTGCCATGCCCATCTATCAAGGTATCGCGCTGGTGCTGGGCGAAAACATCGGCACCACCATCACCTCAAACCTCGCCGCGTTGTCGGCCAACACACAGGCCCGCCGCGCCGCACTGGCTCACATGTTCTTCAATATCTTCGGCGTACTGTGGATCCTGCTGGTATTCCGGTGGTTTATCGACGGCGTGGTATGGACCGTCGACTACATAGGCACTAATGCCTTCCGCCAAGACATGGCAAACATGAGCCAGATGTCGAAGCTGACATTCACCCTGGCCGCCTTCCATACAAGTTTCAATGTCATCAATGCCGGCATACTCATCTGGTTCATCCCGCAAATAGAGAGATTCGTGTGCTGGGTCATCAAGCCGAAGAAAGTAGAGGAGGAGGATTTCCGCCTGCACTTCATCACTGCCGGCTTCATGAAGACCCCCGAGCTCTCCGTTCTCGAGGCACAAAAAGAGATACAATCGTTCTCCGAGCGTATGCAACGCATGTTCGGCATGGTGCGCGAACTGCTGGTGGAGAAAGACGACCAAAAGTTCAACAAACTCTTCACGCGCATCGAGAAATACGAGGGCATCAGCGACAGCATGGAACTGGAAATCGCCAAATATCTCGACCAGGTGAGCGATGCTCACCTTAGCGACGACACCAAGGCCAAGATACGTGCCATGCTGCGAGAGATCAGTGAACTCGAGAGTATCGGCGACGCCTGCTACAACATGGCACGCACCATCTCGCGGAAAGTGCAGAACAAGCAAGACCATTTCATCGACGAGCAATACCAGCACCTGCACCAGATGATGGCGCTCACCGACCAGTCGCTGACACAGATGAATCGTCTGATGGGTGGCCGCAAGGAGTCGTTCGACGTAAACCGCTCGTTCAACATCGAGAACGAAATCAACAATTACCGCAACCAACTGAAGTCGCAGAACATCCACGACATCAACAATCACAAGTACACCTACGCCGTGAGCACCATCTACATGGACCTCATCAACGAGTGCGAGAAACTCGGCGACTATGTGGTCAATGTCGTAGAGGCACGCATGCGCACCAGAAAGAAAGACGCATAAACAGCCGTGCCAGAGAACCCGGAAACGGGAAGAATGTTCGTCGGGAGGGGAAAAATGTTCTTTATTTAATATAAGGAACAAGATTTCACGCTGGAAGTGGGCTGGCATGTCGTTTTTTTCACTAATTTTGCAACACAAAATCGTCAATAAACATGTATAACAAAAACTACAAAAAGCAATGAAAAAACTCTTTATGCTACTGCTTGCCGTCGTAGCTGCGGCAAGTGCATGGGCACAGTTCGACGCAGACAAGACCTACGTCATCCAGTGCCACAAGAACTCAGGAACACTCTACATGGTGGACAACGGCGGCGGACTCGCCCTCGGCTCCTCCATCAGCTCGGCTTCCTACTGGAAATTCACAGCCACACAGAACGATGGCTGCTACTATGTGCAGAACGCGAAGACGGGCCGCTACATCCAATCGACCAACCTCAGCCTGAACGCGGCCGTGCAGCTTGGCGAGAATCCCGTTGAGATGGTTGTCTGGCAAGATTCCGATGCCAGCCACAACACCGCCAACATGTATGCCATCGTATCCAACGACCAGACCATCGACTTCACAGGAACGGTAACCAAGGGTTGCAACTCGCTCGAAGCCAATATGATTGTTCAGGTCTATGGGTGTAAGGCTGGCACGAATGCCAAATCGTACTGGACTATCTTCCAGCAAGACATGCCCACCCCCGTCACACTCTCCTCTCCCTTTACGGGAACAACCGTTGCCGAGGGTGACTTCTACCTCTACAACGTGGAGTCGGGTCTGTGGCTTCAGAACAACGACAGCCGCACCAATTTCTGGCACACCTTAGGCGATCTCGGTACGCGCGGCCTTGATTTCACGCTGACCGCCAACGGCGAAGGCTACTACATCTGCGGTAAGCTCACCACGAACAACACGGGCGCAACCATCAACCGCAGCAACATGTACCTCGACACCAACGCCACTGACGTTTGGACGATAGAGCCCGTCACTGTCGCCGGCGTGACCAACGCCTACAAGATTTACAGCGGCGACTACGTGCTCTGCTGCAACAAGACGACGGCTCCCTACCCCGCCTACAACCTCTTCTCGAAGGGCGGCGGCGAGCAATACTATCTGGCCAGCGCGGCCAATCCCGATGAGGAGCATGCCGTGTGGCAAATCATCACAAAGGCGGAGCGTATGACCGCACTGGGCAGTGCCACGGCCGACAGTCCCGCCGATGCCTCATGGCTCGTGCCCAGTGCCGACTTCGTCAATAATGACGCTCGCTACGACCTCTGGACAAAGAACTACGACGGAGACTTCGGACGCGGCTGTGACGTAGCCGGTGATTTAGGCCGCGGCTCCATGATTATCTCCAGTGTCGGCAGCACATACGCCGAAATGTACACCACGCTCACCGATCTGCCCGACGGCAAGTACACGCTGCAGCTGCAGGGTTTCTACCGCGACGGTTCGCACGACGAGGCAGGCTCGAAGCACGACGGCGACGAGGAGATGCTCCGTGCGGTCTTCTTCGCCAACGACGTGCAGCAGAACGTGATGTCCATCTGCGACAACACACCGGCCGCGAAGCTCGGCAACTACTATGCCTGGCAGTCGGGCAACTACTGGGTTCCCAACAACTCCGACAAGCCGTCGGCACAGCGTTGCCTGCAGCTTGGCATGCGAGATGGCTACGGCTATGTGAACGACCCCGTCGAGGTCATCGTCAGCGGCGGCCAGCTCACCGTCGGAGTGCGCAAGGGCTCTAATTCAGACAGCGACTGGCTCGTGTTCGACAACTTCAAGCTCACCTATTACGGTCCCGTTGCCTACCAGAGCACACAGAAGGCCGTCAGCCTGACGAACGGCTACGCCACGTTCAGCAGCGACCGCGACATGACGGTGACGACCACCGGTGCCGCCGCCTATAAGGTAAGTGGCGTGGCGACCGAAGCCGGCACAACCGAGGCCACACTCACCCGGATCGACTACATTCCCGCCTACACAGGTGTCGTCATCTATGGCGAAGGGCTTTCCGAGGCCACGCTGGAAAGCGTCGAGAATCCCTCCGGCACTGTCGATGTGAGCGACAACCAGCTTCGTCCTTGCATTGTGGCTCATCAGCTGATGTCTGAGGAGAACTACGGAGAAGGAGCGCTCTACAACTACACGCTCGGAGTAAGTGGCGACGACGTCAGCTTCAAGCACAGCACGGGCAAGGGACTGCTTGCCGCCGGCCGTGCCTACCTGCAGAGCACAGTGAACGTGACAGCCGAGGCGGGCGAGGCCAAGATGATCCTTGTCTTCGATGACGCGACAGGCATCGATGTAATGCATAACCCCTCGTCCCTCCTCTCTCATCCCTCATCCATATACGACCTGCAAGGCCGTCGCATGGGAGGCAGTGGCGCGCTCAAATCGGGAATCTATATTCAGAACGGTAAAAAGTACATCGTAAAATAGGAGTAGCATATGAAGACCAGACAGACATACCAAAAGCCGATGATTAAAATGCGTGACATGGTGGAAGAAAGCCTGCTTGTCACAGTATCTTCCGGCTCACAGGACAACGACCAAGCCCTTTCGAAGGGTTGGGGTTATGAAGAAGATGACGACCTTGAAAAAGATTGCATCTGGAACTAATTAGACCATAGCATCGTAAAGAATGAAGAATTTTCCGGAAAAATTCTTCATTCTTTATTTTTATGTTTACCTTTGCATGCCGGAAAAGCAAAAAAACGGCGCGACGATGTAACTTTTTTCAACAGTCCAACGTCTAACATAGGAAAAGAATCAATAAACATATAAAATTTATTTAAACCACAACATTATGAAGATTAGAAAAATGATTCTGGCAACCCTGTTGATGGTTGCCGCAGTGGCTCAGGCACAGATGCCGCAGATGCCGCCCGTACCGCTCGACGATGCCGTGCGCATCGGCAAGCTCGACAACGGTCTGACCTACTACATCCGTTACAACAACTGGCCGGAGCACCGTGCCAACTTCTACATTGCCCAGAAGGTGGGCTCCATCCAGGAAGAGGAGAGCCAGCGCGGTCTGGCCCATTTCCTTGAGCACATGGCCTTCAACGGCAGTGACAACTTCAAGGGCAACGACCTCATCGAGTGGCTGCGCTCCATCGGTGTGGAGTTCGGCCGCGACCTGAACGCCTACACGTCAATCGACCAGACGGTCTATAACATCGACAACGTGCCCACCACGCGTCAGTCGGCGCTCGACTCCTGTCTGCTCATCCTGCGCGACTGGGCCGACGGACTGACCCTCGACCCTGAGGAGATTGACAAGGAACGCGGTGTCATCCACGAGGAGTGGCGGTTGCGCACCTCGGCAAGCTCGCGTATGTTTGAGCGCAACCTGCCTAAGCTCTATCCCGGCTCGAAGTATGGCGAGCGTTATCCCATCGGTCTGATGTCGGTGGTCGATAACTTCAAGCCGCAGGAGCTGCGCGACTACTACGAGAAGTGGTACCACCCCACAAACCAGGGTATCATCGTCGTGGGCGATGTTGATGTTGACCAGACCGAGGCCAGGATCAAGGAGCTCTTCAGCCCGATCAAGAATCCCGACCCCGTCATTCCCGTTGTCGATGAGCCTGTGCCCGACACGCCCGAGCCCATCATCATCGTCGATAAGGACAAGGAGATGACCCAGAGCACCATCGACCTGATGTTCAAGCACGAGGTATTCCCCGACTCGCTCAAGCAAACCATGGGCTTCCTCGTTTACGACTATATGAAGGATGCCGCCATGACCATGCTCAACAAGCGTCTGGCCGAAGTGGCTCAGAAGGACGACTGCCCGTTCGTGTCGGCCTCGGCCATGGACGGCACCTACATCTTTGCCAAGACCTGCGATGCCTTCATGCTCGACGCACAGCCCAAGTCGCCCGAGCTGACCGAGGCTGCACTGAAGGCCATCTTCACCGAGGCTCGCCGCGCCGCCGAGCATGGATTCACCGCTACGGAGTACAGCCGCTTCAAGAGCGACTACCTGAGCAATCTCGACAAGATCTACTCCAACAAGGACAAGCGCTACAGCCGCCAGTTCGTACAGGAGTGCCTTGCCCACTTCCTCAACAACGAGCCTATGCCCAGCATCGACTTCACCTATCAGCTCATGCCGCAGCTCGTGCCAAACATTCCCGTAGAGGCCGTCAACCAGTACATCAAGGAGCTCGTGCCCGAGACCAACGGGAACACCGTGGTCATCAACTTCAACAACGAGGCCGAGGGAGCCGTATATCCTACTGTAGAGGGCCTGCTGGCTGCTGTCAACGAAGCCCGCTCGGCCGATGTCGAGGCCTTCGTCGATAACGTGAAGGACGAGCCGCTCATCACCAACCTGCCCAAGGCCGGCACTATTAAGAAAGAAGTGCGCAACGCCAAACTCGGCTACACCGAGCTGACGCTCTCCAACGGTGTGCGCGTATTGCTGAAGAAGACCGACTACAAGAAAGACCAGGTCATCCTCAACGGTCGCGGTCCTGGCGGCAGCTCGCTCTACGGCCCTGCCGACTACACCAACACAAAGGTCTTCGACGATGTCATCGGCATCAGCGGACTCGGCAACTTCTCATCGACAGAATTGGAAAAGGCGCTCGCCGGCAAGATTGCCAACGCCAACCTGCAGATGTCGGAGAAATACATGACCGCCGACGGCAACTGCACGCCGAAGGATGCCGAGACCATGTTCCAGATGCTCTACCTCTACTTCACCGGCATCAACAAGGACGAAAAATCGTTCGCCACGCTGATGAGCCAGATGGAAGTGCAGCTGAAGAACCGCGACCTCACGCCCGAGGTGGCACTCAGCGACTCGCTCACCGCTACCATGTATGGTCACAACCCGCGCATGGCTCCGCTCACCATGGCCTCGCTGCCGCAGATCAGCTACGACCGCATCCTGCAAATGGCCAAGGAGCGCACCGCAAGTGCCAAGGGCTGGACCTTCCGCATCGTGGGCAACTACGACGAGGAGACCATCCGCCCGCTCATCTGCCAGTATCTCGCCGCACTGCCCGCAAAGGGTAAACCCGTAGCCGGCAAGAAAGTATCGTTCATCCAGAAAGGTCAGATTGACAACGTCTTCACCCGCAAGATGGAGACTCCGAAATCGACGGCCTACATGATCTGGACCAACCAAGACATGCCCTACACGCTCGAGAACAGCATCAAGGCTGACATCGCCGGACAGATACTCTCGATGATCTATCTGAAGAAGATTCGCGAGGAGGCCAGTGCCGCCTACTCCTGCGGAGCCATGGGCCGTGCCTCCAAGGACGACGACTACAACAACATCCTCGTGCTGGCTTATTGCCCCATGAAGCCCGAGAAGAAGGAAGAGGCCATGAGCATCATGGCAGCTGAGGTGCCTGCGCTGGCCGAGAGCTGCGACGCCGAGATGCTGCAGAAGACCAAGGAGCTTATGCTCAAGCGCATCGACGATGATGCCAAGACCAACGCCTTCTGGGACGGTGTCATCAACATGTGGGATCGCTACGGTATCGACGAATACACCGACTACAAGGCCATCGTACAGGCTCAGACCCCCGAGACCATCTGCGCCTTCATGCGTGAGTTCATCAAGGCCGGCAACCGCATCAAGGTGGTCATGCTGCCCGAGGAATAATTCCGAAACCTATATAGAAAAGAAGTGGCGCGAAGACCTTTCCTTCGCGCCACTTCTTTTTCCCCTACAATTTTGTTTTTTCTAAAGAAATCGCTACCTTTGCACATAGAATGATAAGACTTGTCCATATCGTCCTTGCCGGCTTGCTGCTCACCCACCTCGTCGGTTGCGGGCCTACCCCTAACCCCTCCCAGAAGGAGAGGGCCGAGTCGGTCATGAGAACGGCCGACAGCCTCATGCGCACCCGCCCCGACAGCGCGCTGAAACTGCTTTACAGCATAGCACCAGCCTCCCCCCAAGCCTCCCTCGATCTGCACCCTGCCCTCACAGGGAGGGGAGTTTCAGACAAGTTACCCCTCCCCAACACTTCTCCCCTCCCTTTGGGAGGGGCCGGGGGTGGGTTGGAGGCCTACTACCTCCTTCTCCTTCTTGACGCGCAGAACAAGTGCGACACCGTCTTCAGCTCCGATACGCTCCAGCGTGCCCTTGTCCGTTACTACGACCGCCACGGCACCCCCAACGAGCGCATGCGGGCCTATTACCTCCTTGGCCGCGCCTGCCACGACATGGGCGAGGCACCCCGCGCCCTTGACTGCTACCAACAGGCCGTCGACTGCGCAGATACCACCAGTGCCGACTGCGACTATTACCGTTTATGCCGTGTCTATAGTCAGATGGCCGCCATTTCCCATCAGCAGCTGCTGTTTGAAAATGAAATGGAATACAGGAAAGCTGCAGAGCGCTATGCTTGGTTAGCCAAAGACACTTTAGGTGCTTTGCAAAATTATGAATTGCGTCTTCGCCCTTATTATTTTCAAAATAAGAGGGATAGCGTGATTTATATAACAAAGATGTCAGCAAAGCTATATGAGAAATATGGCTATAAATCTAACGTAGCTCAAGTGTTGCCTGCTGCTATAGACATTCTACTTGACCACAAACAATATGAAGAAGCGGGGCGTTGCATTACAAAATATGAGCGAGAGTCTAACCTTTTCGATAAATCTGGGAATATTGCCAGTGGCAAGGAAATGTTTTATTTCCTTAAAGGCCGTTATCTTATGGCTACGGGAAAGGTAGATAGTGCTACAGTCTATTTTCGCAAGACACTTTCTGCGGGTTATGATGAGGCTGCTTACAAGGGTCTTCTTTCTGTCTATGAAAAGAAGGGGAATGCCGACTCCATTGCGAAATATGCCCGATTGTTTGTAGATGCCAACGACAGTGCTTTCTTGCAAAAGAATTCAGAGGAGGTTCATCGTATATCCGCGCTATATAAATATGAGCGAAGTCAGCGAGCAGCAGCTAAGGCAGAAAAGAAATTGGAAATAACAAAAAGGGAGAACGCTCTTATTCTGGTTACTTCTATTTTCATGTTAAGTTTAATGATTGGTGTAGGATTCTACAAGTATAATAAAGAGAAAAAAGCCAGTCTTCATCGAATTAATGTGCTTGCGCGTAGCTATACAAGTATGGTGGACGAGTTGAATCTTCGCAGATTAGAGATGAAATTGTTGACAAAAAATCAGGCTTTGATGACAGAACAGCAAATGCAGATAGACACTTACTTGCAGCAAATAGATGGTTTGAAAACCCAACTCCATCAGAAAACAGAAAAAGAGTTGGCAAATGCTTTCTTCTGTAGTGATATTTACGAATTAGCAAAAGAGATTGTTACGCCATCTAAGGGAAAGCCACAGCAGAGAATGAACAGACGGAACTGGAAAGATTTTGAGAAAAACTTCCATATACATTTTCCCCAATTTAGTTCTTTCATGAAAGAATACTGTCTTACGGAAAGTCAAATCCGTGTGTGTATGTTGATCAGGGCTAATTTCTCGGAGGCAGAAATGTGTATATTGATGGAGAAACCCAGCGATGCTATCAACCGGATTAAAGTGCAGTTAAATACCAAGCTGTTTAACGACAAACATTCTAAAACGCTTAGGACAAATCTAAAAACTTATTTTTGATAACTTTTTTCATTGTTCTTCAAAACAACAGAATTGCGCAATCCCCTTTTTAAAAAAGGGGATACAGAGATTACTGCCTAAAAAAAGCCTAATAATTTTTTTACAAAGGCTTTTTTGATATATTACTTTTCCATAATTTCGCGACAGAATTTAACAAAATAATGTCAAGATGAGAAACAATATGTTGTTTAGAATTTTAGCATTGTGCATACTATTTAGTACAAGCACAATCAGTTTTGCAGACACTGCTAATGTTGATAGTTTGCACATTTCGTTTGGGGTCTCAATCATTGATCCTACCATACCACATGGAGATGGTCCCAAATTCCCCGTCGTGCCGCCATCAGTATCTATTGACGGACACACCTTATATTTATATAGCGGGTGTGCAGGTGCGACGTTGCAGGTGGTAAATACTTTGGGCGTAGCCGTTTACACCGAAGAACTCTATGAAACCACAACAGAGGTAGAACTTCCCGAGACCCTCGTCGGTGAGTATGAACTGCAAATCCTGCGCGGAAACTTCTGCTTCTACGCAACGATAGAGTTGTAAAAACTATGGTAATTCCGCAACGGATGAATACGGAAAAA
The DNA here is from genome assembly GCA_017442765.1 of Prevotella sp. The sequence goes on along the minus strand of JAFRZC010000062.1, from coordinate 67 downwards.
ATATCAGTATTCATCCGTGTTTGTCCGTTGCATAAATGTTAAACTATGAGCGAGATACGTTTTTCTG
>JAFRZC010000061.1 GCA_017442765.1 Prevotella sp. | reverse complement strand
GTGGAACACCGACACCAGTGCCGTGTTGATTTTCCTTGTTGCCTCCATAACGTGACAATCGCTTTTTATGTTTTGAGTGTGCAAAGTTACAACAATTTTCTGATATAAAATATAAAAAGGAGAAAAATTATTCTCGCATAACGAATAAAATGTCTGCCGTCAAGACAGACATTTTATTCGTAGCGGGAGAGGGACCCGAACCCTCGACCTCCGGATTATGAATCCGACGCTCTAACCAACTGAGCTATCCCGCCCCGATTTTCATTAAGCGGGTGCAAAGGTAATATAAAAATTCGATTGCGCAAAAAAATACAGTCAAAATTTTTCTTGTTTCAAACTTTTTTACTACTTTTGCCGAGTAAAAACCTAAATAAGAGCATGAGTAAACAACAAATACGCATCGACCACGAGCTGCGGTGCAACTCACAGGGCATCATCTGGAATCTCATCAGCACGGCCGAGGGACTGTCGCGCTGGCTGGCCGACGATGTCCGTCAGGACGGCGACAAGCTCACGCTGACGTGGGGCGAGACGTGGAGCCACCACGAGATACGCCATGCCACCATCACGGGAAAGGCGAAAAACCGGCGCATCCGCTTCCGCTGGGACGACGAGGAAGACGCGCACGCCTACATCGAGCTGATGATGGAGAAGAGTGAGCTCACGGGTGACTTCATCCTGACCATCATCGACTTTGCCGAGCCCGAGGAGGAAGAGTCGCTCCGCGACCTCTGGGCCGACAACCTCGAGCGCCTGCACACCACGACAGGGCTGTAAAGGTTAAAAGATTTTTAACGCTTTTAACATTTCACGCCGTCGCCGAAATCGCCATTTTCCGGCTTTTTCGTGGCGAGGTGTCATTCTGTCAGAAAAAACGCCTCTTTTTCTACAATTCTCTAACGTTCTGAGAATGAGCGTTATGACCATCTTCCCGTTTCTCCTTTCTCACTTTTCGTTTCCGAAAGATATATCTCTCGGCTCTGAGACATATATGTTTCGCGGTGCGAAAGACCGTCTTTTGGTGTGAGAAAGACCGTCTTTCGGGAGGTGAAACATATACCTTTCAGGAGTAGAAAGCGAAAAGTGAAGGGTGGAAGAGGTGTGAAAGGGATGAGAAACGGGTGGTTTCCGCACTATTTATGACAAATCGTAAGTGTTAAATTCTTTCCGGAATTTAACACTTTTCGCTTTTTTTGTTCACGTATTGAACATTCGGAAATGGGCATCGGAATACTTAAAAACCATAAAAAAAGGCAAAAACGCACCGTTTCTGAAATATTTATGCTAATTTTGCAGATTGTTACGCGCCCATGCGCGAACCAAGACATACAGGAAACGAGCAGTCATGTTCCGCATCAAGAAGTTAGACATCTTCATCTTCCGGCAGTTTGCCCTGCTTTTTGTGGGCACATTCGTCGTCAGCCTTTTCGTGCTGATGATGCAGTTCGTGTGGAAATACATCGACATGCTCATCGGCAAGGGGCTCACGATGGACGTGCTGGCGGAGTTCTTCGGCTACATGAGCCTTGTGCTCATGCCCGAGGCCTTTCCGCTGAGCATTCTGCTGGCCTCGCTCATCGCCTTCGGAAACCTCGGCGAGAGCAGCGAGCTCACCGCCATCAAGTCGGCGGGCATCTCGCTCATGCAGACCTTCCGCTCGCTCATCATCACGTCGGTTGTCATCGCCCTCGTGTCGTTCTATTTCCAGAACAAGGTGGGGCCTGCCGCCAACATGAAGATGGCTCAGCTCATGCTGGCCATGAAGCAGAAGAGCCCCGAGCTGGAGATACCCGAGGGCATCTTCTACGACGGCATACCAGGCTCCAACCTCTATGTGCAGGAGAAAAACATGGAGACGGGCAAGCTCTACGGCATCATGATCTACCGTATGACCGGCAGCTACGAGGACCAGGCCATCATCCTGGCCGACTCGGGTATGCTCCAGTCCACCGCCGACAAGCAGCACCTCATGCTCTCGCTGTGGAGCGGCGAGTGGTTCGAGAACATGCAGTCGCAGGAGCTCATGGGAAGCGCCGCCGTGCCCTATCGCCGCGAGTCGTTCACCTCGAAGCGCATCATCATCGAATACAACGACGACCTGAGCCTGACCGACGCCTCGCTGCTCACGGGCAACGCCAAGGCCAAGGGACTGAGCCAGCTGCACCACGACGGCGACTCGCTCACCGCCGTCTATGACAGCATCGGACGCAACTATCTGGCCGAGGCGCGCCGCAACGCCTACTTCATCCCCAGCACCACACGTGCCGACTCCATTGCCGCCGTCAAGGCCGGACACAGGCCGGAGTTCAATATTGACTCGGCATATGCCAAGGCCACGCCCGAGCAACGGCGCAGCGCCTCGGCAGCCGCGCTCTCGAAAGTGCAGCAGCAACTCAGCGACCTCGAGTTCAAGGCCCTCATCACCAGTGACGGCGACAAAATCATCCGGCAGCACAAGATTGAGGCCATACGTATCTACAACCGCGCCTTGCTCTGCATCATCTTTTTCTTCATCGGCGCACCGCTCGGCGCCATCATCCGGAAGGGAGGGCTCGGTGTGCCCGTCATCATCGCCGTGCTCGTCTATATCCTCTACTATATCCTCGAGAACACGGGCTACCGCATGTCACGTGGCGGCATGTGGCCCATCTGGTTCGGCATGAGCATCGCACCCGCCGTGCTCATACCGCTCTCCGCCTTCATCACCTATAAGGCCAACAACGACTCGGTGGTGTTCAACATCGACCTCTACCGTAACATGCTCATGCGGCTGCTCGGACTCCGGCAGAAACACCACGTGGGCGGAAAGGAAGTCATCATCAACGACCCCGACTACCGCCACGATGCCGAGCAGCTCGCCGCCATCAGCGAGGACGCGAGGCGCTACGAGACGGCACACCGGCTGAAGACTCCGCCCAACGTCGTCAAGACCTTCTTCCGCTACGAGCCCGACCACGACATAGAGCGCATCAGCGACCAGCTCGAAGCCATCATCAACGACCTCGGCAACACCCGCGACAAGGTTATCATCGGCGAGCTCAACCACTACCCCGTCCTCGCCACGAAAGCCCACACGCGACCCTTCGAGCGACGGTGGCTGAACATCGCCGCAGCCGTGCTGCTGCCCGTCGGCGCGTTCCTCTATCTGCGCATGTGGCGGTTCCGCCTGCGACTGCTCAGAGACCTCCATGCCATACAACGCACGAACAGCAATATCATACAGCGCATAGCACATACACATAGCGATAACAAATAAAGTGTTTATATATAATAAGGTGTAACCACATCAACAAGCAACATGTTCAAACAGATAGAACAAGCCATCGAAGACTTCCGCCAGGGCAAATTCGTCATTGTCGTTGACGACGAGGACCGCGAAAACGAGGGCGACCTCATTATTGCCGCCGAGAAGATTACGGCCGAGAAAGTGAACTTCATGCTCAAGAACGCGCGTGGCGTGCTCTGCGCGCCCATCACCCTCTCGCGCTGCGAAGAGCTCGACCTGCCCCATCAGGTGAGCGACAACACCTCTGTGCTCGGCACACCCTTTACCGTCACCATCGACAAGCTCGAAGGCTGCACCACCGGTGTCTCCGCCCACGACCGTGCGGCAACCATACGCGCACTGGCCGACCCCGCGTCGCGGCCCGAGACCTTCGGCCGTCCCGGACACATCAACCCGCTCTACGCACAGGACAACGGCGTGCTGCGACGCTCCGGCCACACCGAGGCCGCCATCGACCTCTGCCGACTGGCCGGGCTCTATCCCGCCGGCGCACTCATGGAAATCATGAACGAGGACGGAACGATGGCACGTCTGCCCGAGCTGCAGGTGATGGCACGCGAGTGGGACATGCGCATCATCTCCATCAAAGACCTCATCGCCTACCGGCTGCAGAAAGAGTCAATCATCGAGGCCGGCGACGAGGTCGATATGCCCACCGAATACGGACACTTCCGCCTCATCCCCTTCCGCCAGCAGTCGAACGGACTCGAGCATCTGGCACTTGTGAAAGGCACATGGCAGGAAGACGAACCCATCCTCGTGCGTGTTCATTCCTCATGCATGACAGGCGACATCCTCGGCAGCCAGCGCTGCGATTGCGGCGAGCAATTGCATAAGGCCATGCAGATGATCGAGCACGAGGGGAAAGGCGTGCTCGTCTATATGCAGCAGGAAGGTCGCGGCATCGGACTGATGAACAAGATTGCCGCCTACAAGCTGCAGGAAGAGGGCTACGACACCGTGGATGCCAATGTACATCTCGGCTTCAAACCCGACGAGCGCGACTACGGCTGCGGCGCACAGATGCTTCGCCATCTCGGCGTGCACAAGATGCGACTGCTCACCAACAACCCCGTGAAGCGCGTGGGATTGGAAGCCTACGGACTCGAGATCGTGGAGAACGTTCCCATCGAAATCACCCCCAATCCCTACAACGAGCGCTACCTCAAGACCAAGCGCGACCGCATGGGCCACACCCTGCACCTGAAATAATCTCCGCACCCCTCATACCCCCGAAACAACAAAAAAGACAAACCGCATATTATGGAACGACTTTCTGAAAGACTCAACCGCCTGTCGCCGTCAGCCACGCTCGCCATGTCGCAGAAAAGCGGAGAGATGAAGGCACAAGGCATCGACGTGATTAACCTCAGCGTGGGCGAACCCGATTTCGACACGCCCGACCATATCAAGACGGCTGCCAAGCAGGCCATCGACGAGAACTACTCGCGCTACTCGCCCGTACCCGGTTATGCCGACCTGCGCCAAGCCATCGCCGAAAAGCTGAAACAGGAGAACGGGCTCGACTACACACCCGCAGAAATCCTCGTGTCGAACGGTGCCAAGCAGAGTGTCTGCAACACCGTCATGGCACTCATCAATCCGGGCGACGAGGTCATCATCCCCGCCCCCTACTGGGTGAGCTATCCGCAGATGGTGAAGCTGGCTGGCGGCACGCCCGTCGTCGTCAGAGCCGGATTCGAGCAGGACTTCAAGATGACTGCCGCCCAGCTCGAAGCCGCCATCACCCCAAAGACGCGCCTGCTCATCCTCTGCTCGCCCAGCAATCCTACAGGCTCTGTCTATAATAAAGAGGAATTGCGCGCGCTCGCGAACATTATATTAAAGCATGACGACATCTTCGTCCTGGCTGACGAGATCTACGAGCACATC
>JAFRZC010000007.1 GCA_017442765.1 Prevotella sp. | reverse complement strand
CTCGTCATCAAGAAGACCATCCCCCTCTTCTGGTTCCCGATGCACACCATCACCTTCATCCTGCCGCCCACCTTCCAGGTGCTTTTCGCCGCCCTGCTCGGCGTAGCCCTGGGCCTTATCCTTGCACTTGCGGGAGGAAGCAAGAAATGAAACGGGCGCTGGTTCTATTCGGAATGCTCGGATTATTTGGAGTGCTCAGAGCGCAGGAGCGCAACTACAGCTTCGACTTCCACGGCTTTGTCAATCCCCATTACTATGCCGACAGCCGCAGCGTTGTCGGAGGCCGCGAGGATATGATGCTCTTCTATCCGAAGCCCGTACTTGACGACAGCCTCGGCCACGACCTGAACGACGGCTGGCAGGCCGACATGCTGGCCATAACCGCGCGTCTCGGGATGCGCGTCAAGGGGCCTGAGATGCTCGGAGCCGCCGCCAGTGCCTACATCGAAGGCGACTTCACAGGGGCTACCAATGCCACCATCGACAACCTGCGTCTCCGCCACGCCTACATCAGCCTCGACTGGACCAGGCACCGGCTCATCGTCGGCCAGTACTGGTACGCCATGGTGATCCACGAGATAATGCCTATGACCAACCCCCTCAACATGGGGTCGCCATTCCACTGCTATGCGCGTCAGCCTCAGGTTCGCTACAGCTTCTTCCCCACCAGCGGACTCGAACTGCTCGCCGTGGCCCAATGGCAGCTCGACAACATGAGCCAGGGTATCCTCGACGGCGAGAGGCAGTCGAGCACACAGTTCGCCCGCCACAGCCTCGTGCCGGAACTCAACGCACAGCTTCGCTACAGCACAGACAAGCTGCTGCTCGGCGCCGCCGCCAACCTCAAGACCATACAACCCGTCGTGCCCGACCCCGACGGCGAACTCTACTCGTCGTTCACCTGGAGCCTCTACGGGAAGGCCGTCCTCGGCCCCGTCACCGTCAAGGCGCAGACCCTTCTCGACAACAGCCTTTACGAGGGTTGCTCGCTGGGCGGCTATATGATGCTCGCCGACAGCAGCTACCGGGACTGGCACTTCAACACCGTGTGGCTCGACATAGAACGCACACAGGGCCACTGGCGTCCAGGCCTCTTCGTCGGCTATGCCCTCAATACCGACTACGGCCGCCACGGCGACGCGATTCACCTCTTCGGACGTGGACACGACATCGAATACCTGTGGCGCGTCCAGCCCCGGCTCACCTACACCACACAGAAAGGACTCTCCTTCACCGGCGAGGCGGAATACACCTGTGCCAGATACAGCACCAAAGTAGCCAACCTACGCCTCTCGCTCAGCATGGTTTACAGCTTCTAATAACCAATCACTATTCACTATTCACTATTCACAATTCACAATCCCCCCCCTTGACCAACTTCCACACCCACAGCTGCTACTGCGACGGCATCGGACACCCTCGCGAATACGTGGAGTATGCCCTTGTGCACGGCTTCACGGCAATAGGTTTCAGCGGCCACAGTCCGCTGCCCTTCCCCAACACCTTCTCGATACGCGACTACGAGGGGTACTGCAACGAGATACAGTCGCTCAAAGCCGAATACGAGGGTCGCATCACCATCCGCCTCGGTCTCGAGATCGACTATGTGCCTGGCATGCTCGAGGACTTCTCGCCACTCGTCCACCAGGGGCATCTCGACTACACCATAGGCAGCGTGCACCTTATCCCCAACCCTGACGATGTCGAAGCGCTACGCCATCTTGTCGCCACGGCGAATGACGCCGAACGCGAGCAGATACCCTACCACCTGTGGTTCATCGACGGACCGCGCCAGGAGACCTACGACAACGGGCTGCGCCACATCTTTGGAGGCGACATACGCAGCGGTGTGCGGGCCTACTTCCGCCAGCAGAACGAGATGATTGTCCGCAACCGCCCGACCATCGTCGGCCATCCCGACAAGATACTGATGCACAACCGCGAACGCTACTTCGGCAGCGACGATGCCTGGTACCGCGACCTCGTGATGGAAACCATCGATGTCATACGCCAGGCCGGAAGCATCTGCGAGCTCAACACCCGTGGCATCTACAAAGGTCGCCACCCCGACTATTACCCCTCGCGCAAACTGCTTCGCCACATGGATGCACTCGGCATCCCCCTCATCGTAAGCACCGATGCCCACCAGCCCGCCGACCTGGACCGCTACGAGGGAGCCTTCGAACTGCTCCGCGACATCGGCTACCACAACCTCGTCGAAAGCCTGTAGGCAGAGCCGAGAAAAAAGCGCGGCCACCGAAGAAAAAGTGCTGTTGATAAGCATGTTGAAAAAAATTTATCCACCGTACGATGCACCATACGGTGGATAATGTGTATCTTTGCAACACAACCAACAACCTAAACAGAAGAAAAAGAAACATCCAACAAATTCTCATACAGTGCTTTGCCCTTGGTTTTCCAGCCAAGGGAACGGTGTATTATATAGGGAAACAGTTGCAAAAAAGAGTTGCGATGAACGAGACTGGCAACATATTACAGAACGATTACGCCTACATGAAGTATGGCCCGAAATCGACATCCATGATGTATATCGATTTGATAGCCTCGCTCCAGCAACGCATCGACACCCTCGAGGGGTTACACGAAAACGACACGAAAGAAAAGGCTCTGCTGCGTGGCTCGATTGAAGCCAAAGATTTGCGGATTGAGAAACTGCTGCACGAAATAAGGGACCTGAACACCGCACTCGAGATAGAGCGGGCCTACAGGCAGCAAGAGCAGCAGAAGCGTGCGCCCTCCGCGAAGCAACACGACGCGGAATGGCAGGACAGCGAGCAGCAGGCGCACAAGGCCGTCCGCAGACAGAAGCAGCAGGCCATCAATCCCGACACCGTGGCACGCCTGAAGAACGACCGTCGCCACTATGCCGCCGTGTGCGATGCCGCACTGGCCTACTGGCAGCAGCTGCTCGACAACGACCTGGTGGACCCGTGCCTGCGGCTCACCGCGCGTTGCGGCATAACAGTGGCGGCAAGGATAGCCTGCTGCTTCCAGAATGTCGTCGACCCCAACATACGGTGGTCGTTCTTCGAATGGCACTGGAAGACACGGCACCTGCAGAGCAACCTGCATCGCAGCACCTACCGCGACGAGAAGAAATACGTGCTCGTGAACCGCATTTTCGGCCGTGCCGACGACGCGCCGTTCATTCCGAAGAGCCAATTGGAGGATACCTAGGCTGTTGGCAAGAACATTTTTTTTCGCTACCATGCCCCTCCCCCACCCAACCGCGTGCAAACGCCCGTCGCCACGCACTGCAGAGGAGATGTTGCAACCCTGTTGCGGAAAACAGTTGCAAGAGGTAGCGTAACACTGACGGAAAACTATAACAGAAAACGATATACAAGACAAATAATCAATGATTTGAGAAAAGAAAAGCAATAAAGTCGAGAGGTTCACTACTGTTTTGGCCATTGTCGGTTGCGGCAGATAATTTTGCAGCCGTAATTTTTTAAAATCCAAGACAATGACAAAAGATGAATTTATTGCCAAAAAGCAGAAGGAGAGCCTCGCAGCCATGGAACCCGACCGGTGCCAGTGGATCACCGTCGAGGAGTTACGGTCGAAACTGAAAATCTCGCGTTGCACCGTCCACCGATGGGTGCAGAAAGGGGTCCTGCGGGCCTACCGGTTCGCGAACACGCGCAACATCTACTTCCTCAACGCCGAGGTGGACCACTTCCTGAGCCTCAACCCCATCGCGCCCTCGGGCAGGCTCGACAAACTGGGACTCGCAATCTACGGAGAAGCCAATGAAAATAAAGATAGTAAGGTTTAGGGTTTAGGGTTTAAGGTTTTACGTTTAAGGTTTAAGGTTT
>JAFRZC010000060.1 GCA_017442765.1 Prevotella sp. | reverse complement strand
CTTGAAGAGCGGCAGGCTCAAACGAAGTAACTCCTCTATGGCACTGAACTATATTTGGATCGGATTGTTCGTCGTCGGTGTGCTCGTCGGCGTGATAAAGCTCTTCCTCGGCGACTACGAGGCTTTGCCCTCGATGATGGACTCGACGTTCGAGATGTCGAAGATGGCTTTCGAGATGACTCTCGGCCTGACCGGCACGCTCACGTTATGGATGGGCATTCTGAAGATAGGTGAGGACAGCGGGCTCGTCAACAGGCTTGCCAAGTTCCTCAGCCCTGTGCTCACCAAACTCTTCCCCGACATTCCGAAGAATCATCCTGCGCTGGGTTCCATCTTTATGAATGTCTCGGCCAACATGCTCGGTCTTGACAATGCCGCCACGCCTGTCGGACTAAAGGCGATGCAGGAGTTGCAGAGCATCAATCCGAAGAAAGACACGGCGAGCAACTCGATGATTATGTTTTTGACGCTCAACACGTCGGGACTGACCATTATTCCTGTTTCCATCATGGCCTACCGTGCCAAGGCCGGAGCCGCCGATCCTACCGACATCTTCATTCCGCTGCTGCTCACGACCATGTGCTCCACACTGGTCGGTCTGTTGGTGGTGTCCATCTACCAGCGCATCAACCTCTTCCAGCGTGCTTTCCTTGTGATGTTCGCAGTGATTGCCGCATTGGTGGCCGCGCTGTTCACCACGATTATCGGCATGTCGGGCGACCAGATGCAACACTTCTGCCGACTGCTTACCGCCTGTCTCATTCTTGGAGCCATCATGATTTTCATCTGTTCGGGATGGCGAAAGAAGCTCAATGTCTATAACTCCTTTATCGACGGAGCCAAGGGCGGGTTCAATGTGGCGGTGAGCCTGATACCCTACTGTGTGGCCATTCTTGCTGCCGTAGGTGTGTTCAAGGCCTCCGGGTCGTTGCAGATGTTGCAGGACGGGGTGCGTGCTTTTGTCGATTGGATAGGTGTCAACAGCGATTTTGTCGATGCCCTGCCCGTAGCCCTGATGAAGCCGCTCAACGGCTCAGGCGCACGCGGTATGATGCTCGAATGCTTTGCCTCACATGGTCCCGACTCCTTCGTGGGTCATCTGGCCAGTGTGCTTCAGGGCAGCACCGATACCACGTTCTACATCCTGGCCATCTATTTCGGCAGTGTGGGCATCAAGAAATATCGCTACAGCGTGACCTGCGGTTTGCTGGCCGACTTTGCCGGTATGATAGCTGCCGTCTGCTTCAGCTATTTCTTCTTTGCGTAGAACCCACTCCTGCCCAGGAAGGGGGGATGATAGTAAAAAATAATAAGAAATATGGAAAAGAAATTGTTTTTGAGTATTCTTTTTTCGGTCTCTTTCATGGGTGCTTTTGCGCAGACAGAGATTCGCGAACATGTGGTGATGGATCATGGCAACCGCGCCGTGCGTACCGATGCCGATGTGACCATCAGCAGTCCCGAGCTGCTGCAGAACAAGCAGAAGTGTTTTATCCTGATGTCGAAAAAAGACTATTATCTCTATGTCTATGAGGCTCAGGGCCGCGACACGGTGATGCTGGCGCGCTACGACTGCGCGTTCGGTCTGCGTGTGGGCAACAAGCAGATGCGCGGCGACAAGAAGACTCCGAGCAGCACGATGCGCAACCCGTTCACCATCTCGCAGATAGCCAATGCCTCTACGTGGCGGCATGACTTCGGCGACGGGCGCGGCAACATCCTGTCGTATGGCGCATGGTTTCTCCGTCTGGTCACGCCCGGCCATAGCGGCATCGGCATCCACGGTTCGACAAACAATCGTGAGAGCGTCCCTGGCCGCGCCAGCGAGGGCTGCATCCGCCTGAAGGACGAGGACATCAAAGACCTCAAGCAGAACTACGCCTTTGTCGGGATGAAGGTTGTCATCAAGAGCGAGAAGGAGGGCGACCTGCCTTTTGAGACGAAAGCGATGGAACGCCAGGGCATTAAGCGGCTGCGCAACTTCGATGCCCGCACCACGCTGACCAACGAGAAGATACAACAGGCCAGGCTGGAGAAGTTTGTGCCGACGATTCCCCTTGTCTCCGTCGAAGGGCAGACCGAGGCGGAGGCTATGGAAGCCGAGATAGACGGCATGATGCGTACCACGCCCGAACCCGTGAAGCGCGAGCGCAAGAGCACGGGCATCGGCGAGGACTTTCCCGCAGAGTAGGCTCTATATGCTGAGAGATGGGCCGGCGCTATTAAAGTGCCGCCTTTTTTGTTTCCTTTTCTGGCAAAAACTCGGCATTGCGGGCAATAATGCGCGGCGGAAAGCGTTATTATAACATACTATGCAGTGGACCGACCGGATACGCCAGGTGAAGATTTACCTTGTGGTTGCCGCCGTGATTATCGCGGTGGCCTCGCTCGTGGTGTCGCATTTCCTGACGCGCGACCTCAAGCTCGAGGAGCAGAAGCGCATGGAGACGTGGGCGCAGGCTCTTCATGCCTTTAACGAGGCCGACGAGAATACCGACCTCTCGCTGGTGCTCAGTGTTATCGAGGGCAACACCACGATTCCGGTCATTGTGCTCAATGCCGACGGCGAGGTGATGGACTATCGTAATCTGAAAATCCGTGCGAAGACAGCCGCCGACACGCTGGCCTACGTCGGCAGGGTGGGCGAGCGGCTGCGCGAGCGCGGCAACGCCATCAAGATCAACATTGCCGAGGGAAAGTCGTATCAGCTTGTCTGCTACGACGAATCGACCATGCTCAAGCGGCTCTCCTACTACCCCTACGTGCAGCTCGGCGTAGTGCTCATCTTCGTGGTCATCGCCATCTTCGCCCTGCTCACCTCGAAGCGGGCTGAGCAGAACAAGGTGTGGGTGGGCCTCTCGAAGGAGACCGCCCACCAGTTAGGCACCCCCATCTCCAGCCTCATGGCCTGGACGGAGATTCTGAAAGAGAACTACCCCGACGACGACCTCATTCCTGAGATGGACAAGGACGTGCATCGGTTGCAGCTCATCGCCGACCGCTTCTCGAAGATCTGCTCGCTGCCCGAGCCGGTGCCGTCGAGCCTGAACGAGGTGATGGACCACGTCATCGACTACATGGACCGCCGCACGTCGCAGAAGGTCCGCATGGTCAAGGACTTCCCCGACCACGATGTCACCGTCCGCCTGAACGCCTCGCTCTTCGAGTGGGTGATAGAGAACCTGTCGAAGAATGCCGTCGATGCGATGGGCGGCGAGTCAGGCACCATCACGCTCCATGTGGAGGAGACCCCGGAGAAGGCCATCGTCGAGGTCAGCGACACGGGCAAGGGCATCCGCAAGAAAGACGTCGGACACGTCTTCACCCCGGGCTTCACCACGAAGAAGCGCGGCTGGGGGCTCGGCCTGTCGCTCGCCAAGCGCATTGTCGAGGAATATCACAAGGGGCGCATCTTCGTGAAATCGTCCGAGGTGGGGAAGGGCACTACCTTCCGCATCGAACTTCGCAAATAAGCTTTCACAATCCCGTTGACAAGCCTTCGCAATGCGAAAGCTAAGGTTTCATAAAGTAAATGATTATCCGCAATCGTACCACCAAATTATGGGTACAAATAAAGGCTGGCAACAATCGCCAGCCTTCTTTGCATTTATAAAATAGTACGACGCTCACGCGCCCAGAAGTGTGAACTCTTGGAGTTCGGCTGCAAAGTTACGCATTTTTTCGTTAATACGTGCAATATTCTTAGGACTTATTTTCTTGATGCCCGCTTTATATTGCAGCATCTGGCTCTCGCTCATGTCGCAGATACGAGCAAGTGCGCGTGCCGATATGTAGGGCGAGAGAGCTTCCAACAGTTCGCTTATACTCTCAAATTGCTTTCTCTGAATCATTTTCACGGTCTTTAATAGGTAAAAATCCATTTACATCCAATGTCTTCAAAATACTTCTCAAAAGATAACTGTTGCTAAACGCGATGACATATCTTCGTGCTTTGTCGTGCGTAGGAAGCAACATTCCTTTGTTAATGAGTGCCCGTATTATCCTTGAGCGTTCCGAGCTGGAGGTGTTAGGGAATAGTTTTGCAATATCTGCCGACTGTAGAATCTGGTCTGGTTTTGTTATTGTGCTCTTTAACACAGAATATTCTATTGGGGTAACGTAAGCATTTTCCTTCGAGTCCGCCAAGGCTGGTAATAATATATTTGTTTTTAGGTAAGCATAGTCGGCAAGCCTGTCAATTTTTTCTATTTCACTACATAGCCCCTTCAACATATATTCAGACCACTCTATCAGTCCATCATCTGTTCCTGTATCTGCTTTTGACAGATAACAGTAATACGCATCTCTGTCGGAACAGAAAACGGCTGTGGGATTAACTATCCTGTCGCGGCTTTTGAAAATAAACTTTAAGAGTAAGGCGTATGTAAACAATCTTACGACACGACCATTGCCGTTCTCAAATGGATGTATCCAGACGAAACGGTGATGGGCGATTGCAATTTTTAGCAAATCATATTTAGGTGAATCTTCCCTGTTTACAAAATCAAGCAATTCTTGCATCATCGGAACAACTTGCGTGTAGTCTGGTGGTATATGTGCGGAGCCGCCGATTCTAACATTTTGCTCACGAAAACATCCGGGGTGAAGAGCTCCTTCCTTGCGATAGCTTAGGTTGTTGACGGTTAATTGATGCAATTCGCGGATAAACATCAAAGATATAGGAATGTCGTTAATGTTATCTTCTATATAGTTCATGGCATTCTCAATATTGAGAATCTCAATAATGTCCTCTGCTGGCGTGAAGATGTCTTCCGTTTTCTTGATTTTTGTACTTTCAACATAGTCCATGATGGTTGTATTGTTTCCCTCAATGCGAGAAGACCCAACACTTTCCAACGTCTGAAAAATTTGCCGAACTTGACGAAACACCAAAGGATGGGTGTCGCTTTCTATAATCTTGTAGCGCATCTTCTCCAAGTCCATAATTAAATCTGTTATTGGCATGTCAAAGCCAATATTAGGCAATCTTAATTCATCGTTTTCCATATCTTATTTGTGCGATTTGTTTTTGTTATTTGCATATAGATTTATTTATATTGATGGTTATCAGCACTTTATAGTATAATACAGATTTTTAATATTTGCAATTTTTGATTTTTTTATTTGCTGAAACAAAAATGCTTATTGTACCCTTTTATGCTGCGTTTCTGTATGTCCTGTGTTCAAAATCTGTGCGGTACGATGCCGCTATCATCACCAACCTGTCAAACAAGTCTTCGCCAAAGTATCGACGGTTGAACTTGTAGCAGAACTCGTTCAGGTACTCTTGCAGGAACTCCGGCTTAACACCGTGGTACATGTCGGCCAGCAATGTCTTGGAGTTGCTGATGGCGATATGCACCCACGGCAGCACCTTTCCAATGTCCTTCGGGTCGATGACCTGCGACTTGTGCTCCGTGAACATATCCTTGAAATGGATATAAGAGCGGTGGTCATCGGTGGTAAGACTGCTGTCTTTCTCAATGTTCTTGGCTGCCACAGCGTCAATAGTCTTTGCTTTCTCGTCAGGTATCACAATCATCTTGATATGCTTCACCGACTTTGGCTTCTGGCCTTTCTTCGGCTCCTTGTCAACAGACGAACTCTCAGCTATCACCATCACCTTAGACTTTCGCTGACTGCCGGCACCAGCCTTCAGTTTCTCGTCTTTCTTCTCCTTTGGTATCTCCGTAGAAAAGAAGCCCTCATCCAGTTCTATGCAGCCTTTCAGCGTGTACTTGTCGTCACGCTTGCCCATCACCGAGCGCAGCTTGTGCATAAGCTCCCATACGGGCTGATAACGCTTGTGGCCTAACTGGCGCTGTAATTCCGCTGCTGATATACTCTTCTTCGTGGCCGTCAGCAAGTGCATGGCAATGAACCAGTACATGAACGGCAGCTTAGAGCAGTGCATCACCGTACCGCTCCGTAGCGTAGTCCTGTGGCGGCAATGCTTGCACTGATACTGCTGCTTGCTCTCTAACCACACTACATCGTGAGAACCGCAGTGCTGACATGTTACACCTTCCTTGTCTCTCATCTCCTTGAATGCTCTGCGACAGGCCGCTTCGTCGGGGAAATACTTGTTGAAATCGAATAGTTTCATATTGCTGCTATTTTACAAATGCGCTACAAAGGTAGTCATTTTGATTATAACTACCAAATC
Organism: Prevotella sp.; assembly: GCA_017442765.1. The sequence goes on along the minus strand of JAFRZC010000060.1, from coordinate 7,626 downwards.
TTTTACCTATTATTTTTATAAAATGTGCAAAATAATCGGGCTACCCTATGCGGATGCCCGAAAATTTGGTGGTACGATTGCGGATAATCATTTAAAGTAATATATATTATATTACCGAGTAATATATATTATTTTACTGAGTAATATATATACTATTACTAAGTAATATATATTATATTACTTTATAAAAGATATTCTTTTACACAATAAAGCACGGTCTTTTGCGTTATGAAAACAAAAGAACGATCTTATAAACTATAAAAAGGAATAACTATGGCAATTAAAATCAGAGTATTGCAGCACAAGAAGAAAGACCTCGGCGGAAAGTGGTATGGCAAGGCGGTCTCGACGGGCGAGGTGACCACGCAGGAGCTGGCCAAGGCCATCTCGCACTCGAACTCGGTGACCGAGGGCGACGTGCTGGCCGTCATCAAGGCCATGACCGAGGAGATGCGCCGTCAGATGCAGATGGGCAAGACCATCGTGCTTGACGATTTCGGGCGCTTCCATCTGTCGGTGAAGAGCGACATGGTGGACCGCAAGGACGACTACAACGTCAAGAAGCACGTGAGGAAAATCGTCTGCCGCTTCACCCCGACCGGGCATCGCGACCAGCTCGACCGCCATCTCGTCCGTCCCTTCTGCGACGGCACCGAGGTAGAGCGCGCAAAGGAATAGAAGCCCTGCGCACCGACGGCAAAATAGGCTGCGATGTGAAACTTTTTTCGATTTGCCTTGCGTTATCTCGAAAAAAGTTTGTAACTTTGCAGCCCGTAATATGACAATGTGTAGTCTTGATGCCTTTCAGATAGATTTGAAAGGGCTGAAAGAGGACGCGAAAACGCTCTGTTTCAGTCTTGACGACGACTACTTTGAGGCGATAGACGCTCCCGAAGTGAGGCGCGGAGCGCTCAGCGTGAGGCTCGCCATACGCAGGCTGGCCACATGTTTCGAACTGACGTTCCACACGGAAGGGAGTGTGCACGTTGCCTGCGACCTGTGTCTCGACGACATGGAGCAGCACATCACGGCGGACAACCGTCTCGTCGTGAAAATGGGAGACGCTTACACCGAAGATGACGACCTCATCACCATCGACGAGAACGAAGGAATGCTCGACGTGGCGTGGCTCATCTACGAGTTCATCGTGCTCGCCATACCCGTCAGGCGCGTTCATGCACCTGGAAAATGCAACGCGGCGATGACTAAGAAGCTCAAGGAGCTGTCAGCTACCCGAAGTAGTGACGGGGTGGACGAAGAGCCAATAGACCCTCGGTGGGCAAAACTCAGAGAACTTGAGAATTGAAATTGTAAATTGTAAAACGTTAAATCGTAAATCAAAATGGCACATCCAAAAAGAAGACAGTCGAAGACTCGTACCCGCAAAAGAAGAACCCACGACGGTGCAGTAGCACCCACACTGGCCGTATGCCCCAACTGCGGCGCATACTACGTTTACCACACGGTATGCCCCACCTGCGGCTACTACCGTGGCAAGGTGGCTATCGAGAAAGAGGTTGCTGAATAATTCAGGAGAATGGGTAACATAAATGCGATAATCACCGGTGTGGGTGGTTACGTGCCCGACTATGTCCTCACCAACGAGGAGCTCGCCCGCATGGTCGATACCAGCGACGAGTGGATTATGACGCGCGTGGGCATCAGGGAGCGCCACATCCTCACCGAGGAGGGCCTCGGCACCAGCTACATGGCCCGCAAGGCTGCCAAGCAGCTCATGCAGAAGACCGGCGTGGATCCTGATACCATCGATGCGCTCATCGTCACCACCACCACACCCGATTATAAGTTTCCCTCCACGGCCAGCATCGTGCTCGGCAAGCTCGGACTGAAGAACGCCTTTGCGTTCGACTTCTCCGCGGCCTGCTGCGGATTTCTCTATTCGCTCGACGTGGCCGCCTCGATGATCAAGTGCGGGCGCTGCAAGCGCATCATCGTCATCGGAGCCGACAAGATGTCGTCGATGGTCGATTATCAGGACCGTCAGACGTGCGTGCTCTTCGGCGACGGTGCGGCCGCCGTGCTCGTCGAGGGAACAGAGGAGGAGGGCATCGGCGTTCAGGACGCGTTCTTCCGTACCGACGGCAAGGGCCTGCCCTATCTGCACATGAAGGCCGGCGGCTCCGTTTGTCCGCCCAGCCACTTCACCGTTGACCACAAGCTCCACTACCTCTATCAGGAGGGACGCGCCGTGTTCCGCTTCGCCGTAACGGCCATGAGCGACGACGTGATGTACATCATGCAGAGAAACAACCTGACAGCCGACGATGTCGAATGGGTCATCCCCCACGAGGCCAACCTCCGTATCATCGAGGCCGTGGCCAAGCGGGCCGAGGTGCCCATCGAGAAAGTGGTCATCAACATCGACCGCTACGGCAACACCTCGGCGGCAACCATCCCGCTCGCACTCTGGGACCACGAGCAGCACCTGAAGAAGGGCGACCGCCTCATCTTCACGGCGTTCGGCGCAGGATTCGTACACGGCGCAAGCTACTACAAGTGGGCCTATGACGGAAAATAGAAAGCACAAGGCAGGATTTGTAAACATCGTTGGAAACCCCAACGTAGGAAAAAGTACGCTCATGAACCAATTGGTTGGTGAGCGTATTTCCATTGCCACGTTCAAGGCACAGACCACGCGGCATCGTATCATGGGTATCGTTAATACCGACGACATGCAGATCGTCTTCAGCGACACGCCGGGCGTGCTCAAGCCCAACTACAAGATGCAGGAGATGATGCTGGCCTTCTCGGAAAGCGCGCTGGCCGATGCCGATGTGCTGCTCTACGTCACCGACGTGGTGGAGAATCCCGAGAAGAACATGGACTTTCTCGCGAAAGTGCAGAAAATGAAGATTCCCGTGCTGCTCCTCATCAACAAAATCGACCAGCTCTCCGATTCTCCCCAAAAGCAGCTCGCCGCCATCGTGGAAAAGTGGCACCAGCTGCTGCCCAATGCAGAGATATTGCCCATCTCCGCGCTCAACAAGTTCGGCACCGACCTCATCCTCAAGCGCATCGGCGAGCTGCTGCCCGAGAGTCCGGCCTATTTCGGCAAGGACCAGCTCACCGACAAGCCCGCCCGATTCTTCGTCTCAGAGATTATCCGCGAGAAAATATTGCTCTACTACGACAAGGAGATACCCTACTCCGTCGAGGTGAGCATAGAGGAGTTCAAGGAATCGGAAAAGCGCATAGACATCCGCGCCATCATCTACGTGGAGCGCGACTCGCAGAAGGGCATCATCATCGGTCATCGTGGTTATGCCTTGAAGAAAGTCGGCACCGAGGCGCGCCGTGCCCTCGAACGCTTCTTCGGAAAGCCCATCTATCTTGAGACCTACGTCAAGGTAGATAAGGACTGGCGCAACTCGCAGCGCGAACTCACCAATTTCGGATACAACCCAGAATAAAAAAGTGATATGAAAAAACTGACCATGCTTTTTGCGGTGCTCATGGCCATGAGCCTGGCAGCCTGCTCGCAGAGCGAAAAGAAAAACGAGAAGAAAATGAAAACACTGGTAGCGTATTTCTCAGCCTCGGGTGTCACCGAGGGTGTGGCCAAGCAGATTGCCGGGGTCACGGGCGGCGACCTCTACAAGATTCAGCCCGAGCAGCCCTATACCGAGGCCGACCTCGACTGGACCGACAAGCAGAGCCGCTCCACGCTGGAGATGCAAGACAAGAAGTCGCGACCGGCTATTGCCGGCAAGGTGGAGAACATGGCCGACTACGACGTGGTCTATCTCGGCTTCCCCATCTGGTGGTACACCTGTCCCACCATCATCAACACCTTCGTCGAGGCCCATGAGCTCAACGGCAAGACCGTCATCCCCTTTGCCACCTCCGGCGGAAGCACCATCAAACAGGCTTGCAAAGACTTGAAGGCCGCCTATCCGAAGATTGACTGGAAGGAAGGCCGACTGCTTAACAATGCCACCCGCCAGGAAATCGAGGCGTGGGTGTCAGAGAAGTAGAGACAGGCAGAATGAGTTAACATTCGGAATGTTAAACTTTAACACTCCGGACGTGAAAAACGGGCAAAATCCCAGAACGTCATACTGGCGGACTGTGGTTTTACCCGTTTTTTGATGTTGTTTATATTGCAAATATGCCACAGAAATGTTAAAATACGAGTCCGAGGTTAGCATTTTAAACGTCTAATGGGTATTACAATAAAAGACGTGATGGAAAAGAACGAAATCCAACGGCTGTTCGAACAGCATTACGCCAAGATGTACAGGGTGGCGCGTGCGATTCTCTACGACGAGCAGGAGAGCAAAGACGTGGTCAGCGACGTCTTCGAGAGCCTGCTCCACAGACAGACGGTTTTAATGTCAGACACTGAGGAACGCTATCTGCTGACGAGTGTCCGCAACCGGTGTCTCAACCGTCTGCGTCATGAGAGCATACTGCACGACGACATCTCAGCGGTGCCCGAGCAAGCATCCGACGATGGCCGCGAGGACGAGCGGCTGGCCGATATCAGCGAGGTTGTGGCCCGTCAGCTGTCTGAACAGGAACAGCGCATCTTCCGCCTCCGTTTCAACGAAGGATGCCGCTACGAGGAGATTGCCGCCGCCGAGGGCATCAGCAGGGTAGCCGTATGGAAACATCTTTCCCACGCCTTGAATGTAATCAGAAACCATTTTAACAACTGACGACCATGCAAACCCCAGACCAGAAAAAACAGATGTTTCTCGAAATGCAGAAGCATCCCGAAAAGTTCTCAGACCAGCAGATTGAGGCCATGATGGACGAGCTTGACCAAGAGCCCGATGTGGAAAAGGCGTGGCAGGAGTTTATCGCTTCCGCGCAGCCGTCCCCCTCACCTCTCTTTACGCTCCGTTCTCCTCTTGGCAAAATTGCCGCCGCCTTCTTCGGCGTTCTCCTGATGTCGGGCATTGCTCTCGCTGCCATTCATATTGTGCGCACTGGCACACCGCGCCCACATACCGCACAGGCTCCGCAGGCCGAGCAGACAGCAGAGACAAAACCCGTCAGCGAAATTCCCGCTGACACACTCGCGACCGACACCCTTGCCGTGAAGCAGCGCATCTTCGAAAACGTGCCGCTTGACACCATGCTTCTCGAGATGGCCGGCCACTATCATGTCGCTGTGGATTTTCAGCGTGACGAGGCTCGCCAGCTCCGTCTCTATTTCTTCTGGAAATCCGACGAGAGCCTTGACCAGGTGGTGGAGCGGCTGAACAACTTTGAGGCAGTAAACATTATCCGCGAACCTGAAAAACTGATTGTGAGATGAGACGACCGACTTTATTGCTTATTCTTCTTTTGTCATTCTGCGCGGCAGAAGCCCAGCGCATCACACGGCAATACAAGAATGTGCCGCTCAGCAAGGCGTTGCTCCAGCTGAGCAGGGAACAGACCGACTACACTATCAGCTTCATCTACAACGAGCTGGAGGACTTCCGCGTCACCACTACCGTCAGCCGTCGTACCGTGCCCGATGCCGTCAGGCAAATGATAGGCTTCTATCCCGTTCGTGTGACGGTCGCTCAAGGCAGCCGCGAAATCTTTGTGGAGTGTACCCACAAGACCGACCGCCACCTGACGGGCACCATTGTTGACGAACAGAACCAGCCGATGCCCTACGCAAACGTTGCCCTGCTCTCGCCCCGCGACTCTACCTTGCTCAGCGGCGGTGTCTCGAACGAGAGCGGCTACTTCGCCATACCCTACGAACAACCTACCGTCCTCGCACGCATCTCATACGTCGGCTACAAGACTGTCTATCGGCTTTGCAATAAGCCTGAAATAGGGACGATACGGATGCAGCCCGACAACTATACACTGAAAGGAGTGGTGGTGCAGGGCGAGCGCCCCAAGGTGCAACTGCAAGGCAATTCGCTCGTCATGAACGTGGAGGGCACGGTGATGGAGCGGTTAGGCACGGCCGAGGATGTGCTTACACGTGTTCCGATGATTGCCAAGCGCGGCGAGGGTTACGAAATCTTAGGCAAGGGCACACCGCTCATCTATCTGAACGGACGTAAGCTGACCGACCTGAACGAGTTGAGGAACGTCCAGTCGGACAATATCAAGAACGTGGAGGTCGTCCAGAACCCCGGAGCCCGCTACGATGCCTCGGTCAATGCCGTTATCGTCATCCGCACCAAACGGGCGGCAGGTGAGGGCCTCGGTGTGGAACTGTCATCGTGGTCTCGCGGCGGACGTGGCTATGCCAATAATGAGCGCATCAATCTGACTTATCGGACGGGTGGACTGGAAATCTTCGCTAACCTCTTTGGGGCCTATAACAGGCGGAAAAGCAGTGGTGAGTTCGAGCAGACCATCTTTGCCGACACGCTCTGGGTGATTAACAATAAGCAGAAGAATCATGTTCGCAATCCTTTCTTAGAAGGACGCTTCGGTTTTAACTACCAGATCAATGATAACCACTCTTTCGGTGGATTCTACCAGAACACATACGACTACGTAAAGACCCACAGCAAGTATGATGACGATTTGCTGGCCGACGGAAAGGCATACGACCACCTGCAAAACAGCAGCGTCAGGCGTGACAAGAACACTCCCGTACATCAGGTTAATCTTTACTACACGGGAAAGGTTGGCCAGCTCAGCATCGACTTCAACGCCGACTATACCTCCCGCAAACAACGAAGCATCAATCAACAGCAGGAACTTAGTACTGAGTACGAAGACCGCGACGTGAACACTGAGAGCCAGACACGCAGTAAGATGTTTGCCGAGAAACTATTCGTCACCCATCCGCTGTGGAAAGGTCAGATAGAGATTGGCGAGGAATATACCAACACCCGTTGGCGCAGCAGTTTCGACAATCAAGAGGGATACATTGCCAACAGCAACAACGAGCAGCACGAGAGCAACATTGCGCCCTTCATGGAACTGCGCCAGCGTTTGGGACGCTTCCAACTGTCCGCAGGTCTGCGCTACGAGCATGTAGAATCAGAGTATTTCGTCAGCGGACAGCGACGCGACGAGCAATGCCGCACCTATGACGATTTCTTCCCGTCCTTTTCCGTTTCTACGTCAGCCAAGAATCTGCAGCTTTCTTTCAGTTATGCCAAGCGCACAACGCGTCCTTCATATTGGCAGTTGAGTAGCGATGTCACTTACGAGAATCGCTTGAATCAGCAGACGGGCAATCCCTATCTGAAACCTGTCAAGTACCACAACCTGAACATGATGGTGATGTGGAAGTGGGTCTATCTGATGACCAACTTCTCCCATTGTGTTGATCCAATCCTTTATACGGCGGGCAGCCTGGAAGAGGATTCAAAGGTGAATTTTGTGACCTACCAGAACTATGATCATGCCAACTGGCTCACCGTTACTCTTGGCGCACAGAAGAACGTCAAGTTAGGCAATGGGATAACGTGGACGCCACAATACAACGTGTCGCTGATGAAACCTTGGCTCACGACAACGTTCTTGGACGAAGAAAGGCTACGGGTAGGCGACGGTACGTCGGGAATGAAGAACTTTAACCATCCGATGCTGACTCTGCAATTAGGCAATATCGTCACGCTGCCCAGCGACTGGCTATTACAGGCCGACTTCAACTTGCACACCCACGGCAATACAGGCTCAAACATTTGGGTT
>JAFRZC010000059.1 GCA_017442765.1 Prevotella sp. | reverse complement strand
TACCACCCCGAAGACCCCGCCACGCGCCACTCGCTGCTCACCAAACCCATTGTCATCGGCCGCAACGCCTGGATAGGCGCCTGCTGAGGCCAGCGACCAACGTGGAGCGAACGCCACCATCCTACGCACGAATCTGCTCTACGCACTCCACAGGAGCTTGTACCAGTTGGCGAGTGGTATGCCTGCCGAGCTTGAAGAGGCAACGCCATCGTAGCGGCGTGTGCCGTAGTGAGTAAGGACGTTCCGCCAACACCATCGTAGGCGGCGTGCCGGCAAAGGTGATACGTGAAATACATCAAGCATGATTCTCAACACAGGTTTTCGCCGCGCCGACACAATAAACGGAGTGACTTTACGTTACTATACACAGAAAATGTTTAAAGTACAGCACAATGACGGTAACAGAAGAAGAACTGCAAAGGATAGTGGCGAGGGCGGTAAAGTTGGCCCTCGGCGAGGTTAAAGGCACCGACGAGCAACCCACGGACGAAGCCAAGCCGGAGAACACAGGGAATGGTACGGCTTTCTCGGAACTCTCACCAGACGAACTCGACGAGGCCATGCGCCTTATGCAATCCAACCGAGGCAAAGACCAGGAACCCCAGGTCGGCATCTTCTGGTACAGCCCGCAGATGGGTGACCTTTTCGGTGTCCGTTCGCACCGAGTGTCCGACTATGTCAAACCCGATGCCCGTTCGGAATTCGGCACCGTCTCCTGCTCGGAGATGCACGAGGACGTCTGGAAGAAAGAATTCCACCGCCAGAAATACAAGAACGGCGGCATCGGCCCCTTCACGGGAGCCTACGAGATGGTGCCGCGCGGCCGCATCTTCTACAACCCCGACACCGAGGTGTTCACCATCGCTGTCGGCAGCTGGATTGAGCGCTACCCGCAGGCCGTGCCGCTCATCGTCGAGGAGTTCAACCTCGGCGGCACAACCTACGAGGTGAAGACCGCCCACCACTGGGACATCGGACAAAAGTGGAATTGAAACAATGAACAATATGAAGACCGTTTTCGATAAGCCAACCGAGCAATGCCAAGCTCGCTTGGGTATTGCCGTGGCGAGAAAACGTGGGCTGAAAGCCAAACTCTTTCTACTCGGCGCGATGGTGTGTGCCCTCGGAATGATGACCGCCTGCAAGAGCGGGACGGCGGAAGAAGCCGCAGTCGAGCCTCCGTTTGAGGACACCATCCCCATTATCTTCGAGACGGATTGGATGTACCGTTACGGCAACGGCATCTATTGTAGCATGGAGATAAACGGGGTGAAGATTGACACCGTTCTTATTGACAATGGATGCTATCATTCGGATATTTCTCCCGACTTGTCAGAAAAGCTCAATCTGTCATACACGGTTCTGCATGTCGACACACTAATGGCGGCCGCAGGCTCTGCGGAAACCTTGTCAGACGAACGCAAGCATTGTACCTCAGACAGCCTCTATTATACAATCGGGCACACCACATTCCGCATGGATACCATAGACATAACCAAATGGGCAGAGTTGTTGTTCAAAGTGCCCTGCAAGGCCACAATTGGTCGCGATGTCTTTGAACGATATGTCGTGGAGATTGACTATCGGAACAAATATATGGTGTTGAGCAACCACCTTCCAGAGACGATAGGGCAGTATATGGCAATTCCCATGGAATACACTAATTCGAAAGACTGTCAACGATACAGGTGCATCAAGGTGAACGGGTTCAAGTTGAAGGACGGAAGCCCCGTTTCGGCACGGGTGTTCCTTGATTTGGGGAACGCTGCCGGCACAGGCTTCGATCCGGCGTTCTTGGAACGTGTTGACCAGCATTTCAGCCAGATAGACACAACCTCGCTTGCGTGGCTCATCCTATCCCAAATCGGTTCAGCTGTTGACAGTGTGGATTTCCCGATTGCCACATGGATGACAGCCGCCGCATCGTGGCGAAATTGCCGGGAACCAGATTGGATATATCAGAATTGAATTGCGACATCCTGCTCGGCAACAATTTCTTCTGTCACTTCAACATCATCTTCGACTACAAGAACAATATGTTTTACTTGAAGAGGAACGAATGATATTCCTCCAAACGAATTTGAATACGGCTACCATCCTCACGGACGGCAGAAGTTCACTGGACTTCCGCTCAATTGCAAAAGAAACGAAAACCTGAAATAACAATGAAGAAAGTAATCGTAATATCCACCAGCCTCAGGGCCGGGTCGAACAGCGACATGCTCGCTGACCAATTCATTGATGGCGCAAAGAGTGCCGGCCACGATGTGGAGAAAATCGCCCTCGCGGGCAAGACCATCCAGTTCTGCAAAGGCTGTCTGGCCTGCCAGAAGTTAGGGCGCTGCGTCATCAGCGACGACGTGTGCTTTGGCTGGCGAGCTTGATGAGCCAACTACATCATGGCCAAGGTGCTGGAGGCCGACGTGGTGTGCTGGGCCACGCCCATCTACTACTACGAGATGAGCGGCCAGATGAAGACCCTCATCGACCGCATGAATGCCATGTACCCGAAGAACTACCGCTTCCGCGACATCTATAGGGGGGTCTATAAATTCGTTTTTCTTGCCGAGAATGGGGTAGAACCCATTAAACCCAGACCCGGCAGGGTCTAATAAAGCCATCAGTGTGCTGCAT
>JAFRZC010000058.1 GCA_017442765.1 Prevotella sp. | reverse complement strand
TTTGGGGTTAAAAATATGGTTTGCGCATTGACACAGGGGTTGCGTTCGCTTCGCTCTCTCCACCACCTGCCTGTAGTCTGGTCACCCCTTCGGGGTTTTTCTCATCCCAAACCGGGTGAAATTCTCGTGAAAATTTGTGGTGAAAGACGGCCTTTCGGGTGAAATTCTCGTGAAAATTTGTGGTGAAAGACGGCCTTTCGGATGAAACCCTCGTGAAAGTTTAACACGAAAGCCCTCCTTTCGGATGAAATTCCCTAGGGAATTTTGTGCGAAAGACGGTCTTTGGGAAGAAATTCCCTAGGGAATTTTCGGCAAGAGGAAAGGGTTGGGGTGTGAAGACGAGGGCACGGCGGATGCGGGCGCAGGGCTTTCAGCCTTTCGCACGCCGCTCCACATACTGCGTGGGGGTCACGCCGAACACCTTTTTAAACGCGCGTGTAAAGTTGGGTGTCTCGTTATAGGCGCAGAGGCTGGCCACCTGCGTGATGTTCAGCTCGGTGTGGTTGTCGAGCAGGTGACGGGCACGGCGCATACGGATCATCTGGAAGAACGACTGCGGGGTCTGGCCGGTGACGGCGACCAGCTGCTGGCGGAACTGGAACGGGCTCATGTTCATGCGCTCCACCACCGATGCCACATCCACCTGTCCGCTGTCAATCTGCTCGTTCACCAGCGTAACCGTTTTTTGCAGGAAGTCGCGGTCGGCGGGCTTCAGCTCGTCGTCCTGTCCGTCCTGTCGCGTGAACATGGCATTGTCGTACTGCGAGTGCAGCCGTTTGTATTGCTCGCGCAGCTCGTCGATGTTGGCACTCAGCTCACTGTTCACCTGCTGCTGCTGACGGTGGCGGTGGCGCATGTAGGCCCAGACCGTCGCGGCAAGCAGCAGCAGACCCGTAAGGAGACCGAGCCCCACCCATCCCATGCGGTGCTTCGAGGCGCGCTCGGCCTCATGGGCCTCCCGCAGCTCATTGTTCTTATACTGTGCGTCGTAGCGGCTCAGGGCCTCGACGGTCTCGCGGTCATAGATCGAGTCTTTCAACGCCCTGTAGCGTTCCATCTCGGCGAGGGCGGCCTTGGGGTCGGCATCCTTCAGCGCGTTGTAGAGGCCGATGCGGGCATGGCTCTCATTGTAGGGGTCGCCCAGTCCGACGAAGATCTCCGCCGCCTCGCGGTAGTAGCGCACGGCCTCGGCCGTCTTCCCCTCGGCCGCCATCACCCCGCCCATCTGGTTACAGGCGATGCCGAGCGACTGCTTGTTACCGTCGGCCCGCAGCTGCGGCATGGCCTTGTCCAGTGCGTCCTTCGCCTCGGGCACGCGCTTCAGCCACAGCAGGGCCGTCGCCATCTGCGTCAGACGGATGGCAGCCTTGTCCTTCCGCCCCAATTTCTGCTCCATCTGGTAGGCCGTCTCGGCATACTTCAGCGCCTCGGCCTCCTTGCCCAGGGCATGATACACCTCCGAGGCCATGCCGTGCAGCACGGCCAGACGGCCCGGGTTGTCGGCCTTCCGGCATTCGTCGATGCCTTTCAACACATATTTCTCGGCCTCGGCGGGCCGCTTGGCCGCCATGTAGATGCCCGCCAGCGTGTTCAGCGTGGAGCTCATCGCGTCAGGGTCGCCGCGCCGACGGTCTATCTCGTAGCACTGCTTGGCGTAGGTGGCCGCGCGGTCGTAGTCGGCCAGACGAATATGGCTGATGGCCAGCAGGTTCAGGCAGTCGCTCTCGCCCGCGCGGTCACGGCCCGCCTTGTAGAGCGGCAACGCCTTCTGCCCGTAGGCCACCGCCTGCCGATACTGCTGCATGGCATAATAGTACTCCGCCGCCCAGTACCACACCTGCTCGCGCAGCGTGTCGGGAGGGGTCTGCTGCGTAAAGGTTGTCGGCTGCTCCACGACGTCGGCGTGGAGAAACTCCACAAACAGCCGGTTGGCCACCTCCACGTCCGACGTGTCGCCGAACCGCTCCAGCAGCTTATCCACATTATTATCGCCCCATGCGCACAGCGACGTCAGCGACAGCACAAACACCACGGCATTCCGCCACGAAAAGCATTTTATCATCTGCATAATATTTAAATTTTCGGATACAACCTTCTCAAGTTCCGCGCGGCAACGTCCTTACCATCGGTCACCGCCTACGGGGCAACGGCCTGAAAGGCCAACCACATCCAGCCCAGGGCAACGGCCTGAAAGGCCAGCCACATCCAGCTCAGGGCATCGCCCTGGGTCGGCTCGCAATGTGAAATTGCGCCCTGAAAGGGCAAAAGCCTTAACCGCACAACAATGCTTTTGCCCTTACAGGGCGCACAACCCCATGCCGTTCTCCCCAGGGCGATGCCCTGGGCTATGAGCTTCTGGCCCTTCAGGCCGCTGCCTTCCCCCATAGGCGGCGACCGATGGTTCAGGCCGCCTTTATCTTGCGTCACATTGTTCATACGGTTTATCATCCATGAAAAGTGGCCTACACGGCAAACTTTGCCCACAAAGGTAACACAAATTCTGCCGAAACATGAATTTTAGGCCTGTTTTTTGCCTTATTAGCCCAAGATGATAACAAAATTTGACAAAATGATAACGTTTATTAAACAAAAATAAGTAATTTTGCAACCATAAATAATAAAATTAGGACGAAAAAACATTAACAATTAAAACATTTTACAGCTATGAAAAAGTATTTTATGACTATTGCCATTGCAGCAATCGCAGTGTTCACAATGGCTTCGTGTGGTAACAAGACCGACAAGGGCGACGGTGGCGACTCCACCGCCACCGAGCAGGGCGAAGAGGTCAAGGGCGAGCCTATGGGCTTCACCTGGGACTTCCCCGAGAGCCTGGGCGCACTCAAGGATGTCGATAACATCGAGCACGTGCTCTTCCCGGGCTTCTATGCCGACGCACAGAAGAAGGGCGAGGATCCCGCCAAGGGTACCCAGATCTACTACAGGGCCAGCATTGTAGAAGCCGGCGACCCCATCACGAAGGTGAAGTCAGTGGTCGATGTGCTCGAGATTCCCAACTCGCTGCTCATCCCCATCTACAAGGGTGCCACGGCCAAGAAGGGCGACATCGTGCTCACCTGGTGGCAGAGCGGCTCGGGCATGCAGCAGGCCATCGTCACCGATGCCTCCAACCCCGCTGAGCCGAAGGTCAGCTACCTCGGCCTCTCCTTCAAGGGCGACGGCACAGGCATTGCCGAGAAAGACCAGGATCAGCTGAAGCCCAACTCGTTCATCGTGCTCAGCGACGGCAAGTGGGAGCCCGGACAGCCCATCGTCGTGAAGAAAGACGGCGACGAGAACCTCGGCATCCTCATCAACATGGACGGCGACAAGGTGCTCTGGCAGGGCTTTGCCAGCAAGGTCTATGTCTCGCCGAAGGCCGACTGCCGCCTCATGCCGCTGAAGCCCGCTGTCAGCGTAGGCGACAAGGTGAAGTATGAGTTTGTGGGCGAGCTCCGCGACGGCGGTACCGTCAGCAAGTACGACGCCACCGTGGGCCGCGTATGGGTGAAGAAAGAGAACTCCGACAAGGAGGACATCAAGAGCATCTTCGAGATTGAGAAGTAACCTCTCTTCTGCGGGGGCAGCCGCCCCCGCAGAAGCAACCGGAAACTCCGGAATATCCGGAAAAACCGGAAAATCCGGAAAACCATAAAAAAAGTAATCACTAACAAAAATCATTTACAGCTATGAAAAGATTTTTTACTTTCTTTGCCCTGCTGGGAGCAATGCTCTTCAGTCAGCAGGCAAGCGCCGCAAGCTACAACCTGTGGATTGCGGGCACGCAGGTGACCGACGCCAACAAGAACGCCCTGACCGGTATTACCAGCAAGGGCTCGATTTCGGGCGGAATCGTCACGTTCAACTCTTCGACCAACGTGCTGAACATCCCGGCTGGTGTCACCATCGCAGCCGAAGGCGATAATGGTATCACTATCGGTGCCATGAGCCTCACCATCAAGATTGGCAGTGGTTCGGTAACCATCAACTCCAACAAGGGCGGCATCCGCATGAACGCGGAAGGCGCTTACACCTGTACGATAGAGGGTAACAACACCTCCAGCAGCAACACTGTATCAACGCTTACTATCGAAGCCGGTACCGACAACAGTGGATTCCACATCCACAAGAAGTGTACGGGTGTCATCAACAACCTATATCTCATTTGCTCACGCGTCAACGGTGCCAAGTGGGGTGTCGACGGCAGCAACGGCTCCAGCAGCGAGACCCTTACCGTAAAGGGTAACTCGTTTCTCACGCTCGTCGGCGGATCTTATGGTATCGGTGATCTGAACACACTCAACTTGCAAGATAACCATGATTTCTACGAATCCAACAGTACTTGGGCCGCTTATTTTAAAGGCGGAAGCGGCTGTAACACTTTCAACAGCGACGGCTCTCAATCTGACGGGGGCCAGATTAGGAAAGCCACTACCATCTATGGCGTGATTGTTTGCGGAACCAGTATAAACAACCTCAATGCCGGCTACATCGGTCTCAAGCTGAAAGCCAACGGCGTGCTCACGTCGGCTGCCAGCACCGTCAGCTACAACAACTCCTCGAAGACACTCTCCCTGAACGGTGCAACGCTGAAAACCGGCGTCGATGGTATCTATAATTATGGTTGCGACGGACTGATCATCCAATGTGCGGGAACCAGCAGCATTACCACAACGGCAACTGGTACAAACAATGCCGGCTTATACTTGAGCAGCAACACCACCATCCAAGGTACCGGCACGCTGAACATCACCTCTTCAACCCATGGTGTAAGAGTGACCTCCAGTAGCACGGCAACCTTCACCGGCGGCCTCACCGCCACCATCAAGGGTACCAACGCCGTAAGAGGCTATTACAACAGCGATGAGACTTCCAACCCCAACCACACCACGCAGAACAACAAAGTGGTGTTCAACAACGTCAACGTGACGATGACCGCCACCAACGGCTATGCGTGCAGCACCTTCGGCGGCGGCATCGAGGTGACCAACTGCGACATCGTAACCCCGGTAGGGCAGCACGTTCATGGCCCTGGAAATCTCAGTAAGGGATGGCCAGGCTACTTTATCGGCACAAGTGCAAATATTTACAGCAACAACACCGTCGTCATCAAGAACAATCCCAGCACCACCTATCCTGTCTATGTAGCCGGCCGCCGACTCAACTCGAACAACTACCAGAACATCTCGTGGAGTGCCATCTCAGGTTCTGTCACCTATACTCCCACCTCGGCAACACTGACAATGAATGGTGCAACCATCTCCTACAGTGGTATCGGTCTTGATGTATATTCCGGATTCAATACATTGGCACTTGTCGGCACCAACAAGATTACCACGAGCGGCAGCGGCATCTATCTCAACAATGACAATACTGCTCCCACCATTTCCGGTGACGGTACGCTCGAAATTGATGCCGGCAACGCTGGCATCAGGCTTAGCAAGTCTTCAGAATCGCTCACGGTCAACTGCAAGCAGCTCATCGCCAAAGGTACTTCTTATGGCATAGACGGCGGTAGTGGCAAACTGACGCTCGTGAAGCGCACCACCACCAACGGTGCCACCGTCGAATACGCGTTCAACGGCGGCACAGCCTCTGTCGATGCCCTCTCGACGCTCACCTACACCGACATGGACTTCTGGAGCTGGAGCGGCGACGCGTTCGAAGGAACGGCCGGAGCCTATTGGGATGCCAGCAAGAAAGCTGTCTATTACAATGGCGGCACCGCCAAAGCCACCAAGAGAGTTTCCATCCGCCCCATCACCACCAAATATAACATCTGGATCGCCGGCAAGCAGCTGAACAACTGTAACTGCAACTACCCGGGCAGCCCGTATATCACCGCAGGCGGACGCTATGCCGTGCGCTACGTACCCAGCGAGAACACGCTCTACCTGGCCGGTGCCACCATCACAAACGGCACATCAAGCGGCAACACACATGGTGCAGGAAACCCGCTTGATTGTAGTATAGCCGATCTGACCATCAAGACGACAAGCGCAAGCACCATCCAATGCACCGACGGCTGGTATTACCCGCTATTTGTTGGGGCCAACACCACGATAACAGGCAGTGGAAAGCTGACGATCAAAGGCCACTCTTCAACCATCAGAGTTTACAACTCACCCACCATCACCTTTAAAGAAGCCGATGTCAGCATATCCGGCTCGATAGACACAAGTGGAAATACCACTAAGTTTGCCGGTGTCGTGGTTGACAACAGTACCGTCAGCATTGGTAAGCAGATTTACAATGCCAACTCTGTCACCTGGAAGAACGGCACCTCTCTGCTCAAGCCGCAGGGCGGCAAGTATGATGCTTCGGCAGGATACATGAAGCTGGCCAACGGCAACGAGGCCTACGGCATCGAGTTCGGCAAGGCCGTCAGCTATGGCCTGTCCATCGACGGCACCGACGTGACCAACGCCAACAACACCGACCCGACAGGCGACGGCGCGTTCAGCTACGACCCGAACACGAAGACCCTCAGCGTGAAGAAGAGCTACACGGCAAAGAGCAGCTCCAACTTGATTCAAAACAATACCGTAGATGGTCTTATCGTCAATTTCACCGCCAATGCCACGCTGACAACGAATTACAGTGTGATTAAGACCAATAAGAGCGCCACTGTCAAACGAAGCAACACTTCGATAAAGGCAACACTCAATGGCGGAACGAGCGGCGGCTACTGTGGTGCTTGGCTAAACGGTGCCGGCACATTGACCATCGACAACATGGATATGACGATTAACAGCGGTATAGGAATCTATGGCAATGGTACCGGTTCGATACTCAACCTCAAGAAATCCGTCATTGTCATCAACGCCCAGTATAGCACATGCCTCTCCAACTTTGAAAACATCACGGGTAATGATTGCGGACCTGTATTCCCTGTTGGGTCAAAGTTTAAAAACGGAAGGGCTGTTGACCAAAACGGCACCACTCTGAGCAAGACGACGCTCATCATCAACCTTGAGGGCACCGGTATCGAGGCTGTTGAGGCCGACGACTTCGCTGGCGACGACCTGAACGTTGACGGCATTGACAATGCCGAGGGCATCTACGACCTGAACGGCCGCAAGCTCACCGAGCTGCAGCGTGGCGTGAACATCGTCCGCCGCCGCGACGGCAGCACCGTCAAGGTGGTGAAGAAGTAAAACCCACCCCCGACCCCTCCCCAAGGGAGGGGAGAATGGAAATACATGAAAAGGCAAGTCTGCGCATCCCGCAGGCTTGCTTTTTATATTCCAACGCGGCACGCCGCGTCCCTACATGCGGTTATGTTATATGACGGGTGGCAGAAGGGAGACACGGCCTGTAAGGCCAGCATCACTTAGCCCAGGGCAACGCCCTGGGTCGGTTGACAATTGGCAGTTGCGCCCTGAAAGGGCAAAAGAGAAGTGTTGGAAAAGTTATATAGGGTATATTACTAAGTTATATAGGGTATATTACTCGGTTATATAGGGTATTTTACTATTTGAAAGTTTATCATTTGACTTTTCTCTATGGCTGCAAGTATCGCAAAAAATGATGCGTCTTTGCCCTATTGTCGCAAAAAATGTGTATCTTTGCAGCATGATAATGGATGCCATCCTTCAGCTTCCCATCAACAGCAATGCCACGCTGACATTCTTCGTAGTGCTGCTCGTCATACTGTTTGCCCCCATCGTGATGGGCAAGCTGCGCATCCCGCACATCATCGGACTGGTCATCGCCGGCCTGCTGCTCGGCGAATACGGCCTGGGCATCCTCCGCCGCGACAACTCCTTCGAGCTGTTCGGGCAGGTGGGACTCTACTACATCATGTTCCTCGCCTCGTTAGAGATGGACCTCGAAGGACTGCGCAAGAACGGGCGGCGCATCGGGCTGTTCGGCCTGCTGACGTTCGCCGTGCCGTTCGTCCTGACCTACCTGACGAGCATCCTGCTGCTCGGTCACACGCCGATGGCGGCACTCATCCTGAGCTGCGTGATGGCCTCGAACACGCTCATCGCCTACCCCATCGTCTCGCGCTACGGCCTGGGACGGAAGCCGAGCGTGGTGCTGAGCGTGGGGGGAACGATGATTGCGCTGTTCCTTGCACTGGTGACGCTCGCTGCCGTAGAAGCCGTACACGACGGAGAGGGCGGACTGCTCTTCTGGGCATGGTTCTTCCTGAAATTCGTCATCTACTGCGTGGCGATGATCATGCTCATTCCACGGCTGACGCGCTGGTTCCTGCGCCGCTACTCCGACGCGGTGATGCAGTTCATCTTCATTCTGTCGATGCTGTTCATGTGTGCCGTCGTCGGCGAGATTGCCGGACTGGAAGGGGTGTTCGGGGCTTTCCTCGCCGGACTTATATTAAATAGGTATGTACCGAAGGTGTCGCCACTGATGAACCGGCTGGAGTTCACCGGCAACGCGCTGTTCATCCCCTATTTCCTCATCGGCGTGGGTATGCTGATTAACGTGCGCGTGCTCTTCGAGGGCGGGGGCATCGTGTGGGTGGTGCTGGCCATCGTGGCCATCGGCACGCTGGGCAAGGGCATTGCCGCCTACACAGCAAGCAAATTGTGCCGGCTTCCGCTGTCGTCGGGACACATGATGTTCGGCCTGACCTCGGCCCATGCCGCGGGTGCCATCGCCATCGTGATGGTGGGACGGACACTGACCATGTCTAACGGCAACCCCTTAGTGGATGACGTGATGCTCAACGGCGTGGTCTGCATGATTCTCTTCACCTGCGTCATCTCCACCCTCATCACCGAGAATGCCGCCCAGCAGATTACGCTGCGCGACAAGGAGGTACCGCAGGAGGACACACCCATGGACGACGAGAAGATGCTCATCCCGATGAAATATCCCGAGTATGCGCAGAACCTTGTCGATATGGCCATCCTCATGCGCAACCCGAAGCTGGGGCGCGGACTGGTGGGTCTGAACGTGGTCTATGACGACCAGGACATGCGCAAGCACCAGGAGCAGGGTCAGCAGCTGCTCGAGGCGATGACCCGCTACGCGGCGGCCGCCGACGTGCGGATGCAGACACAGGTGCGCATCGCCGCCAACATCGCCAACGGCATCAAACACGCCTTCAAGGAGTTCCGCGCCTCGGAAATCATCATCGGCATGCACATGCACAAGGAGGTGTCGTCGAAGTTCTGGGGTGCCTTCCACCAAAGTCTCTTCAACGGTTTGAGCCGACAGATTATCATGGCGCGGCTGAACCAGCCGCTCTCCACCATCCGCCGCATACAGGTGGCGGTGCCGTCGCGGGCGCAGTTCGAGCCGGGCTTCTACCGCTGGTTGGAGCGACTCTCACGGCTGGCCGGAAATCTGGAGTGCCGCATCGTGTTCCATGGTCGCGCCGACACGCTGCAGCTGGTGCGCGAGTATGTGCAGAACCGCCATCCGCAGGTGCGCGGACAGTATGCCTCGATGGAACACTGGAACGGTCTGCCCCATCTGGCCGGCACCATCGCCGAGGACCATCTGTTCGTCGTGGTGGCGGCACGCAAGGGCACCGTCTCCTACAAGAACGCGCTCGAGCATCTGCCCGACGAGATACAACACTACTTCTCGGGCAAGAACATCATCATCCTCTTCCCCGACCAGCACGGCGACGCGATGGAGGAGATGACCTTCGCCCAGCCGCAGCACACCGAGGACAAGAGCGCCTACGAGGAAATCAGCAGTTGGCTCAGGAAGAACCTCCACCTAAAATAAACCGGATAATCCGGGTAACCCGAAAAACCGGAATCTCCGGAAAAAATATCAACAACAATGATCGACATCAAAAACATCACCAAGAGCTTCGGCTCGCTGCAAGTGCTCAAGGGCATCGACCTCCATATCGACAAGGGCGAGGTGGTCAGCATCGTAGGCCCCAGCGGAGCGGGTAAGACGACCCTGCTGCAAATCATCGGCACACTCGACAAACCCGACACGGGTACGGTATGTGTTGACTCCGTCAACACCTCCAAGCTCTCCACCCGCCAGCTCTCCGACTTCCGCAACCGCCACCTCGGCTTCGTGTTCCAGTTCCACCAGCTGCTGCCGGAATTCACGGCCATCGAGAATATCATGATTCCCGCCTTCATCGCCGGCAAGAGCCGCAAGGAAGCCCACAGCCGCGCGGAGGAGCTGCTGCGGTTCATGGGGCTCAGCGACCGCGCCACGCATAAACCGGCCGAGCTGTCGGGCGGCGAGAAGCAGCGCGTGGCCGTGGCAAGAGCTCTGGTGAACAACCCCGCCGTGATCCTCGCCGACGAGCCCAGCGGCTCGCTCGACTCAAAGAACAAACAGGAGCTGCACCAGCTCTTCTTCGACCTGCGCAAGGAATTCGGCCAGACCTTCGTCATCGTCACCCACGACGAGAGCCTCGCCACCATCACCGACCGCACCATCAAAATGAAAGACGGCCTCCTCGCTATATAAAGATAATTCTAGAAAAACTAGAAAGACAAGAAAAAACAAAAAAAGACTATGAAACTCGGAGATTTCAACAAACTGGAAGTAGTGAAAAAAGTGGACTTCGGCGTTTACCTCGACGGCGGACGCGAAGGCGAAATCCTGCTGCCTACGAAATATGTGCCCGAGGGCACGAAAGTCGGCGACGAGCTCAACGTGTTCCTCTACCTCGACCAGGAGGAACGGCTCATCGCCACCACCGAGACCCCGCTCTGCCGCGTGGGCGACTTCGCCTACCTCAAGGTGGCATGGGTGAACCAGTACGGCACCTTCCTCAACTGGGGACTGCCGAAAGACCTCTTCTGCCCTTTCCGAGAGCAGAAACAGCGCATGATAAACGGGCGCAGCTACATCGTCTATGTGCATATCGACTCGCAAACCTACCGCATCGTGGCAACGGCAAAGGTGGAACGCTACCTGAACAGGACTGAACCGCAATACAAGCGCGGGCAGGAGGTCGATCTGCTCATCTGGCAGAAGACCGACCTGGGCTTCAAGGTCATCGTGGATAACAAGTTCGCGGGACTTATCTACGACGACCATATCTTCAAGGCCATCCACACCGGCGACCGCATGAAGGGCTATATCGACCAAATACGCCCCGACGGCAAGCTCGACGTGACACTCCAGCCCACCGGCCGGCGGCAGACGCTCAGCTTCTCCGACACTTTGCTAAACTATCTGAAGGAGCACGACGGCTATTGCCCGCTTGGCGACAAGAGCGACGCCGAGGACATCAGAGAAGTGTTCCAAGTGAGCAAGAAAACCTTTAAGCGGGCAACCAGCCACCTTTATGCCCAACGGCTCATCCTCGTCAGCGATGACAGCATCCGCCTGACCAACAGCGAATAAGCATACTCTCCATAAGGAGAGCTACTTTTTTATTTTTCTAATTGTTTTCATATCAGTATGAAAAAGCTATTTCTTGCAGCAGCTGTAGCTGCTGTTTCCCTGCACGTGTACGCGCAGAACGACTCCGTCGCCCGACAGATCGACGAAGTGATCGTTACAGGTACACGTTTCCAGACGGACATCCGTCATCTGCCCATGACCGTTTCTGTCGTCAACCGACAGAAACTAGTAGAAAACCAACGCACCAACATCCTCCCAACGCTTTCCGAGCAGGTGCCCGGGCTCTTCGTGAGCAGCCGGGGAATGATGGGCTACGGGCTGAACAACGGAGCCGGTGCCATCAGCCTGCGCGGTATTGCCGCAGGCTCGGGACAACTGCTGGTGCTCATCGACGGGCATCCGCAGTACCAGGGCATCTATGGGCACGCCATCGGCGATGCCTATCAGACCATGATGGCCGAGCGCGTAGAAGTGGTGCGCGGTCCGGCGAGCGTGCTCTACGGCTCGAACGCGATGGGGGGCGTGGTGAATATCGTCACGCGCGGCATGAACACCGACGGTGTGCGCACGAATCTGCATCTGGGCGCAGGCTCCTACGGCACGTTCCAGAGCGAGCTGAGCAATCAGGTGCGCTGCGGACGCTTCTCCTCGACCGTGGCCGCCGGGTATAGCCGCAGCGATAACCACCGCCCGAACTCAGGATATGAACAGTACGGCGGACATCTGAAGCTCGGCTATGACCTCTCGCAGCACTGGAACGCCTTTGTCGATGCCGACGTGACCCACTTCAACGCCTCAGTGCCCGGTACCATACAGTCGCCCATGCTCGAATGGAACCAATGGGCCACGCGCGGCAACGTCACCGCAGCCATCGAGAACCACTACGAACGTACCAGCGGACGGCTGAGCGTGTATGACAACTTCGGACGGCACAAGATTAACGACGGCTATGCGGCCAACGGCGGCAAGCCACGCGACCGCTACTTCCGCTCACTCGACGCACTCATGGGCATATCACTCTACCAAAGCCTCAACCTCTTCGAGGGCAACCGCCTGACACTTGGCTTCGACTATCAGCATATCTACGGACGCGCGTTCTACACCTCACGTGAGACGGGCGAGGTGCTCGACACGCCCAACAAGCAGAGCGGACACTCACACCGCAACGAGCTGGCAGGCTACGTTGACTTCCGACAGGACATCACACGGTGGCTGACACTCGATGCCGGACTGCGCGTCGATTACCATAACGTCACGGGCACGGAGTGGATTCCACAAGGCGGCATCGTCTTCCGCCCGACTGAAGACGGCGAGCTGAAGCTCATGGCAGCCAAGGGATTCCGCAATCCCACCATGCGCGAGATGTATCTCTACCCGCCCTCGAACGAAGAGCTGCGCCCCGAACGGATGTGGAGCTATGAGCTGTCGTGGAAACAGCGGCTCTTCGACGGAACGCTGACATACGGCGTAAACCTCTTCTACATCAATGCCGACAACATGATTCAAACGGTTCAGGTAGATGGCAAGCCCCGTAACGTGAACACGGGAAGCACCGAGAACAGCGGCTTTGAACTGGAATGGGCGTGGCGCATCAACCGCCACTGGCAGCTGAACAACAACCTGAGCATGCTCCACATGACAAACCCCATCGTCGGCGCGCCGAAGCTGAAGACCTATCTCGGCGCAAACTACGCACAGGGACGGTGGAACGCTGCCGCCGGACTGCAACACCTCTCGGGACTCTACACCCAGGTCGGCAACAATCCCGTGACAGAGAATGTATTTCTCCTCAATGCCACGTTCGGCTATCAGCTGCTGCGCCACGTCGGTCTGTGGGTAAAAGGCGAGAACCTGCTGGCCCGCAAGTATGAGCTGGTCTATGGCTATCCCATGCCCCGCGCAACCGTCATGGCAGGCGTGAACATCGCCTTGTAATTGATAATTGACAATGGATAATGGATAATTATGATTCTTAATTCTTAACTCTTAATTCTAAATTCTTAATTAATTATGATAAAGATTGGAGACAAGGCGCCCGAGGTATTAGGGCGCGACGAGAACGGCAAAGAAATCCGCCTGAGCAATTTCAAAGGGAAAAAACTGGTGCTCTACTTCTACCCGAAGGACATGACGAGCGGCTGCACGGCACAAGCCTGCAACCTGCGCGACAACTACGCTGAGCTGCGTCGGCAGGGCTATGCCGTCGTAGGCGTGAGCGTGCAGGACGAGAAGAGCCACCAGAAGTTCATCGCCAAGAACGAGCTGCCCTTCCCGCTCATTGCCGACACGGAGCACACCCTCCACGAGGCATTCGGCACATGGGGTGAGAAGTCGATGTACGGACGCAAGTATTTCGGCACGTTCCGCACCACGTTCATCATTAATGAGGAAGGCATCGTCGAGCGCATCATCACCCCAAAGGAGGTGAAGACCAAAGACCATGCCGCACAAATCCTCGGCTAAATCAAACAAAAAGTCCTTGGTATCAACTACCAAGGACTTTTTTCATCTTATACTATCTGATTATTGCTTACCGCACTTCTTCTTGGCTTTGTCGCAGCCATGCTCACCAGTGCACTCCTTCTTGGCTTTGTCGCAGCCATGCTCACCAGTGCACTCCTTCTTGGCTTTGTCGCAGCCATGCTCACCAGTGCACTCCTTCTTGGCCTTGTCGCAATCTTTATGCTTCTTATCGCATTTTTTGCCTTCTTTATTGCACTTCCTATCAGCAACCTTTGCATCGTAGCCAATCTTCTTGAATGCCTTGACGAGTTTGCCCTTACTGGTCTTCTGACCATCGTACTTCACGGCAACCATCTGCGACTGCAGGCAGGTCTGAACCTCTTTCACACCATCCACCTGCTGCAAGGCAGTTTTCACTTTAGTTTCACAATTGGCACAGCGCATCTGCGGGCTGACCGTAACGACCAGTGTCTTGTAATCCTTGGCAAAGCTCATGACCGACACGAGCAACATTGCCATCAGTAACATTGTTTTTTTCATATTCTATAGTGGATTTAAATTTTCTGCAAAGATTTTACCAGCAAGAGCAAAGCCAAGCTTGCTTGAGCTATGCCGAGCGCAGCAAATTTTCTGCAAAGATAGTAAATAATTCATAATCCATCATGCATAATGCATAATTTTTAATTACTTTTCACTTTTCACTCTTCACTCTTCACCCTCCTCTACATCCTCGTTTCTCATGGACTCAGACAGCAGCACCGTCTGGCGATACTCCGCCGGAGTCATGCCGTATCGCTGCGCGAAGAGTCTGTAGAGCGTAGCCACCGATGGGATACCGCTGTCTGTGGCTATCGACTCAATGGTGTAGTTCGGCTGCTCCTTCAGCATTCTTGCAGCCTCCTCAAGCCGCAGGTTGTTGATGTATGTGGTGTATGATGTGCCGGTGAACTTCTGGAACATTGGCGAGAAATTGTTTCGCGGGATATTGTATTTCTCCAGCAATGTCGCGCGAGAGAGATTGGGGTCGAGGTAGAGCTTCTTCTCCACGATGTCGTGGTTCATGCGGGCAAACGTTTTCCGTTCCTGATAGTCGGTGAGCGACTCCATCGACTTCCGTCGCAAGCCCCCCTCCATCTCCCCCGAGGGAGAGGGGCTACAGGGGGGCGAACCCTTCCCCTCGGGGGAGATGGAGGGAGGCCTTTTCATCAGCTCATCGACAGTCTTCACCAGTGAGAGGTTTTTCCGCTTGATAATCTTGTTATATTGAATAGTCTTGATCACTGTCAGCGCGGTCATGACGATGACAATGCCTACGATGATAAGGATATAGACGAGTCTGGATCTGTGTTCTTTGCGTTGCTTGTCGAGTGCGGCAATGTGGGTGCTGTAATTGGCGGAGATCTCGTCGATGGCACTCAGTTCGCCCATGCGTGTGAGTTCCTCGTTGCTTTTGTCCATCAGGTTGTAACATTCTATCGCCTCGTCGTAGAGTCCCTTCTCGGCGTATGCCTTTGCCATCAGCCTGTAGAGCGGCATCGTATTGCTGTTGAGCGTGTCGCCGGAAGCGATAAGAAAATCGAGACGCAGTTTGCCGAAGCGGATGATGTCGTCGTAGAGCTTTTTCTCAAACAGATACGCCTCTATGCATTTGAGATCGAAGATATAGACCTGCGCCATGGCGAGGAACTTGTTGTAGTAGGCAGCCGCCTCCTCCTCATGCCCGATGCGCTGGAGTGTAATGGCCCGGCAGCCGTAGTATTCCTTCAGATAAGTCTCGTAGGGGAAGGCGACAGAGCCCGAGTCTCTGTGCGGATAGCTGAACATTTCCTCCATAGCCTTCAGCAGGACAATAGCTCTCTTCGGCATCTTGTCCTTCTGCAGCATCTTCAGCGCGCTGTTGTAGAAATACATCAGGTAGTCGTCCTTCCCGTCGCCCTTGGCCCGTCGCATCATGTCAATGCCCTGCCGCATCAGCGCGTAGCCCTTCTCCGACTCACCCCGATAGTAAGCCACCTTACCCTTGAAAAACGGCACGGTGGCCAGATAGACCGGGCTGCCCACCTTCTGCGCCGAGGCCTCATAGTCCTCAATGGAATGAGCCATCAGCGAATAATCGCCCATGCGGTCGAACGACAGCATGAGCATCAGCTCCAGCCGCATCATCACGCTCAGGCTGTCACGGACGCGAAAGTCGTTGATGACGCGCCGGTAGTACTTCTGGGCCTCGAAATAGTTGCCCTGGCTGAAACTGATGTCGCCCTTCATCTCATTCACCCGATGCGCCGGCAGATTGCTCCGCAGATTCAGCGAGTTCAGCCGCTTGGTCAGGTCTTCGTATCTCGACGACGGGCGTTGTGGGGTGGTGTTTGCCGCCCGCGACTCTTTTCTTGAACACGAAGGACCCGTCAGAATGGTAAAACTCAGTAATAAAAAGTAACAGAGGTAAACCTTAATTTTTTTTCTATTCATCAACTAATCTTTTTATCCTTAATCCGCTGCAAAGTTAATACAAAAAATTCATTCGGGCAGGGACTTTTCTGAAAAGTTAGCAACAAGGTTGTCTTAAAAAGTCACGCGCGGCATAAAAAAGTCAGCATTTTAAACGGATTTAAAAGGCACTTATCACTTATCACTTTTCACTTATTAGAACGGGGATTTGCCTGTAAGCGCAAGGCCTTTTGCTTGTAGCCGCATGGCCTTTTGCTTATAAGCGAAAAGGCTTTTGCATATAAGCAAAAACCGCGGAAACATATATTTTGTACCGGAGAAACATGGCTTTTGCACCTCAAAACCTTAGTCTTCGCCCCGCAGACTTCCGCAGACCATTCGTTTTTTGATTGTCTGCCAGCGTGGAAATCTGGATGGCGCCGTAGGCAATTCCATTAAAAGCGGAAGAGGAACTATCACAGCCCCTCTCCCGCAAATGCTATCCTGAAACATAAAATGACTGACTTACGGTGTTAAATCCCAATGGCTTATAATCATAACAACCATTAAATCCACTTTTTAAAAAACATTTAAAACTCTTGAAACATTAAAGGATAGCGTATATCTTTAAAATCGCACCGCTTGTGCGTTTTTGCAATGCAAAGATTTTGCCAGCGAGGGCAGAGCCAAGCTTGCTTGAGCTATGCCGAGCGCAGCTAAAAACAGTGCAAGTCGAAAGCAATCAAGCTTGCTTAAATTGCTGAGACGTAGCCTGTTTTATTTAATTCTTCTGCAAAGATACACTCTGCGGCGCGATTTTCGTATAAAGATTTTTCACTCTTTATATAAAACTGTCGTTACCCTTGTGAATATTTTTCCATTTGGGGAGCGATGGTTTTTAATTGAGAATATAGAGATAGGTAATCGCACACAATATGAGAAAGCAGATGACTGTAAGCAGCATAAAGGCGAACTCCTGAAGCGTCTCAAGCCTGTTCTTTTTCCTCATTTGACGGTGGAAATCCTCTCTTGCATCTTGTATTTTCATATCTGGCAGAACACCCTTTTAGTTCCATAAAGAGAATGAAGCCGGTGTCAGAAAATCCTCTTCGTCGTCTTCATCGAAGAAATTTGATTTTGCGTCTATGGGCATTTCAGGGTCATAATCACCGCCAACACCTGGGCTGGCCGTGATCATAAGATTTGTCAATCTGATTTTCAAACTCTCAGTCAATGGTTTTATATACTGTTTCTTTTTCATAATTCTAATTTAAATGTCTATTGATTTATCACTATTTTTTTGCCTTTATAAATATAGATACCCTTCTGCAACGGGACGTTGTTACCGGTGCGACGGCCGTTAAGGTCGTAAACTGCATCTGAGCCATTATGCATTACGCGTTCTTCATTATGCATTATATCGATTCCCGTCGTGCTATCCTCATCGAAGGTAATGACAACCTTTGCTCCGGAAGGCAGCGGGCCGGTTTTCATGTAGGCCTTGTGGACGGGGAAGGTTGCAAGTGTCGAGGTGATTGGACGGAACACACCGCCCTGCATCACGTAGATGGGTTCGTCGGTAGTGGCTTCCACATTGTTGGCAGGATTGACCGTCACACCAGTCATGATGTTACCGGTGACGTTGTAGGCTTGGTTGTCCTGCTCACCGATGGTGTAATAGAAATCTTGCACGGTAGCATCCTGATCAAGCACTTTCAACAGTACACCCGTATTGGCGGGCACGTATGCACAGGAACTATTGCCGCCGTTTTCGTCGATGCTGCTCATGCGGATGCGGTATTCACTGGTTCCATAGTCGCCGTGACCTTGCAGGAAACCAGTCTCTGCGGCCACAAAGGCGGCAATTTCAAGGTTTCCCTTGTCGGTGAAATAATCGGAGAAGTCCGTGTCGAACTCACGCGCGAATGTCGCATACTTATTGTTAATGTTCACGCCGGGAATGCGATAGTCTATCTGCGACGTGAAGTCGTAGGGGCTGGGCAGGTAGCTGTGGGTGGCACGGTCGTAGGTGGTTTTTGTCCATGCCTGTGTGTAGGTGTCTAATGCCGACTTCTTTACATAGACATTTGTGCTGGCTGCAAACTCGTTGTAGTTGTTGCCCGTCTCGTCGAGTTCGAAGCGCGTGGTGCCGAGCATCCGGTTCGTCGGATTCGACTCTATGAAGAAGACATTTTCTATCGTACTGCTGTTGTTGTCAATATTGGTCATAAAAGCCTTGGCACCAATGTATTCCACATTGTTTTTAACAACCACTTCGTGAACGTCGGCAGTGGTGTTCTGGAAGGCATAGTCGCCGATGAGACCCACGTTGTAGGTTTTCTCGTTGGTCGTGCCGTCGTTGCTCACCAGCACATTACCGGTGGCGGTGGTCGGTATCACGAAGGTATAGTCCTTGGTGCCGGCTGCCAGCAGATCGACGGTATTCTCAGAGACGGGCAGATATTCGTTGTCTCCATCTTTGAACGATGTGCCCACAACGCGGAATTTCTGGTAGAACTCGTTGTTCCGGAATGCTTCTTGCAGGTGTGGGCGGACATAGGTGTCGATTTTCTCGAACTGGTTTCCTGCTACGTTGGTGCCGTCGTCGAAGCTCATGGAGTTGGGTTCCTGGTCGATGTTGGCGGGGTCGATAACCTCATCGCTGAGGAAGGTGATGGTATTCAGGTTGGTACACAGGCCGAACGCACGCTTGCCAATGGTATTGACCTTGTTGGGGATGATGACGTTCTCCAGTTTCTCGCAGGCATAGAAGGCATAGTCGCCAATCTTCGTGATGGAGGGGGGCAACAGGGTAAACTTACTGTTGGCCTTTCCCGGGGGGAAGAGCACGAGCGTCTCTTTGTCGGCAGTCAGCAGATAGCCGTCAACGCTCGAATAGGTCGTATTGTCCTTGTCAACGTTGATCTCGGCCAGATTGTTACAATATTTGAAGGCTTGGGAATCTACGTATGTTACGTTGGCTGAGAGATTCACCGTCTCCAGCACAGCGCAGTTGCGGAACACCTCCGCGCCAATCCGTGCCAAACTTTCAGGAATCGTGATAGCTGTCAGGCCACAGTCGGCGAAAGCACCTGCATGCACAGATGTAAGCTCTGCGTCTTCAGCAAATGTCACGGTAGCCAGACTGCTACAACCAGAAAAGGCATTCGCCGAGATTTGTGTTACTGTCTTAGGAACATCAAACGAAGTCAGGTTTGTCAGATTGGCAAACGCATTCGAGCCGATGGTCTTCAGTTCGCAACTGCCGAGGAAGTTAAACTCCTCCAGGGCCTTATTGGTAGTGAAAGCAGATCCGGCAATATTTCTCAGCTGTGAACCGTCAGGAACGTTAATGATTTTCAAGTTTTCACAGTTGTAATATGCGTTGTCTATTCTAGTGAGCGATGAGGGTAACGTCACTTCTGTCAGATAATGACAATCCATAAAGATGTTATCACCAAACCCCTCTATAGATGCTGGCTCCGCAAATGTCGCGGTTTCAAGTCTCCGCATATCGCGGAAAGCCTGTTTACCAATCTCCGTCACGCTCTTCGGAACCTCCAAAGTGGTAATGTTTCTGGCAAGACGGAAAGCTTGGGCTCCTATTTTCTCAACACTCGTGGGGATGTCATAGCTTTCGCCAGCTTTGTTGGGTGGATAGAAATAGAGTGTCTTCATATCTTTGGAGAAGACCACACCGTCAACACCTGCGAAGTTCACACAGTCGTCGGGAACAACATACTCTTCTATGGCCATGCAACCCGCAATTGCGCCTTCTATACCCTCAAGTTGTAAGTTTTTGGGCAACACAACCGTTTTCAAATCATAGTCATTGAGAATGGAGCTTTCGTGTAAGTTCGTTACATCATTCAGGTCAATACTTTGCATGTGAGAATTACCGACAATACCATTTGTAGCAATCTCAGTAATACCGTCTGGAACAGTATAGTTCGTGGTTTTCTTACCTTCCGGATAGTCAACGAGTGTGTTTCCGTTGAAGAGCACACCGTCGATAGCATGGAAAGTAGTCGTTCCTCCATCCGCAACTTCGTATGCTTCAAGGTTTGGACAGCCGTACGTGATGGTGGGGAATTTGAGTTGGACGGACTGTAGATTTGGAGGAAGAATAAGTTTCGTCAGATTCCTGTTTTGCAGAAAAGCATCCCAGTAAATATCGGTGACGCTCTCGGCCACGGTGTACGTGCCGTTGTCCAATGCCACTGACGAAGGAACATTGTAGAGACCTGTCATATCCTTGGAGTAAAGTGCTCCGTCGCTGTCAACGGTGAAGACCGGATTGTCGGGATGAACTGTGCATACAGGTGCATTTTTCCAGGTATATCCAGCACTATAGCTGTATTCAATCACGCTCTTGGGAATGTAGAGACTTTCCAGCGCAGCACCAGTGAAGCTGCCAGATTTAATTTTAGTGACGGTCTCGGGCAACACCACTGAGGTGACGTTGGGACACTTGTAGGCTTCGTTGCCACCAACTTCAGTGATGGTAAACACCACGTCAATACCATCGTCTACTGTTGCTGGGATAACCAGTTCGCCCGAGACGGTGGTGCCAAGAAAACACAGCGTAAAGTCGGGTGCTGTTGCTGTCAGCACTTGATAGGTGTTTTGGCCGATTGTAACGATTTGTCCTACCGTATAGGCGCGGCTCATCGTCGGGAAGGTCAGAAGCAGCATAGCCAGCAATAGCTTGCCACTTGTCTTCATTTTCTTTTTCATCTTTTTCGTTTTTTTGAATTAATTAAATTATGGTATGTCAAATGTTTTTCCTTGCGCCTTGCGAATTGTCCGGCGCGTGACTTTTTGCACGTGATTTTTTGAAAAAGCGGTTGCAAAGTTAAAGGTGAAAAAGAAAATAAAATGTCGATTTTAGGCAGCGTTTCTCTTGTTTTGTAGCCTAAAATGACATTTTTTTAGTAGGTGCCGACGGTTGACTGTCGTCTGATTTTCAGCGGTTTAGAGTTTAGTGTTTGGTGTTTGGTGTTTAGTGTCTATGGGTGACTATTTGCGATGTCGCAGCACGGCGATGGCTTCGTCGCGGAGGTAGGGCACTTCTACGACGTGCGGCTGGTGGTAGTCGGGATGGAAGATGGCGAGGCGGCCTGCAGCGGTACGGATGTGGTAGTTTTTCTCGAGGATGTAGCGATAGATGCTCACTTGCAGGGCGTAGTGCCAGTAGGTGGTGTCGGGGATGTGGCTGATGGGTGCGAGTGCCTTCTTTCCGAAGCGGCTGACGGTGTCGGGCTGTCCGTGGTAGAGGATTTTGTTGCTGCGCTTCCAGTCGTAGATGGTGAACACGCCGTCTTCCAGATTGAGGAAGTCGAGTGTTCCCGCGACGCGGCTGTCCTCGTCGAAGATAGCCCACTCGGTGCGGTAGGGTGTGAGATGGCATTGCTGGGCGAAGCAGAGGAAGAGCTGATAGGTGTCGTCGGTCTGGTTGGGCAGTCCGAGGTAGTAGCGTTCTATCTTCTCATGCATCTGCGTGCCGAGGGTGCGGGCGATCTCGCCTTTGCGTGCCCACCGGGCCTTGAGCTCCTCGGGGGTGAGCCCGAGGGCGGGGGCTTTCTTCTCTGCCCAGTAGTCGGTGTCGAATTGCTCGAAACAACTCTCTACAACGGAGGTGACGGAGCGGAACACCTCTCCGTCAATCGTATAGACGTGCTCACGGGCATCGAAGTGCAGGCGGCTGTCGCGCTCGTGGCGGTTGAGCTGGTTATAATTCATAATTCTCAACTTTCGCAAGTTCTGAAGTTATTGAAGTTAAAGAAGTTAAGAAGTTAAGCCATTAGTTTTTTATCACTTGCACAAGCAGGCTGTTTCTAATGGCTTAACTTCTTAACTTCTTTAACTT